>JAPLPG010000185.1 GCA_026400375.1 Novosphingobium sp. | reverse complement strand
GACGCACGCGGCTATTCGGCTTTGACCGACCCCGACTGGTACCTCGCGCGGGTTGCTTCAGGCGAACGGATATCTCAGCCAATTCCTGCGTTCCCGCGACTGGAAGTGCCCCAGGATCAGGCATCTGCATGATGCTGATCGATTCTCACTGCCACCTGAATTACAAGGGATTGGTCGAGGACCAGGCACAAGTGCTTGGCCGAGCCCGGAATTCCGGGGTCCGTGGCTTCCTCAACATCTCTACGCGGCAAAGCGAATGGGCTGACATTGTCGCCACGGCAGAGCGGGAAGGGGATGTCTGGGCCAGCGTGGGTATACACCCGCACGAGGCCGACGGGCACGCCGATCTCGGCGAAGCCGTATTGCTCGAAGCAGCAGCTCATCCACGGGTGATCGGTATCGGCGAGACCGGACTCGATTACTACTACGACCACTCTGACCGGCAAGTGCAGCAGGACCTGTTCAGGATGCACATCCGCGTCGCGCGGGAGACCGGCCTGCCGCTGATCGTGCACACCCGTGATGCTGAAGATGATACGACTCGCATCATCGCCGAGGAAATGGAGCAGGGGGCCTTTCCAGCGCTGATTCACTGCTTCACGGCGTCTGCGTCCCTTGCCGCGCGGATGCTTGATTTGGGGCTGTCGATTTCGCTTTCTGGCATCGTAACATTCAAGAACGCCAAGGACTTGCAGGCGGTTGCCGCGACGTTGCCTGAAGATCGCATCCTGGTCGAAACCGACGCGCCATTTCTGGCACCGGTGCCACATCGGGGCCGGACCTGCGAGCCTGCGTTCGTGGCCGATACCTGCGCCTATGTTGCTGCCTTGCGTGGCGTCAGCGCAGAAGCGTTGGCGGATACCACCGGCGCAAATTTCTTTCGCCTGTTCAACAAGGCGGCATTATGAAACTCACAATCCTGGGGTCCGGAACCTCGACTGGAGTCCCACGTATTGGCAACGACTGGGGCGATTGCGATCCGGAAGAGCCGCGTAACCGGAGGACACGCGTAGCCATCATCGTCGAAGGCGACGATGGCAGCCGGCTGCTAGTCGACACGCCGACCGATCTGCGACAACAGTTTCTGGCATGCGGAATTGACCGGGTGGACGGCGTGTTCTGGACGCACGACCACGCCGACCATTGCCACGGCATCGATGATTTGCGACCGCTGCGTTATGGCCGCGCAGGGCCCATTCCCGGTTTTGCCGCTGGCGAAACTGTCAGGCGATTGCGTCAGCGGTTTGGCTACGTTTTTGCAGGACAGCACGGATACCACACGATCGTCGAACTCGACAATCTCGACCGGGTGCGCATGGTCTGCGGCATCGGCGTAGGCCACTGCCAGATGCCGCACGGCCCGGCGCAGTCTACGGCATTTCGCTTTGATCAGGGTGGAAAAACAATCGGTTACGCAACAGACTTCAGTGAAATCACCAGCGAGATGATCGACCTGTTCTATAAGGTCGATGTGCTGGTGGTCGACTGCCTGCGCCGCACGCCACATCCAACTCACTCGCATCTTGCGATGGCACTTGAACTGATCGAAGCTACGCGCGCCGGGCGTGGCGTACTGACGCATCTCGACAAATCAATGGACTACCGCGCGCTGTGTGACGAAACGCCAGATCATGTCGAGCCGGCGTATGACGGGATGGAGATCGCGATTTGAGCGGCGAACAACTTGTCACGCTCATTGGAATTTTCATGGCCCTCGTGCTGGTTGCAGCCAATTTTCGCGGTCGCGGCATTCGCTTGTCACACGCATTGCGGCTAGCTGGGATATGGTTGTTCTTGTTCGTAGCCGTGACCGTTGCGTTTACAGTGTCTTACTAAAACCCGAGCGGCAGGGTGAGTGAAATTTACATAATATGTATTATCAACATTAGATCACGGATAGGTGGCTTGCCTCCTTGAACCATCCTTCAAGCGGAACGGACTGCTAAATGACCTCGTTACCAATGCCCCAGATCACCCGGCTTTTGGCAATAATGGCAAGATTGCGGGACCCTGAGCATGGTTGCGAATGGGACCGCTCACAGACGTTCGCCACGATTGCACCATATACGGTCGAGGAAGCGTATGAAGTCGAAGATGCCATCGCGCGGAATGATACGGCGGCTTTGAAGGAAGAGCTTGGCGATCTGCTTTTCCAGGTCGTATTTCATTCCCGCATGGCCGAAGAGCTCGGCCTTTTCAACTTTGACGATGTTGCGGCTGCGATCTCGGACAAGATGGAAGCTCGGCATCCTCATGTGTTCGGCGATCAGCCTGACGTGAGCGCGTCACGAGAAGAGTTTTGGGAAAGCACCAAGGCACGTGAACGCGCCGAAAAGGGTGCCGAGAGCGCCATGGACGGTGTGGCGCTTGCGCTACCCGCGTTGATGCGCGCCGAAAAGCTGCAAAAACGTGCGGCACGTCAGGGCTTCGACTGGCCCGATCCTGAAGGGGCGGCCGAAAAAGTTATCGAAGAAATGCAAGAACTTCGTGAGGCCTCGTCAGAGGAAGAACGGGTTGCCGAAGCCGGCGATCTGCTGTTCGCGACGGTGAACTTTGTGCGCAAGTTTGGCGTCGCTCCCGAAGACGCTTTGCGCTTTGCCAATGCCAAGTTCGAACGGCGATACCGGGGCATGGAAGAAATGGCAGCAGGCTGGTTTTCGTCGCTTACCCTGGCAGAGCAGGAAGCGCTGTGGCAATTGGTCAAGCAGTCAGAGCGGTAAAACGCCCCAATTCTCGCGCTGTCAGGCGCACTTTCATACGCATAGCGGGGGCATCATCATCGTCTGACGTCTGGTGTTCTTCGAGAATGTCGCCATGTGCGTGCAGCCATGCCAGGCGCTGTCCATCTGAAAGCGGCACGGTGAGATCAAGCGTCTGCGCGCCTTCCGTCAACATCTGGCCAAGTCGCTCAAGCAGCCCACTTACGCCTTCACCTGTCAGCGCAGAAACCGGAACGACAGGCGTTTCCGCCAGTTTTGCGGCAATCAGATCATGCCGCATGTCCTGCTCCTCCCGAGTCAGCAGGTCCCATTTGTTCCACGCTTTTGATCGGCCGTTGCGGGGTTGGCCACATCGCGCACGTGGACGATGACGTCAGCCGCCGTGACTTCCTCGAGAGTCGCACGGAACGCAGCGACGAGCTGGGTCGGCAGATCGGAGATGAAACCTACCGTATCGGAAAGGATCGCCTTTTCGACACCCGGCATCCGGATTGCACGCATAGTAGGATCAAGCGTGGCGAAGAGCAGGTCTTCGGCCATCACGTCGGCTCCGGTCAGGCGGTTGAATAGCGTCGATTTGCCTGCGTTCGTGTAGCCGACGAGCGCAATGACCGGCCACGGTGCACGCTGGCGCCGTTCGCGGTGAAGGCCACGAGTCCGGCGCACCTGCTCCAATTCCTTGCGCAAGCGCGCCATGCGACCGCGGATTTGCCGACGGTCAGCTTCGATCTGGGTTTCACCCGGCCCACCGAGAAAGCCGAAGCCCCCACGCTGACGTTCCAGGTGAGTCCACGAGCGCACGAGACGACCGGCCTGATAATCCAGATGCGCCAGTTCGACTTGCAACCGCCCTTCTGCGGTTGCCGCGCGTTCACCGAAAATTTCGAGGATCAGGCCTGTGCGATCGATAACCTTGCGCTTCAGCTTGTCTTCCAGGTTGCGCTGCTGAACTGCCGATAGCGCACCATCGACGATTACCAGTTCGGCGTCGGACTGATTGCAGGCAACCTCGATCCGTTGAACTTGGCCTTCGCCGAACAAGGTTGCCGGGCGAACCGCGCGGATGGGCAGGATAAAGGAATCGACGACTTCAATCCCGATGGCGCGGGCCAGCCCCTGCCCTTCTTCAAGCCGGGATTCGGCGTCCGCGCCGAGGCCCCCTCCCCGCTGCTTGATGTCAGGGAGAACGACGACGGCGCGCGCGCCACGGGTGACTTCACCGGCAATCTCGCCGGTGTTGTTGCCGAATTCAAAAGTGCTCAGGAATCCTCACCATCCCAGTCGCCGGTGAGATCAACATGACCGGCAGGCTGTATCGTAGAAACGGCATGCTTGTAGGCGAGTTGGACGTATCCTTCACGCTCGAGCAGCATGCAGAAGAGATCATATGACGCGACCCGGCCCTGCAGCATGACGCCGTTCACCAGGAACATCGTGACCTGAACGGCGGCATCGCGCACGCTGGAAAGAAACACTTCCTGCAACAGGCGCGCTTTCCTGCCGTTCTCCTCGGAACCGGTCTGGAAGTGCGCTACCGAAAGCTGAACGCCCGGCATGATCGTCGAGATCGCGTGCTTGTACACTAGCTGAGACTGACCATCGCGGCGCAGCAGGATCGAAAAATTGTCGAACCATGTTACGATGCCCTGAAGCTTGACGCCCTTTACCAGAAACATCGTGACGGGAATCTTGTTCCGGCGCAGGTGATTGAGAAACAGGTCCTGCAGGTTCTGTCCCTTTCCGCCACTTGGCCCCGTGACAGGTGCCTGGGCTGGCACTTCAGCGACGGGCGCGGGTTCGGCCTTGGGCCGAGGGCGGGCGGTGAGCGTCTTGCCGGTCATTTCTGGTGACTCCGTTTTCTATTGGCTTGGCCCCATAACGGAGCTTCGCGATCTGGCCTTCGCGCGCGAGCGCTTCGGCCGGGTTCGTTCCGAGTTTATGCCCCTGTGGCAGTCCCGTAAACATGGGAAATCGCACAAGGTTCCGCCTTAATGCGTATTCACAACGTGAAATGCAAGATCACTCCTCGTCCTCGTCATCTTTCCGATCTGCCATACCCAAAAGCTTGAGCTTGCGGTGCAGCGCCGACCTTTCCATTCCGATGAAGCTGGCTGTCTTGGAGATATTGCCGGAGAAGCGGCGAATCTGGACCTTGAGGTATTCCCGTTCAAAGTTTTCGCGGGCCTCGCGCAAAGGCACGCCCATCAGGGTCGATCCGCCCGACTCTCCGCCGATCGGCGTCGCCACGATTTCGGACGGCAACATATCGGCATCGATTCGCGCCAGACGATCGCGCGGCGCGAGAATCACCGTGCGTTCGACCACGTTGCGCAACTGCCGGACATTGCCGGGCCAATCGTAGCTTTGCAGCGCCGCCATCGCCTCGGGCGAGACTGCGGGCGGGGTCACGCCTTGTTCGCTGGCATGCCGGGTGAAAAAATGGTCGACCAGTGCCGGGATATCGTCACGCCGATCCATCAACGATGGGATGGCAACGGGCACGACATTCAGGCGGTAGTACAGGTCTTCGCGAAAACGACGTTCGGCAATTTCCTTCTCGAGCGGGCGCGAAGAGGAGGAAACGACGCGCACGTCAACCCGCAACTGGCGGTGGCCTCCTACACGAGCGAAGGACTGTTCCGTCAGCACCCGCAGGATCCGTGCCTGACTTGAAGGGGGCATGTCCGACACTTCGTCCAGAAACAGCGTGCCACCATCGGCCATTTCCAGAAGGCCGGTGCGAACCAGTTTGCCATCGACTTCCTCGCCAAACAGTTCCTGTTCGAAACGTTCTGGGGTGATGCGCGCCGAATTTACGGTAACGAACGCATTCTGCGCGCGCTGGCTCCAGGAATGCAGAAGGCGCGCTGCCACTTCTTTGCCCGAACCGGCAGGACCGGTGATGAGCAGGCGGCTGCCGGTGCTGGCAACCCGCTTCAAGGTGGCACGGACCTGATTGATGGCCGAGCTGTTTCCCGTAAACTCTTCGGCCATGGCAAAACCCTGGCGCAGGCGCTGGTTTTCGCGGCGCAGGCGTTCGGTTTCGGTGGCTCGCTCCACCAGCAGGAGCAGTCGCTCCGCTTCGAACGGCTTTTCAAGGAAATCCATAGCGCCGCGGCTGATGGCCGAGACAGCCGTGTCGATGTTGCCGTGGCCCGAGAAGATGATCACCGGGAGTTCGGGTTCGCGCTTCTTGATTTCATCAAGCACCTCGAGCCCGTCCATCGGGCTGCCATGCAACCAGACATCAAGCAGCACCAGGCTGGGGCGCCGTTCATCGATCGCAGCGAGCGCTGATGTGCTGTCGGCCGCGAGCCGACAACCGTAGCCTTCGTCGGAAAGTACGCCGGCGACCAGTTCGCGAATGTCGCGTTCATCGTCAACGATGAGGATGTCTAGTGCCATGATGGGGTCCTGTCAGTCCTGTTCGGCGTAAGCGGGGGAAGTGGAAAGCGGATCGCGGGCAAATCTCATGGTCACGCGGGTGCCACCGCCCGGCTCGGGCATGAAGGCCATTTCGCCGCCATGCTCTTCGACGATCTTGTGGACAATGGCCAAGCCAAGGCCGGTGCCCTTCTCGCGCGTGGTCATGTAGGGTTCGAGGATGCGATCACGCTCGGCAGGCAGGCCGATGCCATTGTCCGTGACGCTGACGGTGACGGTCTGGTGATCGCCCGCAAGGGTAACCGCAATTCGCCCGCGGTAATCGACATCTTCGGCCTTTGCCCGCGATTCGATCGCTTCGACGGCATTCTTGAGGACATTCGTCATGACCTGGCCGAACTGGTGACGATCGCACTGGATCGGCATCGCCAACTCGTCGCAGGCGAAGCTGAAGTCGATCAGTGCGTGGGCCACTTCCTGCAGGAACAGGGACTGACGGACCAGATCGCTGGCATCCTCTGTCCGGAAGACCGGCTTGGGCAGGCGCGCGAACGAGGAGAATTCGTCGACCATCTTGCGCAGGTCGCCGACCTGCCGAATGATCGTGTTGGTCAATTCCTCGAACAATTCAGGGTCGTTCTCGATCTGGCGACCGTAGCGCCGGCGCAAGCGCTCGGTCGCCAGCTGGATGGGTGTCAGCGGGTTCTTGATTTCGTGCGCTATGCGGCGGGCAACGTCGGACCATGCGGCGCGGCGCTGGTCAAGCAACTGGCGGGTAATGTCCTCGAACGTGATGACGTGCCCATTGCTGTCTTCGGCCACGCGGACGGCCAGCGTGCGCAGGTCCCCGTCGAACGGATGCTGGATGACATGGTTGGCCTGGCCTGAGGTCACCAATTGGGCAAAGACCGGCGACAGTTCAGCCAGTGGCCGACCGATGGGACTGAGTGCGTCCTGAGTCACCAATACACGCTGGGCGGAGGAGTTGATCAACTGGACGGTCCCGTCCCGCCCGATCGAAAGAATCCCGGCCGTGATCGATTCGAGCACGGCTTCGATGAAGGCGCGACGCACTTCCAGCTGAGCGTTGGCGGTGACCAGCGCCTGTGTCTGTCCTTCCAGCTGCTGGGTCATGCGATTGAACGCACGCGCCAGCATCCCGACTTCATCTGTGCCACTGCTCTGCACAACGCGCATCGCGAAATTGCCGCTGCCGATGGTGCGCGCCGCCGACACCAGTTCAACCAGGGGCGCGACTTGGCGATCTGCAAACCGCAGCGCCGCCCATACCGCGACCGCCACCAGCGCGAGACTGACCGCAAACAGCAGCAGATTGAAGCGAAGTTGCAAGGCCCGCGCCCGCGTGGTGAGCATGTCGTAGGACTTCAGGACTGTTTGCGCGCGTTCCCACTGCTCGAGCGCCAAGGCGTTTGAGGTCCGCGCCGCGTAAAGGTAAATGCCGCGCTGCTTGTCGACTGGAGTGATTGCCTCAATCCGTTCCGCCGAGGCGTTGACGACCACCATTTCCCCGGAGTCAAGGCGCTTCAGGTCCTGATTGGTGACGCGTTGCTGCCGCTCGGTCTTTTCCGGATCGACGATGGCTGCCGTGCGCAGCGATCCATCGGGCATCCGTTCCAGAATGGCGGACTCGTTCATCTTGCGACCGAGGACCTGATAGGAATAGCCTTCGGCAAACTCTGTCGAGGTGATCGGCGCCTGATCGAGATAATCGCGAATGTCCCCGGCCATTGCGATGGTTTCGTTGCCGACATCGCGCAGCTTGTCTTCGTAATAGCCGCGCGCCAGCTGGTTGGCGTTTTCGAGCATGCCGCGTGAACTGTCCGAAAACCAGAATTCGACGCCTGATTGAAACAACAGCGAGGCGAATACGACCACAAGCAGTGTCGGAATCGCCGCGATCAGCGAGAACAGCCAGACCAGTCGAACGTGCAATCGGCCGCTCGATCCGAGAACGCTTCTGGCAGCGCGACGAATGGCAAGGCGCCTACCCGCCAGAACGAGCAAGGCCATCGCCGGGACCAGCGTTCCGATCAGCAGGCTCGAAGTGAGCCGAGAAGGAAGGATCTGGCCCTTTGTCGTGCCTCCGGTAAGCGTCAGCCAGCTTACCGAAAGCATCAGCGCGAGAATGGTGGAAGCAGCAACTTCGAGCAGGAAGAACACGTTCGCACGGCGCAAGCCAAGGAGCATGCGGCGGTACCAGCGCGGCATTCGGCGAACGGATACTTTGCCGATGTGTTGCATAGTGGCCGTGTCACAACACCCCTGTTGCATAAATGCAAGAGGAAACCGACCAACGCATTTCGGACCAAGACGAATAGCAGGAGCTTAAGTCTTGTTATTCATCAGTTTACAAGTCAATCCGCCCTTAATGCATCGTCGGGTGTGATGGCCAGCTCCGACAGACGCTTTCGCAAGGTGTTGCGATTTATCCCGAGGATCTGGGCTGCGCGCAGCTGGTTCCCCCCGGTCTGGCCCAGCACCTTGAGGAACAGCGGTCGTTCAAAGGCGGCCAGAGCAGCGTCATAAACCGTCCCCGCAGGCGGCTCGTTCATGGCCATCCAGTGATCGACCGCAACCGCGAAATCGGATGAAGCGTTGGCCCCGGTTATCTCTGCCGGAACGCTGCACTGGCCATCGATGGGGGCAAGCAGTGGTTCGATCGCCGAGGTATCGATGACCTCGTCCCTCGCCAACAAGGCCAGCCGATAAATGAAATTGCGCAATTCGCGGACGTTGCCGCGCCACGGCAGGCGCGACAAGAGATCTGCCCCGGCCTGCGCAAGTTGCCGTCGCGGCAGCCCTTCCGACGCCGCCTTTGCCAGGAAATGTCGCGACAGCGCGGGGATATCGTCTGCCCGCTCGCGCAGCGGGGGAAGTTCGATCGGTACGACGGCGAGGCGATAATAGAGATCTTCGCGGAAAGTGCCCGCAGCGATCATCGGCAGCAGATCGCGGTTGGTCGCCGCCACGATCCGGCAATCGACCTTTATCTCGTCACGCCCGCCGACGCGCCGAACGCGACCCGATTGCAGCGCTCGCAGCAGCCGGGTCTGTGCCTGCATCGGCATGTCGCCGATTTCGTCGAGAAACAGCGTTCCTCCGCTGGCCTGCTCGAATTTGCCGATCGAGCGCGCGACCGCTCCGGTAAAGGCACCGCGTTCGTGCCCAAACAACTCGCTTTCGATGAGCTCTGCCGGAATTGCGGCTGTATTCACGGCGATGAACGGCCCGGCGCGGCGATTGCCAAGCTGGTGGATCGCTTCGGCGACGAGCTCCTTGCCCGTGCCCGATTCCCCGAGGATCAGGACGGTCAGATCGTTGCGCAGGACGCGCGTGATCATGCGATAGACCGCCTGCATGGCCGCGCTTCGGCCCACCAGGGGCAAGCCTTGCGGCACGTCCTGCGGCTGATCGGGTTCGCTCGCTTCAGCCTTGCCAATGGCCTGGGTGACAGTGCGGACGAGCTCTTCAAGGTCGAAGGGCTTGGGGAAATACTCGAAAGCCCCGGTCTCGCTGGCACGGACAGCGGTGTCGAGTGTGTTCTGCGCCGAGAGGATGATGATCGGCAACGTCGGGTGTGCGGAAACCACTGGGCCCAGGGTCTCGATACCATCGCCATCGGTCAGCATCACATCGGTCAGCAGCAACCGGTAATTGTTGCGCGCGAGCAAACGATCGCGCCCCGCAACGGAATCGCAGTGATCGACCCCGAAACCTTCGGCTTCAAGCGCGGCGGTGATCACCAGTGCAATGGACGCGTCGTCCTCGACCAGCAGGATGCGCTTGGTCATGACGGCACCGACCCGGCCACAGGCAAGTGGATGCGGAAATGCGTCTGTCCCCTCGCCTCGTCGCGATCGTGGGTAATCCGACCGTTCATCTCTCGCACCAGCTTTTGCACCAGCGCAAGGCCGAGACCCTGGCCGTTCTTCTTTCCGGTCACGAAAGGTTCGAAAATGTGATCGCGCAAAGCCGGGTCGATGCCGGGGCCATTGTCGGTCACGCGCAGTTCTATCGGCAGGCGCAGTGGCTTGCCTCCCGGGCCAGCGTGAACCTGGATGCCGCTGGCAAAGCGCGTGCGAACCGTGATGACCGATGCGGGATGGTGTTGGCAGGCTTCACGCGCGTTGCTCATCAAGTTGAGCAGAACCTGTACCAGCGAATCCGGATTGGCCATGATCGGAGGCAGCGAAGGATCGAACTCTTCCTCGATCGCCACCGACGAAGGATGGGCCGCAGTCAGCACCGCCTGCGCCCGCCGTGCTGCGACGCGACAGCGATTGCATCTGATCGATCAGCTTGGCGATCCGATCGACCTCGGCAGTGATGAGGCCGGTCATGGCGCGGTCACGCTCGGACAACTTGCGATCGAGCAACTGCGCAGCACCGCGAATGCCGGCGAGCGGGTTCTTGATTTCGTGCGCGAGCACTTCGGGCGCACGCAGGGCGACCCCCTCGCCTCCTCCTGCGCCGCTGCCATCCCCCGTCAGGGCTTCCACGCCGACGCCCTCATGCAACATCAGCAACTGCCACCCCGGGCAGTGGGTGATCGGGCTGGTCATCACATCGAACCGGCGCGGCGGCTGGCCCATGATGCGAACCCGGACTCCGCGCGCAAACAGTTGCGCCTCACCATCGGCAAGGCGACCGAGGATCAGTGGCTCTTCGAAGTCAAACAGTTCCGCAACCGTCTTGCCCACGATCCTGCGGTAGCTCTGGCCCATCAACTGTTCGGCGGCCGGATTTACCGTGGCGACGACCAGTTCGGGATCAAGCTGCAACAGGGCTAGTGGCAGACTGGCAACCACGCGCTTCGGATCGGGTTTCTGGCCCGGTTCGGACCGCCGCCAGTCAGGAAGCGCGATCATGCAGCGGCGCGCTGCCCATGGCCATCTGCGGTGGCAAGCTGGTGTTCGATGGCCCGGCCATAGAAATCGGCAAGGCTCGCAAGCACGCTTTGCGGATCGTCAATGAAGTTGACCTTGTTGCGGAAGTCGGCCGAACCGTGCAGTCCCTTGGTGTACCAGCCCAGATGCTTGCGCGCCATGTTGACTCCGGTCACCATGCCGTAATGCTCCTGCATCGCGTGGTAATGCTCGACGATGAGAGCATACTGTTCGGGCAGGGCCGGATCGGCAAGCCGTTCGCCCGTATCCAGCCAGTGCATGATCTGGCCCAGCAGCCAAGGTCGGCCATAGGAACCACGGCCGATCATCACCCCGTCCGCGCCACTTTGCTCAACCGCGCAGGCGACGTCTTCGATGCTGCAGATATCCCCATTGACGATCACCGGGATCGAAACCGCATCCTTGACCCTGCGCACGAATGCCCAGTCGGCGCTGCCCTTGTACAACTGGTTGCGGGTGCGGCCGTGGACCGTGATCATCTTTGCGCCGAGATCCTGCGCGATCCGGGCAAGCTCCGGCGCGTTCAGGCTATCATGACACCAGCCCATCCGCATCTTGACGGTTACCGGCACGTTGACCGCCTTGACCGTCGCTTCGATCAGCCTGGTTGCCAGCGGAATGTCACGCATCAGGGCAGACCCTGCATCGCCATTGACGACCTTGCGCACCGGACAGCCCATGTTGATATCGATGAGTGCCGCGCCCTTGTCCTCGGACAACTTGGCCGCCTCGGCCATCTGGTCCGGCTCGCACCCGACCAGTTGCATCGAAACCGGCTCTTCGATCGGATGCCACGCCGCCTTCTGGATCGACTGACGGGTTTCGCGGATGGCCGCGGGACTGGCGATCATCTCCGTGACGTTGAGGCCCGAACCAAAGCGGCGCACGATCGTGCGAAACGGCAGGTCAGAAACGCCGGTCATCGGTGCAAGCACGACCGGGCAGTCAATGGTGACGGGGCCGACCTTGATGGGTTTAAGCTTTGGTGGAACGGGAACGTCGGACATGAGTGGTCAACTGCCTAAAAAACAGGCAGCGCATAGTCGATTGCCGTTGATACGGCAAGGCTGTTGCTCCCGAAGGGCAAGCGCTGGTAAGGGCGCCGCCGATGGTCGCTTCCCCTCCTCTTTCGATCCCCGGGCAGATTGCGTCGGCCGCCGCCATTGTCGTGGCCGCTGGCAAGGGCCTGCGGACGGGCGGTGTGGTGCCAAAGCAATTCGTGATTTGGAACGGCAAGCCGTTGGTGCGACATTCGGTTGAAGCCCTGCTTGAAGCAGGACTGCGCCCTGTTGTGGTCGCCATTCCCGAGGATTGGCGTGGTGTGGCGGAGCAGTCGCTATCTGGACTTGCCAGCGCGGAACCCGGCGATCTCCTACTGGTCGCCGGAGGCGAAACACGGCAAGATTCGGTGCTGGCCGCGCTGGAAGCCCTTGTGGAACGCACGCCTGGAAAGGTGTTGATCCATGACGCAGCACGTCCGGCCCTTGCACGCCCGGTGATCGACAGGCTGCTCTCGGCAATTGACTCAGGCGTGGCGGCGATACCCGTGTTGCCGGTTGTGGACAGCGTTGTTCGCGCGGAAGCAGGCGCCATGCAGCATCCTGTTGCGCGCGAGGGACTGTACCGGGTGCAGACGCCGCAGGCTTTCCGCTATGCCGAAATTCTGGCCGCGCATCGTGCGTGGCAGGGTGAACGCAATGCCGGCGATGATGCGCAAGTGGCGACCGCAGCCGGTCATGAGGTCCTGCTGGTCGAAGGCGATGAAGCGCTGCGCAAGGTCACCTTTGCGGCCGATCTCGAGGAGCAGGATGTGGGCGGTCAAGTGCGGACAGGAATGGGCTTTGACGTGCACCGTCTGGTCGAAGGCGAGGAACTGTGGTTGTGCGGGGTACAAATCCCCCACGACAAGGGCCTTGCTGGCCATTCCGATGCGGACGTTGCCATTCATGCGCTGGTCGATGCCATGCTCGGCGCAATTGCAGCCGGCGACATCGGCGATCACTTCCCGCCGTCTGATCCACAGTGGAAAGGTGCCTCTTCCGACCGTTTTCTCGCCCATGCGGCAAAGCTGACACGCGATGCCGGCTACGAGATCGGGAACGTGGATGTTACAGTGATTTGCGAGGAACCGAAAATCGGCCCGCACAAGCCGGCCATGCGCGAGGCTTTGGCACGGATTCTCGGGATTGACACCGGCGCCGTATCGGTGAAGGCGACAACGACAGAGCGCCTCGGCACGACAGGACGAGGCGAAGGAATTGCAGCGCAAGCGGTGGTGACCGTCAGCCGATCGGGCAAGCCATCAGGACAGGAATTCCGGCACGTCCGGTGAGGCGTTCAGGAGCACATTGCAGATGATGCGAATTCGATCAGCTTTTGTCGCCACGGCCGCGTTGGCTCTATGCCAGGGCCAACTGGCGCAAGCCGCCACGGCGGCAGCGCCTTGTATCACCGAGGACGAAATGACCGGACTGGTCGGCTTTGCCCTGCCATCGGCGCTTGGCGGGGCGATCAAGGGTTGCAAGCCGCATCTTTCAGCGAACGGATATTTCGCGACCCGTGGCAACGAATTCCTTGATCGCTATGCCGCGCGCAAGGACGGCAATTGGCCGATGGCCAAGGCTGCCTTCCTGAAGCTGGGCGGCAACGGCGACGCCAAGATGGCCGACACCTTCTCGAAGCTGCCCGATGAAGCGGTCAAGCCGTTCGTCGAGGCAATGGTTGGCGAACTCGTTGGAAGCGAGATCAAGCCGGACCAATGCAAGGCCATCGAACGAGGCGTCAGGCTGCTCGCCCCGTTGCCGCCTGAGAACACGGCTGAACTGGTCAGCTTCATCTTTGCGATGACGTCCGATTCAAGGAGTGGCAAATCGTCCGCTCTGCCGCTCTGCAAGGCAGCGAGCTGAGCCGATGGACAGTGTTTTGCCACAGGTGCTCGGTGATCTTGCCCGCCGGGTCATCGCGGAAAATGCCGCGATCGGCAGGAAGGTGGCAGTCGCCGAAAGTTGCACCGGCGGACTGGTGGCGGCAGCGTTGACCGAAGTTCCCGGTAGTTCTGCCGTACTCGACCGCGGCTTTGTGACGTATTCCAACGAAGCCAAGCAGGAAATGCTTGGCGTCTCGGAAGACCTGATCGACACGTTCGGAGCAGTATCGATCGCTGTGGCATGGTCGATGGCGCAAGGCGCGTTGCGCAAATCTGGGGCCGATGTGGCCGTTGCCATCACTGGCGTCGCCGGGCCTGATGGCGGTTCCGAACAGAAGCCTGTGGGAACCGTGGTTTTTGCCTGCGCCAGGCGGGGCCAGGATCCTGAAGAAACCAACGCCGAGCTGAAGATGTTCGACACCGCGTCAACGCGCGCCGATGTGCGCCTTCAGGCCACGCTGACCGCGCTCGAACTGCTGCTGCCGTAAAGCTGTTCGGCGCGCTTTTCGAACGCGGCGACCATCTTGCGGAATGCGGCATCCACATATTGCCCGGCCAACCGCTCAAAGATCGCATTTCGGAAAGTGAAATCCACCGTGAAGCCGATGGTGCAGCCGCCATCGGCCGTCGCGGTGAACACCCAATCGTTCTCGAGCCGTTTCAGCGGGCCGTCGATGTATTCGACCTTGATCGCGCTCGGCCGGGTCTTGAGCACGCGCGAGGTGAACTTTTCTCGCAGAGCGCTGAAGCCGACCAGCATGTCGGCGATCATCTCGCTCTCGCTATCAGACTTGATCCGTGTGCCGACGACCCATGGCAGGAATTCGGCATAGCGCCGCACGTCCGCGACCAGATCGAACATCTGCTCGGCTGACCACTGGAGTGTGCGGGTTTCGACGATTTTCGGCAAGGTCAGCCCTGCATCTGCTCTTTATGTGCAGCCTTGGCGAGTTGCGCATCGCGCGCCTCGCGCATCGCGCGGAAATCATCGCCCGCGTGATAGCTTGAGCGCGTCAGCGGACTGGCGGCAACCTGCAGGAATCCCTTGGCACGGGCAATCGCGCCATAGGCTTCGAATGCCTTCGGCGTGACGAATTCGATCACCTTGGCGTGCTTGGGCGTTGGTTGCAGATACTGGCCCATCGTGAGGAAATCGATCTGCGCCGAACGCATGTCGTCCATCACCTGGTGGACTTCGAGACGCTCCTCGCCAAGCCCGAGCATTACCCCCGATTTCGTGAAGATCCGCGGATCGTGACGCTTCACCTGTTCGAGCAGCCGCAACGATGCATAATAGCGCGCGCCGGGCCGAATCGTGGGGTAAAGACGCGGCACGGTTTCAAGGTTGTGGTTATAGACGTCCGGGCCGGCATCGATGATCGCCTCGACCGCTGATTCCACCTTGTTGCGGAAATCGGGCGTCAGAATTTCGATCGTGGTGCCCGGCGTCATTTCGCGCAGGGCCTTGATAACCTTGACGAAGTGGCCGGCACCGCCATCGGACAGGTCGTCGCGATCGACCGAAGTGATCACGATATGCTCAAGCCCGAGCTTCGCCGCAGCGGTTGCCACGTTCAGCGGCTCCAGCGGATCGACCGCACGGGGCATCCCGGTCTTCACGTTGCAGAAGGCGCAGGCGCGCGTGCAGACGTCGCCGAGAATCATCACCGTGGCGTGCTTCTTGGTCCAGCATTCACCGATATTCGGGCAAGCCGCCTCTTCGCAAACGGTGTTCAGGCCAAGTTCGCGCATCAGGGCGCGGGTTTCGCCATAACCCTTGCTGGTCGGTGCCTTTACGCGAATCCAATCAGGCTTGCGCTGGCGTTCTGTGCGGACGGTTTGAGCCAAGTCGTTCATGCCGCCCAGATAGGCTGTTCGGGCGGCACTTGAAAGACCCTATCGTTGCGGCCATTAGCACAGGCCATGAGCCTTAGATCGCCCGAACTCGAACACCTGCTTGCAGGATACCGCCGCTTTCGGGAAACCGGATGGAACAGCAGGCTGGAACGCTGGCGCGAACTGCGCGAAGGCCAGGAGCCGCAGGTCATGGTCATTGCCTGTTCGGACAGCCGGGTCGATCCGGCGCAGATCTTCGATGTCGACCCTGGCGAGATGTTCGTGGTGCGCAACGTGGCGGCGATGGTGCCGCCGTTCGAGACTGCACCGGGCCGTCATGGCGTTTCGGCCGCACTGGAATTCGCCGTGCAGGTGCTCAAGGTCAAGGAAGTCATGGTCATGGGCCATGGCATGTGTGGTGGCTGCAAGGCAGCGCTGACCCAAAGCCTCAAAGGCACTGCGCCCGGCGATGGCGGCTTCGTGACCGACTGGATCGCGCTGCTCGATGACGTGCGGGACGAGGTCGTGCGCGAACATGGCACCCACGGCAGGGCGGCGGAACAGGCGATGGAGATGGCCGGCGTGAAGCAGAGCATTGCCAACTTGCGCACCTTCCCGTTCGTCCAGCGCAAGGAGCAGGAAGGGCAGTTGCGCCTGCGCGGCACGTTCTTCTCGATCGCAGACGGCGTGCTCCATGTCCTCGACAAGCCGACGGGAACGTTCTCCCCGGTCGTCTGAACCCAATACCCGGTGCAACAAAAAAGGGCGGCCCGATGGGACCGCCCTTCGTCATTTGGCTGGACGCCGATAGCTCAGGGGCGGCCCTGCGTGGTCGCAAAGGCTGACCAGAGGCGTGCCAACGGCGCCCGTGCACCGCCAACCTGCGCAAAGCTGGCCTTGGCTTCCTCGAACTTGTCCTGATCAAGCTGGGCAATGCCAAGCCGCGTAAGCGCACGGTCCTTGTCCACTGCGCCCTTTTCAAGCGCCATCTTGTACATTTCCTCGGCCTTTGCCGGTTCATCGTACGAGAGATAGGCGTCGGCCATGGCGAGCGCGCTCTTGCCGTCCTTGCCGGCACGGGCTTCGCGATCGAGGCCCGGCAACGAGGCCTTGTCGGCTGCGATGCGGCCCTTCGCCTGCGACAGCGCATCGGCCACGAACGCGTCGTTGGCCTTGAGCACGCCAGACTTCACGCCCATCTCGGTAACCTTGAGCACTTCGCCCGGAAGACGGCGTGGGTCGGCCGCTTCGATGTATTCGACGTATTCACGCTCGACGTACTTGGGATCGTTCTGGAAACCGCCCGAGCGCAGCAGCAGACGGCCAAGATCGACCGATTCCTGGTTGGTGAACTGCCCGAATTCACGAACCAGTTGGCCTGCACCAAGCAGTTGAGCGCCGTGGGGTTAGCTTCGACCATCATCGTCGACCATTCGATTGCCTGCGGCCCAAGCCGGTTCTTGTAGGCAATCAGGTTGGCACGCTTGAACCAGCCCTCGGGGGCAACGCCGCCAGCGGCCTTGCGCGCGTCGACGGCGGTCTTCAGGGCCGCGAGAGCCTCGGCATTCTTGCCCTGCAGGGCATAGGAATCGGCCAGCAGTTCTGCGGCGGAATCATCCTTGTAGTTCGCCGCAACGACCGAGGTCAGTGCCTTCACCGCAGTCGGATAATCCTTGTTCGAATAGGCGAAGTTGCCGAGATAGAACTGGTACTCGGTCACGTTGGCAGCGGGCACCTGGCCGCTGTCGAGCATGTTCTGGATGCCGCGCTGACGCATGGCAATGTCATCGAGAGCACCGCCGACGCTGACAGCCCAGCCACCAACCGCCATGCGATCAAGCGGGGTCTTGGCGGCAGCTTCGGCTGCGGCAAGCTCAGCTGGAGCATTGGCCAGCAAGGCCTTCTGTGCCGCGGCATCAGCCCCCTTCTTCTTCGCTTCTTCATAGGCCGTGATGGTCTTTTGCATCGGGCCAGCTGCGGCGACGAATTCCTTGGAATAGCTCGGCTTTTCAGCCTTGGCTTCCTTTTCCTTGGCGAACGCTGCGGTGGTGCCGATGGTCAGCGCGCCAGCGGACAGGGCAATGGCCAGCGCCGTTTTGCCGATCATGCCGCCAGTTACACGCTTGAAAGTAGCACGCATAGAATTGATCTCCTGTTCGACCGGATACGCAACTGCTGAACACCTCCGCCCAACCGCCATGCACCCTGCGTCCTCTCACCTCTGGACGGTTCCGCTAGTGGCGCGGAAATTTCCCGTTGGCAACGGTCTGTTCGCTACCCTTGTTCCGCTGAACGCGGATTGAATGGCACCTCGTCCGAATATTCATTCATCTGGTCGCAAGTGTGGAAAACCGCAGGGTTTGAGACCCGATCCGGGCGCGATTGCCGGGCTTGGGCTGGCCTTGGTTGGGCATTCGGTCTAGGGCCATATTTCACCTTTTGTCATGATAACGAAAAGCGGTTCCCGTGAGCGACGACACCACTATTATCGATCCCCCCGCCCCCTTCCCCGAAGGCGAATTCCAGCGGATCGACATCGTCGACGAGATGAAGACCAGCTATCTCGATTACGCGATGAGCGTGATCGTCAGTCGCGCCCTGCCCGATGTGCGTGATGGTCTGAAACCGGTACACCGCCGCATCCTGTGGACCAGCCACGAAAACGGCTTCGTGTCCACCAAGGCCTATCGCAAGTCCGCCCGCATCGTCGGCGATTGCATGGGCAAGTATCACCCGCATGGCGACAGCGCGATCTACGATGCGCTTGCCCGCATGACGCAGGACTGGTCGATGCGACTGCCGCTGATCGACGGTCAGGGCAACTTCGGGTCGATGGATCCCGATCCGCCCGCCTCGATGCGCTATACCGAAGCCCGCCTGGCGAAAGTCGCGGATTCGTTGTTGGCGGATATCGACAAGGATACGGTCGATTTCATCCCGAACTACGATGGTTCGGAACATGAACCGCAGGTTCTGCCTGCGCGCTTTCCGAACCTGCTGGTCAACGGTGCGGGCGGCATTGCCGTTGGCA
>JAPLPG010000016.1 GCA_026400375.1 Novosphingobium sp. | reverse complement strand
TCGTGCGCAGCCGCAATCCGCTGTGGGATGATCCCGCGCTTCCCGAGGACGTGGAAGAGGGGCGCTACTTCCTGCCCGGCAGCGTCACCGGCCTGCGCGAAACGCTGATCACCAGCCCGATCAATGCCGAGCCGCAATATCTCCAGATCATGCCCGGCCCTTCGCCCTGGCCGATTGCCGCAGCGGTGGGCACGGCGTTGCATTTCCTGTCCCTCACCGTCCAGGCCTATGGCTTCTCGCTGTTCTGCGGCGTCGTTTCGATCGCCTGCGTGCTGCGCTGGCTGTGGGAAACGGACAGGCCGCACAAGATGACGCAGGGCGATGTCGGCGGTGGTATCGTCCTGCCGATCGCGGTGACCGGCCCGACGAGCCACGGCTGGTGGGCGCTCAACACGCTGATGGTGGTCATGGGCATGATCGCGCTGATGGCGATGTTCTCCTGCCTCTACCTCTATGGCATCCATCCCGAGGTGTGGATCGCGCCTCCTCCGCGCGTCCAGACCGCATCGATCGTCCTGCTCGCCGCTGCGGCCTTCGTCCTGGCGCGCCTTTCGCGCAGGCAACTGGCAAAGCGCGCCGCCGGGGTCTTTCCGGGACAAGCGCCATGGCTCCTCGCCGCGCTGGCGGCCGCAGCCCTTGCGGTTTCCGCTTGGACAGACTGGACCGGCTGGCGCGGCGCCGGGCTCGATCCTGCAGCCAGCGGGCAAGGGGCGACCGTGTTTGCGATGATCGGCTTCCAGTCGGTGACCGTGGCCATCGCGGTCATCATGTCCTGCTACCTTGGCTACCGCAGTGGACGCGGGCTGTTGCAAGGCCCTGCCAATGTCACGCTCGATATCGTCACCCGCTACATCGGGTACGTCGCCCTGCAAGGGGCGGCCATGGCGATGCTCGCGCGGTTGGTTCCGGGAGGCTGAGCCATGCGCGATGACTTCAGCGATCCGGTCGACTGGAAGGGCGCGGCGCTGTGCTTCGTGCTGTGGCTTGCGCATTTCACCGTGCTGTGGGGCGCCAGCAGCGTGTTTCCGGGCAGCGCAATAGCGCGGTGGATCGCGCTGCTGGCCACGGTTGTCGTCCTCGCAGCGATCGTGGCGCTATGGCGCGGCGCGGCGCAGCGCCAGCCGGGCAAGGTAACCCATCTGGCCATGGCGCTGGCCGTGGCTGCGGTGCTGTTCGGGGCGATGCCGGCGGCAATCGGCTGATCTTCGGACCCAATCGCCGCCCGGATGGTTGAGGCAGTAATGCCATCATCGGCCGGAGACGTAACCATGCAAAAACCCGGCGAGCGCGCCAAACCTTTCGTCGGCCCGTTGCACGGCATCCTGCTGGCCTTTCCGGTGGCGTTGTTTCCCGCAGCCCTGGTCAGCGACATCGCCTATCTGCAGACCTCGGTGGTCCAGTGGACCAACTTTTCGCAATGGCTGATCGCCGGGGCAGACGTGTTTGCCGGGCTGCTGCTGGCCACCGCGCTGCTTTTGCGCTTCTTTGGCAGGCTCGGGCACGCGCGCGGGCGGGCCATGGCC
>JAPLPG010000231.1 GCA_026400375.1 Novosphingobium sp. | reverse complement strand
TCAACCGACATTGGTCGGCGGCAGAAGGCGGTTTGTCGAAAGGAGTCGCGGGAAGGGCGACCGGTTGCTACTGCAACCAATCTTCCCGGTTCCGGAGTTCCTGCCCCAGATGCGTACCCTCTCCCTTTCCTCGACGCGCATGCTCGTTTCCGCCGTGGCGCTGTCGGTTGCCTCCATCACCGTGCCGGCATTTGCCCAGAGCACGGCCAATCCTTCGGCTGCGGCGGGCGTCCACACCGACCTGCCACGCGTCGCCCATCCCTCGCACTATACCATCGCGATCACCCCCGATGCGGCAAACCTCGCGTTCACCGGCCAGTCGTCGGTCGATCTGGAAGTGACCGAGGCAACGCCGTTCCTTACGCTCCATGCGCTGGACCTGAAGATCTCGTCGGCCACGTTGACCCCGGCGGGCGGCGCCGCCATGCCGGTGACGATCACGATGGATGCGGCCACGCAGACCGCGCGCTTTACCGCCGCGCAGCCGCTTGCCCCCGGCAAGTACCGGCTCGACACGACCTATACCGGCGTGATCAACACGCAGGCCAACGGGCTGTTTGCGCTCGATTATCCTGACAAGGTTACCGGCAAGGACGTGCGCGCGCTGTTCACCCAGTTCGAAGCGCCCGACGCCCGCCGCTTTGCCCCGATGTTCGATGAACCGATCTACAAGGCAACCTTCGATCTCTCGGCCGTCGTTCCCGCCAGCCAGATGGCGATCAGCAACATGCCGGTGGCAAAGGAAGAGCCGCTAGATGGCGGGCGCAAGCGCGTCACCTTCGGCACCAGCCCGAAGATGTCGTCCTATCTGCTGTTCTTCTCTATCGGCGATTTCGAACGCATGGCGCGCGAAGCGGCCCCCGGCGTGCAGGTCGGCATCGTCAGCCCCAAGGGCAGTGGCGAACAGGCCCGTTTCGCGCTGGGCGAACTGGCGCAACTGATTCCGTTCTACGCCGATTACTTCGGCCAGGCATATCCGCTGCCCAAGCTCGACAACGTGGCCGCGCCCGGCCAGTCGCAGTTCTTCTCTGCCATGGAGAACTGGGGCGCGATCCTCACGTTCGAACGCATCCTGCTCGATGATCCGGCCATCACCAGCGCCGCTGCCCGCCAGAACATCGTCACCACCCAGGCCCACGAAGTGGCGCACCAGTGGTTCGGCAACCTCGTGACGATGGCGTGGTGGGAAGACCTGTGGCTGAACGAAGGCTTTGCCAGCTGGATGGAAACCAAGGCCACCGCGCATTTCCACCCGGATTGGTTCCCACTGCTCGGCCGCGTGAACGGACGCGATGCGGCCATGGGCCTCGATGGCTACAAGACCACGCACCCGATCGTGCAGGAGATCAAGACCGTCGACGAAACCAACCAGGCCTTCGACGCGATCACCTACCAGAAGGGCGAAGCGGTCATCTCGATGCTCGAAGCCTTTGCCGGGGAAAACGTCTGGCGCGATGGCCTGCGCGCCTACATGCGCGATCACAAGTTCGGCAATACCCGGTCGAAGGACCTGTGGCAGGCCATCGAGAACGCCGGCGCTCCCGGCCTTACCGCCATCGCCACGGACTTCACCACCAAGCCCGGCATCCCGTTGGTCAAGGTGACGGGCATGACCTGCAAGAAGGGCGTTTCCACGCTCACGCTGGAACAGGGCGAATTCAGCGTCGATCGCAAGGCCGAAGTCGCCGCAAAGCCGCAGCAGTGGAAGGTGCCGCTGCTGGTGTCGAGCGGATCGGGTGAGCCGGTGCGCACCATCCTCGATGGCGGCCAGAACGGCGGCAAGGCCACGGTCAGCGTCAACGGCTGCGGTCCGGTGGTGATCAATGCCGGGCAGCTTGGCTACTATCGTTCGCTCTACAGCCCCAAGATGCTGCAAGCGCTGAAAACCGCCATGCCCAGCCTCGCGCCGGTCGATCAGATGGGCCTCGTTGCCGACAATCTTGCGCTCTCGGCCAGCGGCTACCAGCCCTATGGCGCGGCGTTCGATCTGCTCGCCGCCATTCCGGGCAATGCCAACCCGGTCGTGCTGGGCAGCGCCTTCGGTGATTTCGTGGGCGCATGGCGCACGCTCGACAAGGACCCGGCAGCGCAGAAGGCCCTGGCGGCCAGGGCGGCTGCAACCTACAAGCCACGCCTGCTAGCGCTCGGCTATGAACCCAAGGCGGGGGAAAGCCTGCCCGATGCCGATTTGCGGTCGACGCTGATCTCGGGCTTCGGCGCCATGGGCGATGCCGATGTCGTGGCCGAGGCCCGCCGCCGGTTCGGCCTGCTTGCCGCCAACCCCAAGGCGATGGACGGGCCGCTCAAGACCACGTGGCTCAACATCGTCGCGCGCAACGCCACCCGCGCCGAATGGGACGCGATCCGCAACCTGGCCGCAAAGTCGAACAGCGGGGTGGAGCGCCAGTTCCTCTACACGCTGCTGGGCCGTCCCGCGGATGCCTCGCTCGCCCAGGCCGCGCGTGAGCTGGCGCTGACCGATGCACCGGGCAAGACCACCAGTGCGGCGATGATCGTGGCAACCGCGGGGCTGCACTCCGATGCGACCTACGATTTTGCCCTGGCCCACCGGGCGCAGATCGAAGCGCTGGTCGATTCGCAAAGCCGCGTGACCTTCATCGCCGGTCTGGGTTCAAGCTCGAACGACCCCGCGATGATCGGCAAGCTGCAATCGTTCAAGGCCAGCGTCCCGGCAGAAGCCGCGCGCCCGGTCGACCGCGTGATCGCAGTCCTCACCGAAAAGGCCCGCTCCCGCCCGCTCTATGCCAAGGGCCTGTCGGACTGGCTGGCAGCAAAGAAGAAGTAACGCCCTGCAAGTCCCCCTCCTCTTCAGAGGAGGGGGCTAAGCCAGGCCCGGACTTGGTCTGGTTCTACCGCAACAACCCGCCCATGATCCCGCGCGCGAACCGGCCGAAGGCCTGGCCGCCGATGGACGTGGCAATCGTGCCGACCACTGCCGTCAGGCCGGTGGACATTGGCGATGCGCTCGATCTCTTGCCGGTGATCTTGGCCGCGATCACGGCGCCTGCCGATGATGCCACGGCGCCTGCCGCTGCCTTGCCGGCCTTTTCCCACATCGACGTGGTGCGGCGCGGGGCCGCGCGCTGCGCATCTTCGCCTTCCGCCTCTACCTGCTGGGCGGCGGCAGCGGCGTCGGAGGCTTTCTGTGCCAGCACTTCGGCGGCGGATTCGCGGTTCACTGCCGTGTCGTATTTGCCCTCGAACGGGCTGATCGACTGGATGATCGCGCGCTCCTTGGGCGTTACCGGGCCAAGCCTCGAACGCGGCGGCGTGATCATCGTGCGCTGCACGATCGAGGGCGAACCATCTTCGTTCAGTGTCGAAACCAGCGCCTCGCCCACCTTCAGTTCGGTGATCACCGTGCCGACATCCAGATCCTTGTTGATGCGGAAGGTTTCCGATGCCGCCTTGATCGCCCGCTGGTCGCGCGGGGTGAACGCGCGCAGGGCATGCTGCACGCGGTTGCCCAATTGGCCGGCGATCTTCTCGGGAATGTCGATCGGGTTCTGCGAGATGAAATAGACGCCCACGCCCTTCGACCGGATCAGGCGCACGACCTGTTCCACCTTGTCCAGCAGTGCCTTGGGCGCGTCTTCGAACAGGAGGTGAGCCTCGTCGAAGAAGAACACCAGCACTGGCTTGTCCGGATCGCCCACTTCGGGCAGCGCCTCGAACAGTTCGGACAGGAGCCACAGCAGGAACGTGGCGTAAAGCTTGGGGCTCTGCATCAGCTTGTCGGCGGCAAGGATGTTCACCATGCCCCGGCCCTGATCGTCCAGCTTTATGAAGTCGTTGATCTCGAACGCCGGCTCACCGAAGAAGCGGTCGGCCCCCTGGCTTTCAAAGGCCAGCAACTGGCGCTGGATCGTGCCGACGCTGGCCTTCGATACGTTGCCGTACTTGCCCGAAAGTTCGCTGGCGTTCTCGGCGCAGGCCATCAGCACGGCTTGCAGATCGGGCAGGTCGATCAGCAGCAGCCCGTTATCGTCGGCATAGCGGAAGGCGATGTTGAGCACGCCTTCCTGCGTCTCGTTCAGGCCCATCAGGCGCGCCAGCAGCAGCGGCCCCATTTCCGAAATCGTGGTGCGGATCGGATGGCCGCTTTCGCCGTAAAGATCCCAGAACACCGCCGGATTGTCGGCATAGGCATAGTCGGTGATGCCAAGGTCCTTCGCGCGCTGTTCCAGGCTGGCGGCATGCTTGAACGTGGGGCTTCCGGCCATCGAGATGCCCGCAAGGTCGCCTTTCACGTCGGCCATGAACACGGGTACGCCGCGCATCGAAAACTGTTCGGCAATGCCCTGCAGCGTCACCGTCTTGCCGGTGCCGGTCGCGCCGGCGATCAGGCCGTGGCGGTTGGCACGGCGCAGGCGCAGCACCTGCCGTTCGCCGTTGGAAGCAAGACCAAGGTAGATATCGTCCATGTGCAGAACCCCAAGCATTTCGTCGATGATTAGGCCGGGGAACCGCCCCTTGCGAGGGGTTTTTGCATCCGGAGCGGGGAACGGCTAGAGCGCGCGCCAACCATGAGCCGCAAGCCCTTCATTCTCCTTGATGATGCCCGCACGCAGGGCGCCCGCGATGCCCGTCTTTATGAAGATGCGCGCGAAGTGGTGGTTGCGCGCCGGGTTGACGAGGTGGAGGCGGCACTGGCCCGGATTGCGGCAACGCCGGGCGACTGGGCGGGCACCATTGCCTACGAAGCAGGCCTCGCGCTCGAACCGCGCCTTGCCCCGCTGGCGGCGCAACGTACTGGCGCGGCAGGGCCGCTGGTGTGGTTCGCCCGCTTTGGCACGGTCACGCGCATGGCCAGCACCGATGTGGAACGCTGGCTGGCCAGCAAGGCCACAGGCCCGGGGCGCCTTGGCCCGATGGGCGCGGCGATCTCGTGCGGCGGCTATGCCCGCACGTTCGAACTGGTGCAGGAAGCCATTCGCGCGGGCGACATCTATCAGGCAAACCTCACCTTTCCCCTTACCGGCACCTGGGATGGCGATCCCCTGACGATCTACGCCGATGTCCGCCGCGATTCGCGCAGCGGCTATGGCGGGGTGGTCTGGGATGGCGCGCACTGGCACCTCTCGTTCTCGCCCGAACTGTTCTTCAAGCTGGCCGATGGCGAGGCGCGGGTCCGCCCGATGAAGGGCACCGCCCCGCGCGGCGCCACGCCGGAAGAGGACGCGCGTTTCAAGGCAGACCTTGCCGCCAGCGTAAAGGACCGCGCCGAAAACCTGATGATCGTGGACCTGATGCGCAACGATCTGGCGCGCGTCTCCAGCGCGGGATCGGTCAAGGTCGAGGCCCCCTTTGCCATCGAGAGCTACCCCACGGTCCACCAGATGGTCACCACCGTGCGCGCGAAGCTCGGGCCCGGCGAGGATGTGCGCAGCCTGCTGCGCGCGATCTTCCCCTGCGGATCGATCACCGGCGCGCCCAAGATCCGCGCGATGGAAGTGATCCACCAGGCCGAACGCGATGCGCGCGGGCTTTATTGCGGATCGATCGGGCGGATAGACCCCTCTGGCGATGCCGCGTTCAATGTGGCAATCCGCACCGTGCGCCTGTCGGGCGATGGCCGCGCGGTCATGGGTGTCGGCTCGGCAGTGGTGGCCGATTCGGCGATGATCGGCGAATGGCGCGAATGCGTGGTGAAGGGGAATTTCTTGCGACTGTCTGCGGGGCACGCCGATCTGATCGAAACGATGGCCTTCGATCCGGCCCGGGGCATTGCCCTGCTCGAACTGCATCTTGAGCGCATGAAGGCCAGCGCTCTGGCATTGGGCTTCAGCTTCGATCGCCACGCGCTGCGCAACGCCATCCACGCGCTGTGCTTCGATCTCGATGCGCCGGCGAAGGTGCGGCTGGTCGTCTCGAAAAGCGGCGCCCATGCGCTCGATGCCAGCCCCATGCCCGCCCCGCTCGAAAGCCTGACGTGCGCGGTATTGCCGCTGCCGGTGTCCGACGGCGATTGGCGCCTTCGCCACAAGACCACCGACCGCGGCTTTTACGAAGCAGGCCTTGCCGCCGCCAAGCAGGCAGGCGCGGGCGAAGCGTTGTTCCTGCGCGATGATGGCCTTCTCACCGAAGGCATGTTCACCAACATCTTCGTCGAATGCGATGGCCAGTTGCTCACCCCGCGCGCCGATCTCGGCCTGCTGCCGGGCGTGCTGCGCCGCTCGCTGATCGAAGCCGGCCGCGCGGTCGAGGCAGACCTGACGATGGACGATCTGGCCGGCGGCTTCCTTGTCGGCAATGCCCTGCGCGGGTTGGTCCCGGCACGGCTGCTGGGCGCCTGATTCATGACCCAGCTTTCACAATCTCTCGCGCGCATCGCCCCTTCGCGCACCACCGCGATCACCGACCGCGCCATCCAGCTGCGGGCCGAAGGGCGCGACGTGATCTCGCTCTCGGTGGGCGAGCCGGACTTCGCCACCCCCGCCCACGTGGTGCAGGCAGCCAAGGACGCGCTGGACGCAGGCGACACCAAATACACCGCCGTCGTCGGCACCCAGCGCTTGCGCGAGGCCGCCGCACTGCACTTCCGCCGCGATCTCGGCATCGAGGTTCCGCCAGCCCGGATCATCGTCAGCGCGGGCGGAAAGCAGGCGATCTTCGAAGCGCTGCTGGCCACGCTCGATCCGGCAGACGAAGTGCTGATCCCCAGCCCCTGGTGGGTCAGCTACCCCGAAATCGTCCGTTTCGCGGGCGCAAATGTGGTCGATCTGCCGACCAACGCCACAGGCGGCTTCCGCATCACGCCCGCCCAGCTTGAAGCCGCGATCACGCCTGCCACCCGCTGGCTGCTGATCAACAGCCCCGGCAACCCTACCGGCGCGACCTATGCGGCCGAGGAACTGCGCGCGCTGGGTGAAGTCCTGCGCCGCCATCCCCGCGTGTTGGTGATGAGCGACGATATCTACGCCCCCTTGCGCTATGGCGCGGGCATTCACGCCACGCTGGCGGTCGAATGCCCCGACCTTGCGGAGCGCATCCTTACCGTTTCGGGCGTCTCCAAAAGCCACGCGATGACCGGCTTCCGCATCGGCGTTTCGGCCGGGCCTGCTTGGCTGATCGGCGCAATGGGCCGCCTGCAATCGCATTCCTCGGGCAATGCCGCCTCGATTTCACAGGCCGCTGCCGTGGCTGCGTTCGAAGGCCCGCAAGACTTCCTGATCGACTGGCGCGAACGCTTCCGCGCGCGCCGGGACAGCGTCTGCGCCACCATCAACGCCATCCCCGGCCTCTCCAGCCCGATCCCTGATGGCGCGTTCTACTGCATGGTCGATGCCGCCCCGCTGATGGCGCGGTTCGGCGATGACGAGGCGTTGTGCCTGCACCTGCTGGAAAGCGGCGTGGCGGTCGTCCCCGCCTCGGCCTTCGGCGGGCGCGATGGTTTCCGCATCAGCTTCGCGGCGGACGAAGCAAAACTCGAAGAAGCGCTCCGGCGTATAGCAAAGGCGATTTTGTAGTTTGCCAAGACAGAGGTAGTAAACCCACCCCCACCCCTCCCTTGAGGGAGGGGAGCGAGACTTGCTGAGCCGTAGGCGAAGTTAGTCGCAGCGGGGAGGGTTTCCAGAGCCGTCGTGTTTGCAAAAAGCATAAGGACCATAGAAAAGGCCCAAGCGTGACCGATTTTTCCATCCTGTTCGAAGACGCTGAAGCCCTGGTGATTGACAAGCCTGCGGGCCTGCCGCTGGATCGCCCCCGCGCCGGCGGACCATGCCTCGAAGACCACCTCGATAGCCTGCGCCTCGGCTTCCAGCGCGAACCGCACCCCGTCCACCGGCTCGATCAGGACACCTCGGGCTGCCTGCTGCTGGCCCGCAATCCCAAGGCCTTGAAGCGCTTCTCCGCCGCATTCGAAGCCCGCGCGGTGGAAAAGGTCTACATCGGCATCGTCGCCGGCGAAGTGGCCGGGGAAAGCGGCACGATCGAACTTGGCCTGTCCAAGATCAGCTCAGCCGAAAAGGGCTGGCGCATGATTCCGGCAAAGAAGGGCAAGCCGTCTGTCACCCACTGGAAAGTGCTGTCGCGCAAACCCGGCATGACCCTGGTCGAATTCCGGCCCGAAACCGGCCGCACCCACCAGATCCGCATTCACGCGCTGGCGGGCCTTGGCCATGCTCT
>JAPLPG010000249.1:3729-13756 GCA_026400375.1 Novosphingobium sp. | reverse complement strand
CGAGGCTGACCGCAACGCCCGCGATCGGCTTGCCATCCGGGCCGGTCACGGCCCCCGCGATGTCGCCCGCTTTGGCAGGCAGGCTGGACAATGCAGAACAGCAGGCCATCGCCGCGATCACCGCGCGTCGTTGCATGCTCGACCTCACACTCATGGCATTCCCTTTACGACATCCTGTTTGCGACAACGTTGTCCAGGATCGCTGGCCTGTCAATGCTTGCTCTTGCCACCCGTCACGACTTCAGGCTTGCGGCGGCGCGACCGAGTTGCGCTCGATCAGCCTGAACGGTTCGATCTTGAACTGCCCGCCCATTGGCGCCGCATCTGCACCCGTGCTGCCATCGGCCGGTTCTGCGGGCTGTTCCCCGGCATGGGCGATCAGCAGGCCAGCCAGTTCGCGGGCAATCGCGATGGTTGGCTGGTAGACGGTGGTTATCCGGGGCCAGGTCATCTCCGAAACCAGCAACCCGCCAAAGCCGACGATCGAAAGATCCTTGGGCACCTGCAGGCCGCGCTCGATCGCGGCGGCCAGCACGCCTGCGGCCATCTCGTCATTGGCGGCAAAGATCGCGGTCGGCCGGTCGCGCTGGTCAAGCAGTTCCCGCGCGATCTCCAGCCCGCCCTGGAACAGGAAATTGCCCTGCTTCAGGTCCAGCCGGATATTGTCCTCAAGCGCCGCCGCCTCGAGAACGCCTCGGGTGCGTTCGGCCTGCGCGCGATGATCCGCCGGCCCCTTGATGAACGCAATGTGCCGATGGCCCTGCGCCGTCAGGTGTCCGATCACCGCCCTGGCGGCGGCATAATTGTCGATAACCGTGCAGTAGCCTTCGTCCAGCCGGGTGCCAGGGTTCAACCGCGCCACGCTCATGCGCCGCTGTGCCAGCAGATCGAGCAGCCAGGGATCATCGCACAGCGGGGGCACCAGCAGGATGCCGTCCACCCGCGTGCAATCGAGGAAACGCTCGAACGCATCGCGGCCGGTGGCGAGGCTGGGTTCGGTCAGGGTTTCGATGATCAGCCGGTAATCGGCCGCCTGGCAGGCCTGCAGCGCGCCTGCGATCACGTCGCCGAGGTAGCCGGGCATGCGCTGGTTCTGGCCGATATCGTCGATGTGCTGGCGCAGCGCCGGGACCAGCGCGATGGCAAACGCCTTGCGCCCGCGCAGCTGCCGTGCGGCCTGATTGGGGCGATAGGACAAGTCCTGCATCGCCGCTTCAACGCGCAGGCGCAGGTCTTCGGCCACCGACGTATAGCCGTTCAGCACGCGCGATACCGTCTTGAACGATACCCCGGCGCGCAGCGCGATGTCCTTGATCGTCGGGCGCAACATCTTTCCGAATGGCCATCCTGTTCGTGCACGGCGGGCGGGTCTGCCGTGCTTTTTGCCTAGCATGGATTTTTTGCCGCGCGCGTCAAATCACGAGGTTGACGGCCCCGCCGCAGCGACATATCAAAGTGGACAACGTTGTCCAGCATCGTGAATGCGGTGACGGGCAAGGCATAAACAAGTCGATACATGGGCTTGACAGGGAAGAGGACAAAACCGGCAGGCCCGCGCTTGCCGTCCGGGCTGCGTGAGCGAAAGTCACGACCCCTTGCGGAAACCTCTGCCCCGATGGCCCTTCCGGTGAAAAATCGACCGCTCGCAGTGGGAAGCGGTCAACCAATGGGGGAATGACATGAGCAAGCTTCACACCAGGATCACGTTGCTGACCGGTGCCGCACTGATGGCCGGGCTGGCCATGCCGGCCGTTGCGCAGGAAGCGCAGGCCGGCGCCGGCGAAGGCGAAGGCATCGTGGTAACCGGCATCCGCGCGAGCCTCGAATCCGCAGCTGCACAGAAGAAGGCCGCCGCCAGCGTGATCGATGCGGTGACCGCCGAAGATATCGGCAAGTTCCCGACAGAGAACGTGGCCGACGCCAGCCAGCGCATCACCGGCGTGCAGATCACCCGTACCCGCGGCGCCGGCACCGGTGCCAGCATTCGCGGCTTGCCCACCGAATTTACCCGCGTGCAGCTCAACGGCAGCACGCTGTCATCGGCCAGCGTCGATCTGCGCGGCGGTGGCGCGGGCGGCGATATCAGCCGCAGCTTCGACTTCCGCCTGCTTCCCACCGAATTCGTCAGCACGCTGGAAGTGGCCAAGTCGCTCACCGCCGACATGCAGGAAGGCGGCCTGTCGGGCATCATCAACGTCAAGACCGTGCGCCCGCTCGACCTCGGCAAGACCACGCTGGTCGGCTCTGCCTTCGCGGTGCGCAATTCCAACGCCGGTAAATATTCGCCGCGCATCTCGGGCCTGGCATCGACCACGCTGCTCGACGGGCGTCTGGGCGTGCTGATCGGCGGCGGCTACAGCCGCGATCGCACCGAAACCCACAACATCAACAATGTCGGCTGGTCGACCACGCGTGAGGCGACGCTGGGGCAGGACATCAACAACGACGGCGATCGCCTCGATACCTTCAACATTCCAAGCCAGATCCGCACCGAGATCGCGCGCGAGGACCGCAAGCGCACGGTGGTCACGGGGATCGTCGAATACGAGGCCACCGACAGCCTCAAGCTCTATGCCGAGGGCTTCTATTCCAGGTTTGACGTGACCGTGGAAAGCCTTGAAAACCTGAACATCTTCACCGGCGCACGCGGCGGCGTGTTCAATCCGGCGACCACCCAGTTCCTCTCGATCAGCGGGATCGATCCGCGCCAGCTGGCTTTCAACGTCCCGTTCGTGACCGGCCTGGGGCTGACCAACACCGACGTGCGCGCCAACGATCGCGTCAACGATTCGCTTGCCGAGACCTTTTACGGCAAGCTGGGCGCGGACTTCTCCAACGACACCTGGTCGGGCAGCATCAACTACGCCTATTCCAGGTCGAAGCAGACCGGCGACAACCTCAACCTTGCGCAGATCCAGCGCTTCCAGGTGACCGAAAGCTGCCAGCCCGGCCAGGACATCTGCGGCCTTGCACTCTCGCCCGAATCGCAGGCGCGCTATCTCGACCCGACGCAGGGCGTGGTCGCCAGCCTCAACGGCGCATTCGGCCGCAAGACGCGCGACGAAGTGCAGGAATTCAAGGCCAACCTTGGCCGCGAGTTCGACGATTCCTTGCTGCGCAAGGTATCGATCGGCGGGCTGGCATCATGGCGCAAGACATTTGCCGATGCGACCACGCTGGTCGTGCCCGCCGCCGCACTGGCCGGTCTGGCCGGTCTGCCCGCCAAGACCGGCGGCTTCGGCATCGGCGCGTTCAATCAGGTCGTCACCGCATCCAAGGGCACGTTCCTCGGCGCGTATGACGGTAATCAGCCGTTCCCGACCAGCTGGCTCGCCACGGACACCCAGGCCCTGCTCGCCGCCGTGGACCGTGCCAAGCTGGCTGCAGTTCCCGGTGCGGTCCAGGCCAATCTCAGCAGCGTGGTCGACGTGCGCGAACGCATCTTTGCAGGCTATGTCCAGGCAGATTTCGCCAGCAGCGACGATCGCTTCACCGGCAATGTCGGCCTGCGCGTGGTCAACACCCGCGAGATCGCCAACGGCGTATCGCCCAACCTCAACGGCCTGATCATCCAGGTCGAGACCGGCGGCACGGTCACTGTCCCCCCGGCCGGGGCCATCGCAGCGCGCAACAGCTACACCAACTGGCTGCCGGCCCTGAACCTCAAGTTCCAGCCGAACAGCAACTGGGTGTTCCGCGCCGCCGTATCGCGGACCATGAGCCGGCCTTCGCTGACGCAGATCTCGCCGTCGACCACGGTCACCGGCGGGGGCGGCAACTACACGATCACCTCGGGCAATCCGGATCTCAAGCCCTTCACCTCGACCAACTATGACCTGACGGCAGAATGGTATCCGAACCGCGATACGACGCTGACCGTGGCCCTGTTCGCCAAGAAGCTTTCGACGCTGGTCCGGCCGACGCAGGACACCGTGACCTTGCGTCCGACCTTCTTCACCGCATCGACCAACACTAGCGAGGCCCGCGACCAGGTCTTCCAGCGCACCCGCCCGACCAACGAGCGCGGCGTTACGCTCAAGGGCTTCGAAGTGGGCTTCCAGCAGGTCTTCACCTTCCTGCCGGGGCCGCTGGGCAACACCGGGTTGCAGGCAAACTACACCTACATCTCCAACTCCGACCCGCAGGTGCTGACTGCCGCATCGAAGAACAACTACAACATCAGCGGCTTCTACGAAGACAAGCTGCTGGCCTTGCGGGCGTCGTATACCTGGCGCGACAAGTTCGTCTCGCTCGGCCTGCCCGGCGGCTACAACGGTCTGGGCGTGACCACCCAGGCGCGCGGCAACCTGGATGTCAACCTGACGGTCAACGTCACCGAACAGATCTCGCTGATCGCCGAAGGCACCAACGTGCTCGACAACGTCGACAAGACGCGTTCGACGCTGGGCGATCTGCCAGTCGATTTCTTCGACGTGGGCCGGCAGATCCTGGTGGGCGCCCGTTTCCGCTTCTGACCGACGTGACCGACCCGGCGGCGGCCTTGCCCCGCCGGGTCTCCTATTTTGAAGATTGCGCCACAGCGCCCTCGCGAAAGGCTATTGCCATGTTCACCCTGTCGCGCAGGCATTTCACTGCGGCGCTGCTTGCAGGATCCACCCTGGCATCCGCCGCAGGCGCAGCGGTCTTGAGAAACGGCAGCCGCCGGCGCCCCAACATCGTCACCATCATCCTCGATGACGTCGGCTTTTCCGATTTCGGATGCTATGGCAGCGAAATCGCCACGCCGAACATCGACCGGCTGGCGAGGCGTGGCCTGCGCTTCACGCGCTTTGATTCCAAGGCGGTCTGTTCGGCCACGCGCGCGGCACTGCTCACCGGCCGCAACGGCCACACGGTGAACTTTCCCGATGTTCCCGACACCGCGTGGGGTGACAACGCGCAGTATTTCGGGACCGATGCCTATCACCTGCCGCACGCGATCCGCACCTCGGCGCAAGTGCTTCGCGATGATGCCTATGCCACCTGGGCGCTGGGCAAGTGGCACCTGATCCCGCTGGGCGAACTGGCCCCGGGAACCTCACGCCAGAACTGGCCACGGGCGCGCGGTTTCGATTACTTCTACGGTTTTGCCCGCGGCTGGACCGATCAGTACCGCCCGGCCCTGGTCGAAAACGACGATTACATCACCCCCGCATTGCCCGAGGGCTATCACCTGACGACCGACCTGGTGGACAAGTCAATCCAGCTTGTCGAAAAGCGCGACACGGCGCGGCCGTTCTTTCTCCAGCTGGCGCTTGGCGTGGCCCATTCCCCGATCCAGGTCCCCGCCGCATGGGCCGACCGCTACCGGGGCCGCTATGCCGCGGGCTGGGACGAGATCCGACGCGAACGGTTCGACCGCATGCGCCACATGGGCCTGATCCCGGCAGACACCGTCCTGCCCCCGCGCGAAAGCGACGACCGGGCGTGGGACGACCTTTCGGACGACGAAAAGGCCGTGTTCGCCCGGTACATGGAAGTCTATGCGGGGTTCATCGAACACGCCGATGCGCAGATCGGCAAGCTGCTCGACACGCTCGACCGGCAAGGCATCGCCGACGATACGCTGGTGGTGCTGCTGTCAGACAATGGCGCCGCCTCCGAAGCCGGGCAGGCCGGGTTCTTCGAAGAACTGTACCGGCCCAACACGATCCCCGTTGCAGAGCAGCGCAGCCGGCTGGCCGAACTCGGCACCGTGGCCACGCAGTCCGAATATCCCCGTCCCTGGGCCATCGCCAGTTGTGCACCGTTCCGGCGCTACAAACTGTTCCCGTTCCTGGGCGGCGTGCGCACGCCGATGATCCTGTCGTGGCCGCGCGTGGTGCGCGATCCCGGTGCGATCCGGCGCGAACTGGTGGACGTGGTCGATATCGCGCCGACCTTGCTGGCCGCAGCGGGCCTGGCTTTCCCGGCAACCTTCGATGGCAAGGCGCAGATCCCGGTGGCCGGACAATCGTTCATGGCCATGTTGCGCAGCGGGTCTGCCAAGGGGCGATCAAGGCAGTACTTCGAACTGCGCGGCCACCGCGCAATCACGGATGGACCGTGGCGCGCCGTCGCGATCCACAATTGCGCCAACGATTATGCGAAGGACGAATGGCAGTTGTTCGATACCCGCACCGACTTTGCCGAAGCGCACGATCTGGCCGCCAGTCGGCCGGACGTGGTAGCCCGGATGACATCGCTGTGGGATGGCGAATGGCTCCGTCATGCCGGGCAACCTCTGCGGCAACCGGCGCCCAACATCTGCCGGTTGAACGAGGAATACAACCAGCCCACCATGCGCATTCCTGACCGATAGGGCGCAAAGGCCGCCTTCGCACCACATCCCCAATCCCACATGAAAGAACCGCAGACGATGCTCAGAAAGAACGGCGTACTTCGACCTTCAATATCCTCTCTGGCGATATCGGCACTGGCCATGTCGGTCACGGTGTCCGGCGCCTATGCCCAGCAGGCTCCGGCGGTTGACCTGAAGGCCGCCGATGTCCGCGCTGCGGCGACGGTCAGGCAGATGACGGCGGACGAGAAGGTCGTGCTTACCCACGGCATCATGCCGCTGCCGCTGGGCGGCCCCACGCCGCCGATCCCGGCCGATGCGATTGCCGGTGCAGGCTACATTCCGGGCATCGCGCGGCTGGGCATTCCGGCGCTGAAGGAAACCGATGCCAGCCTTGGCGTGTCCTACGTCATGGGCATTCGTCGCGATTTTTCGACAGCGCTGCCATCGGGCGTGGCCCAGGCCGCTTCGTGGAACCCGGACCTGATGTATCGCGGTGGTGCGATGATCGGATCCGAGGCGCGGGCCAAGGGTTTCAACGTGCTGCTGGCAGGTGGCGTCAACCTGATGCGCGATCCGCGCAACGGCCGCACCTTTGAATATCTTGCCGAAGATCCGCTGCTGTCGGGCATGCTGGTGGGCGCGGCGATCCGCGGCATCCAGTCGAACAAGATCATCTCCACGATCAAGCATTTCGCGCTCAACGGGCAGGAAACCGGCCGCAAGTACGTCGATGCCAAGATCGCCGAAGGCGCCGCGCGCGAGAGCGACCTGCTGGCCTTCCAGATCGGCATCGAACAGGGCCAGCCAGGATCGGTGATGTGCGCCTACAATCGCGCGGGGGGCGAACAGGCCTGTGCCAACGACTGGCTGCTCAACAGGGTGCTGAAGCAATCGTGGGGCTACAAGGGCTTCGTGATGTCCGACTGGGGCGCGGTGCCGAACATCGAGGCGGCGTTGAAGGGGCTTGACCAGCAATCGGGCGAGCAGCTCGATCCCGGCGTGTTCTTCGGCGACAAGCTGAAGGACAAGGCCGCCGCCGACCCTGTGTGGAAGGCCCGGCTCGATGACATGAACCGCCGCATCCTCACCGCGATCTATGCCGCCGGGCTCGACAAGGCCCCGGCCGCGCCGGGCGGCAAGATCGATTTTGCCGCCAATGCCCAGGTCGCCGAGGATGTCGCAAGGCAAGGCATCGTCCTGCTCAGGAACAACGGCGCGCTGCCGCTGGCCAAGTCGGCAAAGTCGATCGCGATCATCGGCGGCTATGCCGATGGCGGCGTGCTGTCGGGCGCGGGATCGAGCCAGGTCCAGGGCGAAGGTGGCCCGGTCGTGACGCGGCCGATCGGCGGCAAGGGCGTGTGGGCCGGCTTCATCGCCCAGCAGTACCACCGCTCCAGCCCGATGGACGCGATCCAGGCCCTGGCCAAGGACGCCAAGGTCGCCTTCCGTGACGGGCGCTATATCGCCGATGCTGTGGAAAAGGCGCGCACGTCCGAAGTCGCCATCGTCTTTGCCACGCAGTGGACCACCGAAGGGCTTGACGTGCCCGACCTGTCGCTGCCCGATGGCCAGGACGAACTGATCGCCGCGGTCGCCGCCGCCAATCCCAACACCATCGTCGTGCTGGAGACCGGCGGGCCGGTGAAGATGCCGTGGCTCGACAAGGTCGCCGGCGTGATCGAGGCGTGGTATCCCGGCGCACGCGGCGGGCCGGCCATCGCCTCGGTGCTGTTCGGCGATACCAACCCTTCGGGCCGCCTGCCGCTGACCTTCCCCGCCAGCGAAGCGCAACTGCCGCGTCCAAAGCTTGACGGCAGCGACTGGGTGGAGCCCGATTTCTCGGGCAACCCCTCATCGGGCAGCGACAAGCTGACCGCCGACTACGACATCGAAGGATCGGACGTCGGCTACCGCTGGTTCGCGCGGCAGGGCACCAAGCCGCTGTTCCCGTTCGGCCACGGCCTGTCGTACACGACCTTCGAAAGCGCCGGGCTCAAGCTCAAGGGCCTGACCGCCAGCTTCACCGTCAGGAACACCGGCCAGCGCGAGGGCGCCGACGTGGCGCAGCTCTACCTCGTCTCGCGCAAGGGTGAGGCCAAGCGCCGCCTCGCCGGGTTCCAGCGCGTCAACCTTGCCGCAGGCGCCGCGCAGACCGTCGCCCTGACGATCGACCCGCGCATCCTCGCCGACTGGAAGGACGGCGGCTGGACCATGCCCGCCGGCGAATACACCTTCGCGCTCGGCAAGGACGCCCAGACCTTGGGCACGCCGGTCAAGGTCAAGCTGCCGGCCAAGTCCTGGAAGGACTAGCTCTGTCCTTCCTCGCCGTCTGACTTGCTCGGGCGCTGGCGCTTTCAACTGGGGGGATCATTGCAATCCCCCCAGTTTCTTGGCGTGGCAGTTACCGGCGATTACTTTACGCCACAGCAAGACCTGGGACGTGGAGAGCGCTGAAAGCTCGACATGGGCCAGGATTTGTAAAGGGCATGGGCGCGGCCGAGTGACATTCGAACGGCATCGCTGCTGAGTGATCCAGGACTGATCAACGACGCAAACGCTTGCGAAATGGCAGCAGGGTCTGACGGAATGCCTGCATTCGGCTCGTCTACTGCGCTGCCCCGCCGCCACTACTCGGTGAATGTGCGCCTGATCTCTTTCAGTTGCTCGCGCGTGAGGCCAACTTCGGAAACGAGATAATTGTCGACCGAGCCCCAGCGAGCATCGATTTCGGCAAAGGCGCCCTCAAGGTAGGCCCTGCCATCGCTGGTCTTGAGCGGCGCTGGTTTGTCGGCTCCCGGCGCTTTCTGGTAGCCTGCGAACATTCTGGCGACAGGGTTGGCTTCGACCATCGCCGGGCTGATTGGCGGCATTTCGAACGCCGGACGCCTGAACTGCGTAGAGAGATGGTAGTCCTCGACGATCGCATCACGCGGCACGCCAAGCGCCGAGAGCACTACCGCCGTCGTCACGCCGGTGCGGTCTTGGCCGGCCGAGCAGTGATACATGATCGGTCCCTTGCGGCGCAGCAGATCGTCGAACACGACCTTTAGGTGCGGAGCAAAAAAAGCCGGCATGGTGCGATAGAGATCGTGCATGCTGCTTGCGCCGGGCACTGAGGCCGTCGGCATCATGCTCATCATCGAATAATCGATCGCCGTGTACCGAATGCCGTTCAGGCGGGTAGGGGCAAGCAATCGCTCCTCGCTGGACCTGAGATCGATCATGTCGACCAGGCCGAGCGCCTTGATCCTTGCCGCATCGGCTTCGGTCAGCAACGGCGTCGCGCCGGATCGATAGATCAGGCCCCATTTCACATGACGGCCGTCTGCGGTCGGATAGCCGCCGATGTCACGGAAGTTCGAGCCGCGTTCGAGTGGCAGCACGCGTTCCGCAGCATGGATGAGCCCGCCTGTCCGGGTATCCCGAAGCGTGAAATACCGGCGGCCGTTACCTGTATCAGGTATCGTTTCGCGGCCGTCGCTATCCTTCGCGGAGACGAGAGTGGCGGCGGAAGGAGCGCTGTCCGGCCGGTCGGATACGAACACGTCGACCGGGTTCTTGCCAGACCAGGTCACCACGAGATTGCCGCTGTCATCACGCGCCACCTCGGCAATGCCGGGGGTGCCGGCAACGACGGTTGACGACGCGAGAAGGGCCACCAGAGCGGCGACGAGGGTACAGGACTTGGACATCACGCTTCTCCAACTTGAGGCAACCGGAGCCGCCCAAAGGAGGCGGCCCCGG
>JAPLPG010000249.1:0-3709 GCA_026400375.1 Novosphingobium sp. | reverse complement strand
TTTACCGAAATCTCGACCCCGAACGTGCGCGGTTCATTGAAGATGCCCGTGCCGCCCGCGGTGGGACTGAACGAGCGATAAAACGCGTTCTGCTGGCTGAAGAGGTTGCGCGCCCAGGCCGAGATCGTGAAGGTCTGCCCGGCAGAGTCGACTTCGATATCGGCGAGTGCCAGACGGCCATTCACGATGAACGAGGAATCGCCCTTGGGCTGCGCCACGGTCACCTGCCCTGTCGTATTGTTGAAGCCCGGGTCTGAATAGTTGGCATAGAACCCTTCGGCATAATTGGCATCGAGATGCGCGATGACCTTGAATCCCGACACCGGAATTTCATAGTCGATCGCACCGCTCGCAGCGTTGCGCGGTGTGTAGACCGCGTAGATCGGGATGGCGAACGGGATGGTTGCAAATACGCCGCCACCAACCGACTGCGGGAAAGGATTGGCCGTCGCCGGGATCTTCACCTGGGTATAGGCGTAGCTCGCCGACAGCGTCAGACCCTCCAGCGGTGCCAGCGTGAGGTCGGCTTCGACGCCCTTCAAACGTCCGGTGCCCGGTGCATTTGCCGTTTCCGAAGTTGTGCGGTTGGTCGTCTGCAACACGCCATTCACCACCTGCTGATATGTGGCGAAGAAATCGAGTTGCACGTCCTTGTAGGTGCCGGTGTAGGCCGCCAGGTTAAGACGCGCACGCCCGCCCCAGAACTCCGTCTTGGCACCGACTTCGAAGATCGAGACCTTCTCCGGATTGAACGGCGCATACGTCAGTGATCGCGAGTTCGCCCCGCCGGATCGATAACCGGTGCTCCACTTGCCATAGAAATGCACGTCGCGGCTGGCATCCAGCGCAAGGTTGACCAGCGGATCGACCCGCGACCAGGTTTCCTGCAACTTGCGCGGCGCCTGTACGCCGTTCACGATGGGGGCAGCATTGTTGACGAGGAACAGTTCTCCGTTCTTCTTGTCGTGCGTGTAGCGGGCACCCACTGTCAGATGCACCATGTCATCGCCGATCGGTGGCGTATACGTCGCCTGTCCGAACACGCCGATGCTATCGGTCGTGATCTTGCTTGCCCGATCGATTGGCGCGGTGGCCACATCAAACGGCAGGACCGTGTATGCTGTGCCGGCCGCATTGGTGATCGCAAGCGTGCTGATCGCCTGGGCATTGTCCTCGACATGCTCACGGTAATAGAGCGCACCGCCGACGAACTTGAGGCGTGGCAGATCGCCGATCACCTGCAGTTCGGTGCTGAACTGGTTCTGGTCGAACTGGGCAAGGCTGTAGCGCCCGAACCGCACGCCGTTGAAGCCGTTGACGCTCGCCGCTGCCGCGCTGGTGGTCAAAGCCGAAGCGATGCCGGATCCGTTATCGAACTGGGACTGGTCAAGTTCGCGATAGGAGGTGATCGACTTCAACTGCAGCTGCGGCGCAGCTTGCCAGTCGAGGCTGAGGCGGTGGCCATGGGTCTTGCCCACGCTCAGCTGCTGCGATGCCCCCACGACGGCGATCCTTGCCCGCTTTGGCTGAAGCGGCGTGAGCGGCGCACGTGCCAGCGATCCGGCCGAAACGGCCTGCGCATAGAGCGGCGTCGAACCATCGTAGGACGTGTCGAAGGAGTATTCGGCACTGAAGGCGTCCACTGGCTTCCACAGGGCCTCGGCATGCAAACCGCGCCGGTCGTAGACGTTGAAGTCCTCGGCCCCGGAAAGCGGGTTGTCCACGGTTCCACCGCGCTTTGCGACAATGCCGTCGAACTTCAGCGAGATGCCCTGGAACTCTGGCAGGTCGAGGTGCAGCTCGCCCTTGTAGGACCCGTAATTGCCAATCCCGGCCACCGTGCGCAGCCCGAATTCGCCGCTTGGTTTGCGCGTGACGATATTGATGGCCCCGCCTTCGGTGTTCCGCCCGAACAGCGTGCCTTGCGGCCCCTTGAGGACTTCAATGCTCTCAACGTCGTAAAGCGCAGACCCCAGGCCCTGGGCGCGGCCGAGGTACACGCCATCAATGTAGACCCCGACTCCCTGGTCACGTGCAGGCTGATTGCTGTCCGCCATGATCCCGATGCCGCGAATGTTCATCACCAGCGCCGAGGCACGCGAGAAGAACGGCGCGACGCGTAAGGACGGAATGGCGCCGTCACCGAGGTCCAGCAGCGACTGCACATGCCGGTTGGTCAGCTGATCCCCGCTCAGGACAGATATGGCGATAGGCGTTTCCTGCAGATTCTCCCGACGCTTTTGCGCCGTGACGACTATCTCGCCCAGCGGGCGTCCGTCTGCGTCTGCTGCGGGCGGTTCTGCCGCAGCGTCCTCGCTTGCGAATGCGCTGTGCGAAGAGAAAGACGCGATCAGCGCAATTGCTGAAACGAGCTTAAAACGTGACGTATTCATGATGACCCCCACTGAGTTCCCAAGGGGCCGATAGCTATGCGGTGTTGCGGTTCGTGGTCGTTTCAGGGACTCCACGATGGCGTTTTGCTGACACTTCAGAGACAGCATCGCTATTTGCGTTACACAGACTTTCCGTTATTGTCGGGCACAGTTACGAAATACCGTTCAACGCTTCGCGCCCAAGTGCCGGATCATCGGTGAAAAAGCCGTCCAGTCCCTCGGCAAGATAGCGCCGGATTTCAGCGATGCTGCCGGCCGGGTTTCGGGCTTCATCACCATCGCCATTGCGGAAGTCGGCAGCAAGAAAGTGGTTCTCCGGACGGAAGGTCCAGGTGCCGACCAGAAGGCCTGCCTTGCGCGCTGCGGCAGCAAGGCCGGTCGAACGGCCAAGCCGCCCCTGTCCATCAAGCGGGATGTAAGCCCGCGTCGCAGGTGCCAGCCAATCGGCATAAGTGGCGATTTCGGCCAGACCCTGCGGTGTCAGCATGGTGCCATACGTGCGCGGGGTGCCGGCATGGACCAGGTCGAACGGCGAGGCATCAGGCGCATCGATCAACTGCATCTGCTGGATATTGCCGAAACCGGCGATCCGTGGCCGAAGCGCCTTGAGATTGCCAACTTCGAACGACTGGAGGATGAGCGGTGCGCGGCGCAGATAAAGGCTTTGCCCCAGCATCTGCAGCAGGCGCGGCTCGAGCGGCAGGCCGATGCCGGCGAAGTAGGTGCTGTGCTTGAATTCCGGGATCAGGCCGATGGTGCGACCCCGTGCGGCCGCTTCAGCAGCGGTGAAGTCGACGATTTCCTCAAGCGTGACGATCTGGAACTGGCCGTCGAACGATTGGCTTGCCGGGCGCATCCCGCGCAGGCGCTCGCGCGCGCGCAGTGTCTTGATTTCAGCAAGGGTGAAGTCCTCGGTGAACCAGCCATCGACCTGCTGGCCATCGATTGTCTTCCGGGTGCGGCGCGCGGCGAATTCGCTGCGGCTTTCCACATCGGTCGTCTCGGCAATGTTGTTCTCGTGCCGGGCAATCAGAACGCCATCCTTCGTCGATACCAGATCAGGTTCGATGAAGTCGGCACCGTCGGCGATCGCCTTGGCATAGGCCCCCAGCGTGTGTTCGGGCCGCAGCGCCGAAGCGCCACGATGGCCGAGCACCAGCGGAACCTTGCGAGCGGGCGGCCTGCCCGCCGCCCGCAAGGTGGTGGCGCAGGCCGATGCTGCGCCACCGATCATGGCATTTCTTCTGGTGATCAGCATTCAGTAGGCTGCCGATAGGGTAAGGAACCACTGCCGTGGCGGGATGGGATAGGCCGAG
>JAPLPG010000081.1:11118-19154 GCA_026400375.1 Novosphingobium sp. | reverse complement strand
CCGCTGGCCACCTGCCGGAATGTCAGACTTAGGCTTGGCCGATTCGATCAGCTTTGCCAGCAGCGCCGGATCGATCGAATTGAGCAGCTCTTCGTCGCTGATCCCCCCGCTCACCGCCACGGGGGCCGCACCAGGCACAGACTGCACCACAGGCACTGCGGTCATCGACGCGACCGGCGCGGTCGGTCCCGGCCCGGAAACGGGCGCAGGCGCCTGTGTGGTTGCCGCGCGTGGCGGGGGAGCCGCTGGCCGGGCCGGGGATGTCGAACGCTGCGGCGCGGGCTTGGCTGCCGGATTGTCAAACCCCGGCGGAAGCAGGGATTCCTGTGCCAGCAGCCCTTGGGAAACCGCCAGTCCCGATAGTGCAAGGCACGAAACGGCCAGGCCGGAAGCGGCAAGCCACCGGTGAGCGGGCCGTGAGCGGGATGCGCGTTTCGCGTTCATTGTCCGGCACCTGCAGAAGCGCCCGGCTTCAGCGGCTGTTCAATCCAATGCATCGGCTGCGCACCACCCCTGATCCATGCGACTGTCAAAAATGCGGTCAGCAGCACGACGCCGACCACGGCAAGCTTCCTCATTCACGCGCATCCGGTTTGCTACCGGGACAGGCCCGGCAATTGCGACACAACAGGCGATACTTGCAACCAGCACTAGCGCAAGTATAGGCGGCGCGGCAATGGAACATGATGCGCCCACCCTCAGCTTGACGGAAATCGGCCGCATTGCGCGCCGAATTGACCGGCCGCTGGTGCTGATCGGCATGATGGGCGTGGGCAAGACAACCGTGGGACGCAAGCTTGCCAGCATGCTGCACCTGCCTTTCGTCGATGCCGACGAAGAGATCGAACGCGCCGCACACATGCCTATCCCTGAGATCTTCTCGACATATGGCGAACCCTATTTCCGCGACGGAGAACGCCGCGTGATTGCGCGGCTAATTGGGCACGGCAAGCACACCGATCGCAAGGTCCTGTCCACCGGCGGCGGTGCATTCTGCGATTCCAGGACGAGGACGCTGGTCCTGGAGCATGGCATAGCGGTCTGGCTCGACAGCGATGTGGAGACCTTGCTGGAACGCGTGGGACGCAAGTCCAACCGTCCGCTGCTGCAGACAGGCGATCCGCGCGAAACGCTGTCGCGGCTGAAGCACGAACGCGAACCCTTCTATTCCCAAGCCCCGATACACGTGGTCAGCGGCGTGCAGCCGCACCATGTCACTGCAATCAAGATCCTGAAAGCGATCGACCAATGGCTGTGATCCCCGTCGCGATTGCCGGTGCGCCGTATGAAGTCCGCATCGAAGCAGGCTTGCTTTCCCGCGCCGGAGAACACTGCCGCCCGTTCATTCGCAAGGACCGCGTCGCCATCGTCACCGACGAGAACGTTGCGCGCGCCTGGCGCGACAAGGTAACCGCATCGTTCGCAGCCGTGGGCGTGCACAGCGACTGGCTGGTGCTGCCCGCTGGCGAGAGCACGAAAAGCTGGGAGCAGCTGGCTCGCGTCGTTGATTGGCTGCTGGGCCAGGAAGTTGAGCGCAAGGACAACATCGTCGCCCTCGGCGGCGGGGTCATCGGTGACCTCACCGGCTTTGCCGCCTCCATGGTCAAGCGCGGGTGCGGCTTCATCCAGATTCCGACCACGCTGCTGGCGCAGGTCGATTCAAGCGTTGGCGGCAAGACCGCCATCAACACGCCTGCGGGCAAGAACCTCGTCGGGGCGTTTCACCAGCCAGCGCTGGTCCTCGCCGATCCGCTGGCGCTTGATACCCTGCCCTTGCGCGATACGCGCGCCGGATATGCCGAAGTGATCAAGTACGGTCTGATCGACGATGCGCCTTTCTTCGAGTGGTGCGAGGCCAATGGCGCCAATCTTCTGTCCGGCGACGCGTCCGCGCGCGAGGCAGCGATTGCCACCAGCGTCGCGGCAAAGGCCCGCATCGTTGCAGCCGACGAGAAGGAGACCGCAGGCGTCCGGGCGCTGCTCAATCTCGGGCACACCTTCGGCCACGCCCTCGAAGCCGAAACCGGCTTTTCGGACCGGTTGCTCCATGGTGAGGGCGTGGCGCTCGGCATGGTGCTGGCGGCGCGCTTTTCGGTTCGGCAGGGGCTGATGGCAGGGCAGGACGCCGAACGGATTGCGGCACACATTGCTGGCGTGGGCCTGCCCGCTTCGATCAAGGCGCTGGCGCTTGAATGCAACGGACAGAAGCTCGCCGATCACATGCTCCACGACAAGAAGATGGACGCAGGGACGCTGCCCTTCCTGCTGATGCGCGGCATCGGCAAGACCTTCCTTGCCAAGGACGTGGACCTTGCCGATGTGGCCGCGTTTCTTGACGAGGAGCTTGTCCGCTAGTTCCCTGTAAACGCGGGCTTGCGCTTTTCGAGGAATGCCTGGCCGCCCTCGGCTGCATCCTTGCTGTCGCCCGCTTGCCATTGCCCCTCGGCCTCGATCAGCAGCGCACTGGCATAGTCCGCCTCGAGCGCCTTGGCGAGATTCTGGCGCATGGTGCCCAGTGCAACCGTCGGCCCGGCGGCAAGGCGCGTGGCCAGTGCGATTGCTTCATCCTGCAATACGGCATCGTCCACAGCCTTGTAGATCAGGCCCCAGCTTTCTGCCTGATCGGCGCCGATCTTCTCGCCCAGCATCATCATCTGCGTGGCCCGGGCCTTGCCAACAAGGCGGGCGAGCATCCACGAAGCCCCGCCGTCGGGCACCAGGCCGATGTTCACGAAGGCCTGCAGGAAATAGGCACTACGCCCGGCGAGGACGAAATCGGCGGCCAGCGCGATCGAGCAGCCGACGCCCGCGGCAGGGCCATTGACAGCGGAAACCACTGGCACTGGCAACCGCGAAAGGGTCAGCATCAGCGGATTATAGGCCTGCGTCAGCGCCGTATAGGCCCCGCGTCCACCGGCAATCGAACGATCGCCACGGGCCGCAAGGTCGGCCCCGGAACAGAACGCCCGGCCCTCGCCCGTGATCAGCACTGCGCGCGCGCCATCAAGGTCGGTCAATGCGTTCGCAATTTCCAGCGCCATGTTCGGCGGACAGGCGTTCAACCGTTCAGGGCGGTTGAGCACGATCTTGAGGACATTGCCGGTGCGTTCAACGCGAATGGTTTCGTAGTCCATCTGGGCACTCTCTCCTTTGACCTGCCGCGCAAGGCTCGATCCCGCGAGCCTTACCGCCTTGATCGTGCGAATCCACCACAAAGTTAACTGGCCAATTAAGGAGGCGCAAAATCCCCGATGCGATCAGGCCGCGTTTGCCTGGGCAAATGCGGCAGCCGCCCCGAACAGGCCCGGCTGGGGATGGGTGATCAGCTTGACCGGGATGGCGGCCATCATGCCTTCAAACCGTCCCTTGGCCCGGAACCTGTCGGAAAACCCCGAACACGCCAACGTGTCCTTGATGCGCAGCCCCAGGCCGCCTGCCATGACCACGCCCGTGGCGCCATGTGCCAGCGCAAGATCTCCTGCAACGCTGCCCAGCGAAAGGCAGAACCGATCGACCGCCGCCGCTGCCAGGCTATCCGTGCTCGTCGTGCCGATTTCCCAAAGTTCACGGTCGGTGCGCTGGGTGAACGGGCGATGCTGCAGCTGCGCCAGCGCCTCGTAGATGTCGACGATGCCCGGCCCTGCAACCACGCGTTCCACTGAAACCCGGCGGTGCCGCTTGCGCAAGCCCGCCAGGATCGCGTCCTCGATCGAATCCAGCGGGGCAAAATCGATATGCCCGCCTTCGGTCGGAACAACCCGGTATCCCGCAGGGTCGCGCCACAATTGCGCCACGCCAAGGCCAGTACCCGGCCCGATCACGCTGATCACCCCACGTTCCGGCAGCGCCTGATCCGGGCCGGACAGATGCAGGAAGTGATCGTCGTCGGCCTGCGCCACGGCATGGGCCACGGCGGCAAAATCGTTGACCACGACATACTGGTCCGCGCCCAACTTTTCCGGGATCAGCGCCGGGCGGATGATCCAGGGGTTGTTGGTGAACTTGATCACGTCACCGCCGACCGGCCCCGCCACGGCAATTGCCGCCGCCTTGGGCAGGGAGCCGCCCTGACGGCGCCCGAACTCTTCCCATGCCAGTTGGAACGATCCGTGCTCGGCGGTTTTCAGCGTCACCGCCTCGCCCAGCGCAGCGACGCGGCCGCCAGACACTTCGGCGATGGCAAAGCGCGCGTGCGTGCCACCGATATCGACTGCTACAACCTGCATCCTGTCCCCATCCTCGCGCCGTCCCCGGTCGCGCCCATCAAAGCCCCGCTGCGGCCAGCATCGCCGAACCGCCGCGCTCGGCCGGGTCGGAATAGTGGCGCATCAGCGCAAAGAGTTCGCGCCCTACGCCCAGTCCTTCACCCGGCGCAACCGCATCCGCACGAGAATTCCATTCTGCCGCATCGACCAGCGCAACAAGTTCTCCGGTGTCGGCGCTCACCCGCACGATATCGCCATCGCGCAGCTTGGCCAGCGCGCCGCCCTGCTTGGCCTCGGGCGAGACGTGGATTGCCGCAGGCACCTTGCCCGAAGCACCAGACATGCGGCCATCGGTCACCAGCGCAACCTTGAATCCGCGGTCCTGCAATACGCCCAGCGGCGGCGTCAGCTTGTGCAATTCAGGCATGCCATTCGCCGCTGGGCCCTGGAACCGCACCACGACGACGACGTCCCGTTCGAGCTCACCCGCCTTGAAGGCGGACAGTACCGCGTTCTGGTTGTCGAACACGCGGCACGGTGCCTCGATCGTCCAGCGCGAAGGGTCCACCGCGCTTACCTTGATCGTGCCGCGACCCAGATTGCCCTGCAGCAGCCGGAACCCGCCTTCAGGCTGGAAGGGCGCGGCTACCGGGCGAAGCAGGGTGTCGTCTGCCGAAACTTCGGGCGCAGGCTCCCATGCCAGCGTGTCACCAGCCATCACCGGTTCCTGCGCGCCCTCTTCCAGCGATTTTCCGTAGACGGTCATGATATCGGCATGGGCCAGCCCGGCACCGATCAGTTCCCGGATCACATACGGCATCCCGCCCGCTGCCGCGAACCCGTTCACGTCCCCTGCCCCATTGGGATAGACGCTGGCGATCAGCGGCACCACCCGGCTCAATTCGTCCATGTCGTCCCAGTCGATCTGGATGCCCGCAGCGCGCGCGATGGCCGGCAGGTGGATCACATGGTTGGTAGACCCGCCCGTGGCCAGCAGGCCGGCAATCGCATTGACGATGGCCTTTTCATCCACGCAGCGGCCGAGCGGGCGATAATCGTCCCCGGCCCATCCGATCTGCGCCACGCGATGGACCGCAGCGCGCGTCAGTTCCTGGCGCAGTTTCTGCCCGGGCTGGACGAAGCTGGAACCGGGCATGTGCAGCCCCATCATCTCCATCATCATCTGGTTGGAATTGGCCGTGCCATAGAACGTGCAGGTGCCCGGAGAATGGTAGCTGGCGCTTTCGCTTTCCAGCAGTTCGTCACGCCCGACCTTGCCCTCGGCATAGAGCTGCCGGATACGCACCTTTTCCTTGTTCGGCAAACCGCTCGGCATCGGGCCTGCGGGCACGAGGATCGTCGGCAGGTGGCCGAAACGCAGCGAGCCGATCAGCAGCCCCGGCACGATCTTGTCACAGATGCCCAGTAGCAGCGCGCCTTCGAACATCGCGTGGCTGAGGCCCACGACGGTGGCCATGGCGATGTTGTCGCGGCTGAACAAGGACAGTTCCATCGAATCCTGCCCTTGCGTCACCCCGTCGCACATTGCCGGAACGCCACCGGCAACTTGTGCCGTGGCAGCCACTTCGCGGGCGAAGATCTTGATCTGCTCGGGATAGCGGCCATAGGGCTGATGCGCTGAAAGCATGTCGTTATAGGCGGTGACGATGCCGATGTTCATCGCCTTGCCGCTCTTGATCAGCGGCTTGTCATCGCCCGATGCCGCAAAGCCATGCGCCAGGTTGCCGCACGACAGCTGCGGCCGGTTCAGCCCCTGGTCGCGCGAACGCTCCACCAGGTCGAGATAGGCGGCTCGGGTGGTGCGCGAACGCTCGACAATGCGTTGCGTGACGCGCTCGACGGTGGGGTTCATCGGCATCATTCGCTCCAGTAGATCGTGACGGGCGGCCCGAAGCCGCGCAGGAAATCCGTGACGGGGTATTGGTCATTCCCGGCAAGCGCGCTTTCCAAAAGCGCCTTCTTGGACGCGCCGGTCACTACCAGGATGATCTCGCGCGATGCCTTCAGCGCCGCCGCATTCAGCGACAGCCGCTCGAACGGGGCTTCGGGCGGCAGCGGGATCGGCGTCGTGGCGATCACCGCCGGCCCCGGCCGGACGTGCGCCTTCATCTCGGGGAACAGCGATGCCACATGCCCGTCCTCGCCCATGCCGAGCCATACCAGGTCGAACGGCGCGACCGCCTCCCCGTCGGCAAGCCGCTCGAACGCCGCGCCAGATGATCCCAGCGCTGCGTATATCTTGCCGAAGTTGCTGGCCGGGTGATCGTCAGGCACCCGGCGATCATCGGTCAGCGCGATGGTCACGCTCGCCCAGTCCAGCGGGCGGTCCTTGAGCAGCGCCAGCACCTTTATCGGAGTGGAACCGCCGGTAAACGCTATTCGCTTGGCACCGGGCATTGAGACAACCCGCGCGATATGGTCCGCCACGGCAGCGGCATCGCCGGGTTCCGCCCAGGTCACCACTGCAGGCACCACATCAGTCATTCCAGCTTCTCCCATCGCGCTCGGTCAGCGCGATGGCGGCGTTCGGCCCCCAGCTTCCGGCGGCATAAGGCTTGGCCTCCATGTCGGTTTCGGCCCAGACCTTGCGGATCGCATCGACCCACTTCCACTGCGCTTCCACTTCGTCGCGCCGCACGAACAGCGTCTGCTCGCTCTCGATCAGGTCCAGCAGCAGGCGTTCATAGGCGATCCTGCGCCGCGCCTTGGCAAAAGCCGTGGTCAGCGACAGGTCGAGGTTCACCTCGCGCAGCACGATGCCCCCGCGATCCAGGCCCGGCTCCTTGGCCATGACCTGCAATCGCACATATTCTTCCGGCTGCAGGCGGATCACCAGCCGGTTGGCGCGCAACCGGCCGCCGCGCTCGGAAAAGACGTTGTGCGGCACCTGCTTGAATTCGACGACGATCTCGCTGCGCCGCTCGCTCAGCCGCTTGCCTGTGCGCAAGTAGAACGGCACGCCAGTCCAGCGCCAGTTGTCGACATGAGCCTTGATCGCCACGAAAGTCTCGGTGTCGGAAGCCTCGCCCAGGTCCTCGGCATAGCCGGTGACCGACGCGCCCTTGACCGCGCCGGTGCGATACTGGCCGCGCACCATCTCTTCTGCCTTGGCCGGCCGCAATGCGCGCAGCACCTTGACCTTTTCGTCGCGGATCGACGTCGCGTCGAGACTGGCCGGAGGCTCCATCGCGGTGAGCGCCAGCAGCTGCAACATGTGGTTCTGCACCATGTCGCGCAGCGCGCCAGTGTCATTGTAGAAGCCCTTGCGGCCCTCAAGCCCCACCGTCTCGCTGACCGTGATCTGCACGTGATCGATCCCGCCTGCGTTCCACAGCGGCTCGAACATCATGTTGGCAAAGCGCAGCGCCATCAGATTCTGGACCGTCTCCTTGCCAAGGTAATGATCGATGCGGAAAATCTGTTCCTCGGCAAAGGCAGCGGCAACGGCGTCGTTGATGCGCGTGGAGGAGGCAAGGTCATTGCCCAGCGGCTTTTCCAGCCCGATCCGCACGTTGCCATGCGTCAGGCCCGCGCGCTTCAGCCCTTCGATCGTCGGCTCGAACAGGAAGGGCGCGGTCGAAAGAAAGATCGACAGGCCGCACGAGGTATCGCCCAGTTTTTCCGCAAGAGCGCCGAAGCCGTCGATATTCGATGCGTCGAGCGTCTGGTATTCCAGCCGCTCGAGGAAACTTGCCAGTTTTGCATCGTCGCGCCGGTCTTCGGGGAGGAATTCGGCCAGAGCGGCGCGGGCGAACTCGCGAAACTCCGCGTCATCGTGCTCGGACCGCGCCGTGCCGACGATACGCAGAT
>JAPLPG010000081.1:0-11110 GCA_026400375.1 Novosphingobium sp. | reverse complement strand
TCCTCGTGCAAGGCATAAAGCGATGGCAGCAGCATGCGCCGTGAAAGGTCCCCGGTCGCGCCGAACAGGAGCAGGGCCGAGCAACTGGTTTCGATCATCGACGCATAACTCCCATTGGGTTTGTGACCAGGCCCTGGCACGACGCCCTAGACCCTAACCGAAGCCCGTTCAGCACGCATAAGTATGCAGGATAGCTATGCGCGGATGAACGGCCGGCGATGGTTGTGCATTGCACCATCGCCAACCGCAATCCCATCGCGTCGTTTCGGGCCTACTTTGCCGGTTGCAACCGTACCGCAAGCCCGCCGCCGGGCGCGAGCCATGCCGGAAACACGTCGCCTTTCTTCACCTTCAACGTGGCATAGGCAATGCGGTGGCGCGCCTCCGTCTCGTACGTTGCACCTTCGCCTATAGGTCTTGCCGGGATCGAGGAAATCGAGGCTGAGCGCCACGTCGCGCGCCGTCGCATCGTTCACGCCGCCCACGTACCAGTCCTGGCTGTTGCGATCCTTGCGGGCAAAGATCGCATAGTCGCCCACCTCGCCGGCAATCAGGTGGCTTTCCGACCAGTCGGCCGGCACCTGCTTGATGAACGCCAGTTCCCTCGGGTGATCCAGGCTCTCGATGAAATCCGCGGCCAGCTGGATCGGCGAATAGAGCGCCAGATAAAGCCCCAGTTGCTTGGCCAGCGTCGATGCCAGCGGCACCTTGCCCGCACCTTCAAGGCTGAGGATTCCGGGCGTGTAGTCCATCGGGCCCGAAAGCATGCGGGTATAGACCAGCGTCGGTTCATGGTCAGGCCCGTTGGCGAACTGGCCCCAGGCGTTGTATTCCATGCCCCGCGCGCCTTCGCGGTCGATCCAGTTGGGATATGTGCGGCGCAGGCCGGTGTCCTTCACCGGTTCATGCGCATTGATCACGATGCGGTATTTGGCGGCCGTCTCGACCACCTTCAGATGATGCTGCACCTGCCGCTGCCCGTCGTGATATTCCATGCGGTAGGTGCCCGGCGCGTCGCCCGGCGCCAGAATGCCGCCCGCATCGGCGACATAGCCGGTCTTCACCGCCCGCACGCCAAGCTTGTCGTAAAGCTTCATCGCATCGTCGAGCTGGGCTTCGTAGTTGGCAATGTTCCCGCCGGTCTCGTGATGCCCGATCAGCATCACACCCTTCTTCGCGCCGTATTTGGTCACTGCTTCCAGATCGAAGTCCGGGGTGGCCTGGGTATAGCTGAAGTCCTTGCCGTTGCCGAACCAGGTGCCGTTCCAGCCCTTGTCCCAGCCTTCTACCAGCACTCCGCCAAAGCCATGCTTGGCCGCAAAATCGATGTACTGTTTTGTCCGTGCGGTCGTTGCGCCGTGGTTGGGGCCTTCTGCCCATGACCAGTCACCGCGGATCATGCCCCACCAGATGCCGATGTATTTCATCGGCTTGAAATACGATACGTCGCCGATCCTGTTCGGCGCGTTGAGGTTCAGCTCAAGATCGTTCTCGACAATGCCCTTGGCGCTGTCGGCAATGCGCACGGTGCGCCAAGGCGTGTTGAACGGCAGGGCGCGCGTCACCTTCGGCCCGCTCGCCGATGGCGCAAGCGTCGCGCGGAACGAGGTGCCGGTCTGGCGCTTCAGCCACATCCCGGAATAATCGACCAGCGCCGCTTCATGGAACGACAGGTGCGTGCCGTCTGCCAGCTTCATCGTAATCGGGGTGTGCGCGGTCGAAACGCCGTCGATCGGGGTCTTCTGGTATACCTGCTCATAGCGGTTCCATTCGCCACCGGGAATCCACCAGGCCGTGCCGTTCTGGCCCACGTTGAACTCGGTAACCTCGTCAGCGATCTTCATCACCGTCATCGCGGGCTGCTCGGGCAGCTCGTAGCGGAAGCCGAAGCCATCGTCGAACAGGCGGAAGCGTACGTTCATGCGGCGGCCGCCCCAGTCAGGCACCTGCTCGAACTTCACCAGCAATTCGTTGTGATTGTCGGTCACATAGCGCCGCTCGCCCCACGGCTGCTCCCAGGTCTCCTTGCCCGATGCGGTTTCGCTTCCGACGATCTTCTGCCCACGCTGCATCGTCGGGCCATCGCTGGTGATGAAGCCAAGCATCGAGGAGCCGATGAGCAGCTTGCCCTTGCGCGTCAGGCTGTACAGCGGATGCCCGTCGTTATCGGTCGTCACCGTCAGGACGATGCTGCCATCGGGTGACGCGGCCGTTACCGGCTGCGCAAAGGCGGGCATCATGAAGGCGCACGAAAGGGTCAGCGCCAAAGGCGCTGCCAAAGCCAGATTGTACCGCATCAGATCCTCTCTTCGATCAGCAGCGCGCCGAACGGGGGAAGCTGCCCACCCATCGCGCACTCGAGACTGGCGCCGTTGACCGACGCGAGTTGCTTTCCGCCCCCTGCCGGCCGTTGTGGACAGTCTTGCGGGGCGGGTGACAGGTTGAAATAACCTGCAATCGTTTGCTGACCGGAAACGCGCCGAATCACAAGTATGTATTCGTCTGCATAAACTACATGGAAGCTGCCAAGCCGCAGCGCCGCATGGTCCCGGCGCAGGTGCAGCAGCGCTGTGGTAAGGTTGAGAAGAGAGTCCGGGTCGGCCTCCTGGCGGTCCACTGCCCGGGCCAGATTTTCCTCGCCCAGCGGCAGCCATGGCACGCCTGCGGTAAACCCGCCCTCGCCCGATTGGACCATCCACGGCATCGGCGTGCGCGCGCCATCGCGCGAGAGCGTCAGCGGCCAGTTGGCAATGGCTTCCGGGTCCTGCAACTGCTCGAACGGGATGTCGACTTGCGTCAGACCCAGCTCCTCGCCCTGATAGACGATGATGTTGCCGCGCAGCGACGCGAAGAGCATCGCCTTCAGACGGCCGAACGCCTCGCGATGTTCAGGCTGGCACCACCGCGAAAGCGCGCGCGGCGCATCGTGGTTCTCGAACGCCCAGGTCGGCCAGCCAAGGCCCGGCTTATCCGGCCAGGGCGCCACCGCCTGCTCGATGAACCGGGGGGTCAGCTTGTCGGCGTAGAGGAAATCGAACCCATAGGCGCTGTTGAGGTGCTCGTCGCCAGCGGTATAGGCCTTCATCTCGATGTCGGCCAGGTCGCCGCCCACCTCGGCCACGGTGAACACCGCGCCATATTCATCGCATAGCTGCCTGACGCGCTTGATGAAGCCGACGATGCCGGGGTGCGACTGGTTGTAGATCTTGAGCTGGAAATCGAACGGTCGCGTCTTGCGGCGGCCATCATCGGGCGCGGGCGGATTGTCGCGCATATCCGTATCGTGCATCAGGAAATTGAGCGCATCGAGGCGGAAGCCGTCCACCCCCCGGTCCAGCCAGAACCGCATCACGCCCAGCAATGCCTCCTGAACCTCGGGATTGTGCGCGTTCACCTGCGGCTGGCACGACAGGAAGTTGTGCAGGTAATACTGCCGCCGCCGCGCATCCCATGTCCACGCCGGCCCGCCGAACACCGATTGCCAGTTCGATGGCGGGGAGCCATCGGGCTTCGGATCGGCCCAGACATACCAGTCTGCCTTGGGATTGGTCCGGTCCTGGCGGCTTTGTGCAAACCACGCATGCTGGTCCGATGTATGGGCGTAAACCTGATCGATTGTCACTTTCAGGCCCAGGTCGTGCGCCCGCGCAACCATCGCGTCAAAGTCTTCCAACGTTCCGAAAATCGGATCGACGCCGCAATAATCGGCCACGTCATAGCCGAAGTCGCACATGGGCGAGGTAAAGAACGGCGAAACCCAGATCGCGTCGACGCCAAGCCGCGCCACATGATCGAGCCGGGTGGTGATGCCGCGCAGATCGCCGATGCCGTCCCCGTTGGAATCGCAGAAGCTGCGCGGATAGATCTGGTAGATCGCGGCCCCGCGCCACCATGGTGCGGCGGCGGGCTGAACGGATGGAGCCGGAAGTGCTTCGGAAAGTTTCATCGATCGGGCAATACTTGGGAGGAACAGCCGCGACACACCACTTTGCCGAAGCCGGAGGCTGCAGTGGTAGCCGCGCCAGCGCCACGCCGACAAGGCTCACCATGCGTATCCGGCCTTGCCATTCGTATGCGTATCGATTGCATCCACTTCCGGTTTCTGCAAGGTCGCACCAAAGTCCGGTGGCGGATGCGCACCGCAAGACGTGAAGGAAGCAGGATGAGCAGCAGTGATCTGATCGGCGCAGTAGAGGCAGGCGGCACCAAGTTCGTGCTGGCCGTGGCCACGGCGGCTGGCGAAATTCTCGCCCGCACCCGGATGCCCACCAACACGCCATCCGAAACCTGGCCCGCGATGCAGCAGTTCTTCGCGCAAGCCAGCGCCGACCATGGCAGGATCGGCGCATTCGGCATCGCCAGCTTTGGCCCGATAGACATCGACCCCGCCTCACCCCGCTACGGCACCTTCACCACCACGCCCAAGGAAGGCTGGTCTGGCGCGCGTTTTCACGATGCCCTGGGCCAATTCGGCGTTCCCGTCGTTGTTGATACCGATGTGAACGGCGCGGCAATCGGGGAATGGATGGCGGGCGCGGGCCGGGGCTGCCGCACGCTCGCCTATACCACCATCGGCACCGGCATTGGCACCGGCGTCGTCCAGAACGGGCGCTCGCTGATGGGCATTTCGCACTTTGAAAGCGGGCACATCATGCCCCCGCGCGATGCCGTGCTTGATCCCTTCGCCGGCATCTGCCCCTATCACGGCGATTGCCTTGAAGGGCTGGCCAGCGGTCCGGCTATCGAACGCCGCTGGGGCAAGAGCCTCGACCAGCTGGGGCCGGACGAAACCGCGCTCATTGCCCGCTACATCGCCCACCTCGCCAGCACGCTGGTGCTGCTGCACATGCCCGATCGCCTGATCTTCGGCGGTGGCGTGATGAAGGCTCCGGGCCTGGTCGAAGCGGTGCGGCGGGAAACCGCGTCAAGGCTCAACGGCTACGTCAGCCATCCCGCTCTCGACGAAGGCCTCCAGACCTATATCGTGACCCCCGGCCTGGGCGACGATGCCGGCATCACCGGCGCCATTGCGCTGGGCCGTCAGGCCATCGCCACGGGATAACGGACGGTCAGGTTGCCCTCCCCCCGCAAGCCATAGGCCTCACCGGCGCAACGGTGCTGCAACGTCAGGCAATCGGCACCGCCGCCAGCCACAATCTCGATGCGCCCGCTGTCGAGCCATATCTCGACCGGGGCATCGCTGCGCAGTGCCATGGCCGACGTCCGGTTCAGCTGGGGCGTAACCGGATCGCTGCGCCCGACGCTCAGTTCACCCGCAGCCAGCGCCACATGCAACGTCCGGCCAGCATCGTCCTCCAGCGTGAACTGCCACGCCCCGCGCCCCGGCAGCTCCAGCACGGCGGCTCTGGGCAAAGGCCTGCAGCCATCGGATAGCATCATGGCCTCAGCCTGGCCGAACAGCGCCCGGCACGCAGGCTCGATGGCCTGGACCAGCTTCAGGGCCGTACCATCCCGCCGCAACGACAGGCGTCGCGGCAGGCTCATCGCCCCGCGCCAGCTCTGCTGCGGCAAATGCTTCTGCACCGCATGGTTGCCCATCCACCCGATCCACACCGGACGCCCCATGTCATCGCGGGGGCCGGTCCACCCTATGGCCGCGTAGAACTCGTCGCCATGGTCGGCGATCTGCCATTCCGTCTCCGCCACGAAGCGCGTGCCATCGAAATGGCCAACCCGGTAGAGCGAACCCGATCCCGGCGCGCCAGACAGCACGTCAACCTTGAACAGCCACCGCGTCTCGTCCGTACCCTCCACGGGCAGTTCGATCAGGAACGGGCATTCCCACAAGTGCCCCGGCGCCCCGTCCCGGGCGATCTCCGAAAGCTCGTGCCAGGTCTTCAAGTCTGGCGAACCATAGACCAGCGCCCGGTTCTCGTCCGACAGCACCACCACCATGATCCACTGGCCCGTCGCCTCGTGCCAGAACACGCTCGGATCGCGGAAGTCGGCCATCGTGCGGTCGAGCACCGGATTGCCCGCAAACTTGCGGAAGGTTCGCCCCCTGTCCGTGCTTGCCGCAATGCACTGGAACTGGTGCGCCCGGTCTGTCCGCGCGCCCGTGTAGACCGCGATCATCGCCCCCGGCCCGAACCCGGCGCTGCCTGCATGGTCGACCACCGCAGAGCCCGAGAAGATCATCGTCTCGTCTTCCTCGGCCAGCGCCACCGGCAATTCCTGCCACTGCGCCAGATCGCGGCTGACCGCATGGCCCCAAGACATGTGGCCCCATTCCTCGCCGAACGGGTTGTACTGGTAGAACATGTGCCATTCCCCGTCCTGCCAGACGAGGCCATTGGGATCGCTCAACCAGTTCGCGGCGGGAGCGTAATGGTAATGCGGGCGCATTTCAGCCTTTCGGATGGGGGACGATGTCGAAGGCAATCGTCATGCGTTCGCCATCGTCGAAAGGCACTGTGCCGTGCCACATGGTGGATGGGAAAAGGGCCAGCCTGCCCGGCTGCGGAACCACCGCTCCATAAGGCTCCAGCCCAAGCCGCAACTCGGGCGGCGGCGCACCGAACTGCAACTGCCCGGCAGGCGGCGCGCCCAGCGCATGGCCTTGCGGCACGGTCACGTAGAACGTCGAACTGATCCAGCCCATCGGATGCGTGTGCACCGAATGGAACCCGCCCGGCCGCAACCGCACGGACCAGCTTCCGGCAAACAGGAAGCGCCCCCGCGGCGCGGCGAGCAGCGGATGCGCCGGGTCGGCCGCTGGCAACTCGTCAATATAGCGGCGCACCGCCACTTCGATCCTGCTGCGCGCCATGGCAATCACGGGATCGATCCGCAGCAGCAAAGGCCGCTCGGTCTGGGTGCCACCCCGCACCGACTGTTCGTGCCAGGGCTGCCGCATCGTGTGCAACCCGCGCAGGGTCTGGGCCAATTCTTCAAGTTCGGCGGGCGTGAAATCCAGATCGAAGCTGCGTACATCGCGCAACCCTGCATCCAGCCATTCCACCTGCGCATCGCCCAGCAACCGCCACGCCAGCGAGAGATAGGGCCAGAACGCGCGCATCGCGGGTCTGCCCATGTGTGCCACGCAAACGTCACGCGCGCGCTCGACCTGCCCACCGCGCAGGAAGTGCCGCACGCGCGCAAGGTCAAGGCCGATATCGGCAACATGCGCCACGCCGTCGAACAAGGCCGGATCGCCCGCCGCCTCGCCGCTTTCGCTGGCAATGAACAGCTTGCCCAGAACCGACGCCTGCTGTTCCCCCAGCGCACTTTCCGCATCGGCAATGATCTTGCGCGAAGCCTCCCAGTCCTTCGCCGTGGCCAGCACGTGAAACCACGCCATCCGCAAGCCGAAGTTCGCAGGTTCGCACGTAACGGCCGCAGCAAAGCTGCGCGCAAAGTCAGCATCGCCCGCCGTTGCCCGCAATCCGCACAGGCAGCGATGGCCATCGACCCATCCGGGGTTATCCGCCAGAACCTGCTCCAGCAGCGCCTCGCCCTCAGCCTCGCGGCCTTCCGCCACCAATGCGGTCGCCCGGCTGCGCTGCAGATCGATCCGCGCGGGCAAAAGCGCGGCTGCGCGGGTATAGAGATCGGCTGCAGGCAGGCCAGCCTCGAACGACACCTGGGCGACACCTAACGCAATGTTGGCGTCCCCTGGGGCCAGCTTTGCCGCCTTCAGGATCGCCTCGAGCGCCCCTGCCGTGTCCTGCTCGTCGCGCAGGGCCACCGCGCGCTGCAACAGCGTTTGCGCCTCGCTCATTCCGCCGCGCAGTGGGCCGCGATGAACTGTTCGTGGCTTGGCTGCTGCGTGGCGGCGTGGTGCATCGCAGCGCGCAGCTTGCCCAGCCATTCGCGCCCGTCCACCCCGCGATAATCGGCCAGCGGATCTGTGCGCTCAGGGATGTTGCCCTGCCCCACGTGCACCGCCAGCCACGATGGCGGACCGAACAGATCCGCATCGCGCTGCACCAGACGGCCATAGCGGCGGAAATGCTCGATCTTGGCGCTCAGCGTATCGGGCACATCCATCGCCGCACAATAGCGCCACAGTTCGGAATCGTCGCGCTGCGTCAGCTTGTAGTGGAGGATCAGGAAATCGCGGATCCGTTCATATTCGTTCACCGCGATGCGATTGTATTCCGCGATCACCAGCGGATCGAACGTCCGGTCGGGAAACAGCGCGAGCAGCTTGGAAATCCCCGCCTGGATCAGGTGGATCGAGGTCGATTCCAGAGGCTCCATGAACCCGCTCGAAAGGCCCACCGCCACCACGTTCTTTTCCCAGAATGCCTTGCGCCGGCCGGTGGTGAAGCGCAGCGGACGCGGGTCTGCCAGCGCCTTGCCATCGATCCGCGAGAGCAGCTTCTGCGCCGCATCGTCTTCCGACAGGAACTGGCTGCAGAAGACATAGCCGTTGCCGGTGCGATGCTGCAGCGGGATGCGCCATTGCCACCCGGCCTCGCGCGCGGTCGACCGGGTATAGGGCGTCAGCGGCCCGGCGTTTTCACAGGGCACTGCCACCGCTCGGTCGCACGGCAACCAGTGCGTCCAGTCCTCGTACCCGGCCCGCAACGCCCCTTCGATCAGCAACCCGCGAAAGCCCGAGCAATCGATGAACAATTCCGCCTCGATGCTGCGCCCATCCTCGAGCGTCACCCCGCTGACAAAACCGCTCTGCCCATGCTGCTGCACGCTGGCGACCTTGCCCTCGATCCGCGTCACGCCCTTGGCTTCGGAATACTCCCGCAGAAAGCGCGCATAGAGCCCGGCGTCGAAATGATAGGCATAGTCGAATGTCGAAAGCACGTTGCGCTGGTCGGGTGAAGGCCGGGCAAAGCGGTTCTGCTTCGCCAGCGCCCAGGCCATCGCATGATCGTCCAGCGGCGCGGATTCCCCCGCCGCGCGCGCCCGCAACCAGTAATGATGCAGGTTGACGATATCGAAGGCGCGTCCATGCGGGCCGAAGGGATGGAAATAGCGGTTGCCCTGCGTCCCCCAATCGACGAACTCGATGCCCAGCTTGAAACTGCCCTTGGTCCGCCGCACGAACTCGCGCTCGTCGATCTGCAGGGTTTCGTTGAACGTGCGGATCGGCGGGATCGTCGCCTCGCCCACGCCAACCGTGCCGATGTCGTCGGATTCGATCAGCGTTATGGTGCAATTGTGCTGCAGCGCCTGGGCAAGCGCAGCCGCGCTCATCCAGCCCGCCGTGCCGCCACCGACGATGGCGATGGAACGGATCATCTGGTCTGGCTGGTCTGGTTTGCTCATGCGTATTGCCTCACCCGCACTGTCTGTCCTTCGCCCGCCTTGGTCCTATCGCTCTTCCGGCGATATGGGAACAGAGGGGCAAGACGCATCCGCCTTGCCCCTCTGTTGCACGACCCGAAGCGGCGGGAGGTTTCCGCATCTGCGGCACCTCCCGTCCTCATCAGAAGTTGTAGCGCACCGATGCCGAAACCGTGCGGCCCAGCGCTGGCGTGCCCGAAATCACCGTTGCAGTCGAAGCCGAATTCACCACGTTGCCGTTGCCGCGCAGGTCGAATGTGTCGAACACGTTGTAGACCTGCAGGCCCAGTTCTAGGTTCTGGATCGGATAGACCCGCAGCGAAGGGTTGAAGATCGCCTTGCCGGGATATTCAAACTGCGCATCGTCGATCGAACCGGTCTGCCCGGTCATCGCCAGACCCAGCGTCGCAATGTCGCCGAAGTCGTAGTTGGCCGATGCGGTATAGATCAGGTCCGGCAGGTTGGGCGAACGCGAGAATGCGGTCGCTCCTGCGCTCTGACGCTTGGCCTTCGAATAGGTGGCGTTGCCGGTGAAGCTGAAGCCGCCGTTGCGATACGTTGCAAAGAACTCCGCACCGGTCGACTTGAACTTGGCATCGATCACGCAACCACCGGCGCCGCCGGGGCAGCGCGTTGCCGAAAGTTCGTAGGTGGACTGCTTGAAGTTGCCCTTGAGCAGCGTGAGTTCCGCCGTGAACCGTCCGCCCAGCAGGTCGCCGCGGCTCTTGATGCCCAGCTCGTGCTGCGTCACGAAGTCGACCGAAGGCGTCACGCCATCGGCAGTGCAGCCATTGCGGCCGATATCGCCCGAGGTACACAGCGCGCCGTCATTGCGGATCTTGCCACCCAGCGTCTGGCGGTCGCTGTTGAAGCGGCCACCGCGCGATGTGCGGGCAAAGATCGTGATGTTCGGCGTTGCCTTGAACAGCGCGCCCACCGTCCACGACGTATAGTTGCGCGTGTAGTCCAGCGTTTCACGCATACCGTTCGACGTGATCGTGGGGATGCTCACGCCACTGCTGTTCACATTGAAGGTCGAACCGCCGGCCATCGCATAGCCGCTGGCATTGACCCGCTCGAACCGCACCGAACCGTCGACGCCGAACTGATCGTGATCGAAGTCGAGCGACAGGTACGGCGCCGTGTTCGCATAGGACAGATCGTAATCGCGCGAGCAGCATTCGCCCCAGTTGTTGTTGTAGCCGGACTGGCCAGCCTGCGTCAGCTTGTTGCCCGCGCTATCGAACAGGTCGAGCTGCGACGGGTTGTCGCCGTTCAGTTCGCGGAGCGACTTGTTGACGTTCCACTCCATCGCGATCTTCTGGTTCATGTAGAACAGACCGGCGCGGGTGGTCACCTTGCCCGACATCACATCGAACTTGCCCGCAACCGCCAGATCGTTGGCAAAGCTGCCGATGTCGCGGATCTTGGTGCGCACGTTCACGTTATCGTCGAGATAGGTTTCGGTATAGCGCTGCCCGGCACGCGGGCCGCTGGCATAGCGGATCGCCGCCACCGTCCGGCCGTTCACGGTCGAACCCAGAACGTTTGCGGTCCGGCCGACATTGAGGAACGGCGAAGTGAACGCACCGCTCATCGATGTGTAGCGCAGGTTGTTGTCAACCGTGATGCCGCCGTCGAATTCGTAGTGGAACTGGTTGCCGAAGGACTGGGCCTTGGTCGTGATCCCGTTCATCTTGACGCGCTCGAGGTTGCCCTCGCGGTTATAGATCAGGAAGTCCTGATTGTAGATCGAGTAGTTCGAGCTGTCGCGCCCGTCAAAGCCGGGATAGGGGCGGATGTCGGTGATCTTCTTGCCGTCCAGCGTCGCCAGCGCGGG
>JAPLPG010000157.1 GCA_026400375.1 Novosphingobium sp. | reverse complement strand
TGACAAGGAACTGGTCTTCGCGGCCAGCCCGCAAAGGCCCTTGGCCGGAGCGATCACCTTGACCGGCCCGGTGTCGGCCACCGCATTTCGCGCGGCCACCCTGTCAACCTTCACCAGCGGCACTATCAGCGTCGCGCCGTCCGCAACCGGTTCGGGCCTGCTGCAAATCAACGCCACCGGCACTCTGACCGCCACCAACCTGACCGCAGCCAAGGATCTGACGCTCAACAGCGCTACCTCGATCCAGACCGGCAGCGTTACATCGCAGACCGGCGCCACCACCTTCACCGCTCCCACCATCACGACCGGCGCGGTCCAGGCTGGAACCGAAATATCCTTGTCCGGGCAGACGCTTATCACTGCCGATCTCACTGCCGCAACCGCAATCAGTCTCGATGCGTCGGGCGCGATCAGCACCGCCAATCTGGTGGCCGGAACAGGCGCGCCATCGGCCACGGGTCTTGGCACTGTTGCCATCAGCAGTGGTGCCAATGTGTCGACCGGCACAATCACCGCCTCGGGCGACCTCGGCATTGCCGCGGTCGGCACGATCTCGGCCGGGCAGGCCACGGGCTACGACATGCTGCTGCTCGGCGGCAGCACGCTGACCAGCGGCGGTCTGACTGCCAACCGCGTGCTGATCGGTGATGTATCGCTCGCGCCGCTCGGCCAGACGGCCAACGGGTATGACAAGGATCTGGTCTTCGCCGCCAGCCCGCAAAGGCCCTTGGCCGGAGCGATCGCCTTGACCGGCCCGGTGTCCGCAACGGAATTCCGCGCGGCCACACTGTCAACTTTCACCAGCGGCGCGATCGGCGTCGCGCCGTCTGTAACCGGTTCGGGCCTGCTGCAGATCAACGCCAGCGGTGCTCTGACCGCCACCAACCTGAGCGCGGCCAAGGACCTGACGCTCAACAGCACCACCTCGATCCAGACGGGCAGCGTCACGTCGCAGACCGGCAGCACCACCTTCACCGCTCCCACCATCACGACCAGCGCAGTGCAGGCTGGCACGGCAGTCTCGCTGACCGGGCAGACCATCACCACCGGCAACCTGAGCGCGACCGCACAGGGCGGTTCGGTGATCGGTCGGGCGTCGCAGGCGATGTCGGCCGGGGCGATCGCGTCCGGGGGGCTTATCTCGATCATCGGGACGGATCAGGTCGACGTGCAGTCGGCCACATCGACCGGCGGACCGATCGATCTCGCTGCGGGCAATGTCCTGAACGTCGGCACGGTCAATGGCGCGCGCGCCGTGACGCTTGTGGCGGGCACCGCCGCGGCCACAGGCGGGCTGGTTGCCGGGCAAGGCAGGATCGCTGCCGGATCGGTGCAGGGCGCGGGCCTCGTCCAGATCGCTGCAGGGGGCCAGGTCGGCACGGGCAACGTCCGTTCCACTGGTGACAACGTGAAGATCGCCTCGTTCGGGTCGACCGTCACGACCGGCGCAATCTCGGCCGCACGCGACGCGCTTGTCAGCGGAGCGCAGGGGGTGACCATAGGCGCCAACATCAACGCACGCGATGTCATCCTTCTTTCCGGCGCAAACGTCAGTTCGGCGGGCATCCTCGCAGGCGCCGTATTTGCCCAGTCCCCAACATCGCCAAGCGGCTTCACGCTGACCAACGCGACCGGCCGGGTGCTGATCGCCAACGCATCGATGGCCAGTGGTTCTTTGCTGCTTTCGACGGCGAGCGACTTTTCCTCGCTGTTCTTGGCGCCTGTAAGCCTGCCAGGTTCGGTGAATGTCACCGGCCAGGTTGCTGCGGCGCAATTCCGGGCCTTCTCGGTGGGCAACATGACCGGGGCGGGGATTGCCGCGTTCAACAACATTGAGGTCGAATCCGGCGGTCTCGTCACCGTTGGTCAGCGTTGGGGCGCGCCGAACATCGAGATCGCCTCGGTCGATATCCGGATCATCGACAATGGCGCCCTGACCGGCCCGAACGGCCCGATCCTGTCAGGCCTGCGCACCTCGGCCACGGGGGAGATCGACCTGATTTCGGTCTCTAGCAGTCCCGCACTGATCGGGGACGGGTTGAGCGGCAGCGGCTATGCCCTGAGCGCGGCCGAAATCGGCCTGATCAGCACGCATCAGCTGCTTATCGGTGCCATCGATGTCGCAGCCAATCCGGTCGACATGCTCATCGGCAACCTTGCCTTGAGCGCGGGCGGGACCAACGGCAGCACGACCATCGGCGATGCGACAGGATCCATCAATTTCATCACCGGCAATCGCCAGACTTCTGTTGCCGGTGGCGGCATCCGCGTGGTCGGCAACGTGACCGGGACCGGCTTTGCCAGCGGCAATATCGTCGAATTCAACACCGGACGGTTCGAAATCGACGCCGGCACCGGGTCGGTTGCCCTGGCGCAAGGCGCGAACACGCTTGGCGGCACGATCGAGATTCATGCTGCCAACATCCATGTTGCCAGCGCGGCAATCCTAGACAAGCTCGCTGCCGATCCCTTCTATGTCGGCAGGGTCGCCGAACTGAACGCGCCTGCCGCCGTGCAGCGTCCCGAGGGCGTGCTGCGGGCGCTGGGCCTTGATCTCTATCCCACAGGCACGCTCTATATCCAGAATACCGGGACCGCGCTGGACCCGGCCGGGTTCCTTGCCGACATCGACCTTGCCAACGTGAACCCCGCGCCCAATGCGGCGCCGGCCAGCATCTCGATCATCGTCAACGGCAAGTGGCAGACCACCGCAGGGATCGTCAGCGGCTTTGCCGCGCGCGATCTGGTCGTCCAGACGAGCGATGTGCTGTCGTTCTTTGCGCCGGAAAGCACGATCAACGGCTGCGCGATCAGCGCCAGCAGTTGCGTGCCGGAAACCATGATCGATCCGGTCCCGGCAATTGCGAGCCAGATCCAGATCATCTCGAACAATCCCTTGGGCAGCACGCCGACGCTTGTCGCCACGCAGGAGGCGGCGAGCCAGCCGGGCGAGGCGAGCCAGGACGAGCCGTACTGCGAGGCGCAGACACCCGAGGAGGCGGCAAGAGAGGCTGACGATGCCACCAGCCCGATCGCGCCACCGCCCCAGATCATCGACAGCAGCCCGCTCGAACCGCAACAGCAGATCGAACAGCCCGTGGCCGGCAGCGGCAACCCGTCGCTGATTGGGTCGGTTGTCAACGAAAACAGCGCAGAGGGAGACGCGCAGTGAACATTCGCCGCACACGGCCGTCGGGCCGGTTCACGCACGCTCTCACGTTAACCGCGGCGCTTTGTGCCAGCGCGGTTCCGGCGCTGGCCGCCGACAACCGCGAACAGCCGCTGTCCGTGCGCAATTCCTTCCGCATCGGCACCAGCGGGGTCACCTGCACCGCCCAGAACGCCCCGCTGGATGCGCGGCTGGGCGGGATTTTCGATCGCGGCTACCGGTTGAGCTGCCGCGATGCGGCGGGCTCGATCGGCACGCTGATCGCGGTGCGGCGCGAGGTGGTGCTGGGCACCGAACCGACCGGACTGGCAGGCATTACCCTCGATTGCGGCGGACCGGGCGCTGTAGAGATCGCGTCGGTCGGCAGGGTCTTGGCGATGAACTGCCGCGATCAGAAGGCCGGTGTCGAATACAAGCGCTACGCAGCGCGGCGTGGCGGCATAACCCACTTCGTCGAAGGACTGGCGGGCTATGATCCGGCCCTGCGCCTGGCCCTTGCCAGCGCCGTGAACGATGCTGCCATCCCGGGCGAGATCCGCGTGGCGACCACCGAAGTCAGCGATCCGGCGGCATTTGCCCGCGTTCAGGCGGGCCAGCTTGACCGGCTCGGCGCGCGCGACGAAGGCTATTTGCGCAACAATGGCGTCCGCTTTGCCGAATCCGCCGAATTCTTTGAAACACTGGCGGCGCGTGATCGCCTGTCCGGCACGGCGGGACTGGCAGAAGCGCTGGCCAATCAGGGCCTGCAGCAATCGAACCTTGGCAATTTCACTGCCGCGGATCGCCTGTTCGTCCAGGCAGCGGCCTATTCATCGCGCAGCGATGGCGTGACCCAGCGCCTGATCCGCAATTACCGCGCCATCAACCGCCTGAACCAGCGGCGCCCGGTTGCCGCGCTCAAGGAACTTTCCGCCAATATTGCCCAAGTCGATGCCATATTCGATCCGGCCAGCCTGTCTTCCGGCCTGATCAATGTGCCCCTGTCCGAACAGCTCAACCGACCGATGCCGAACGCGCCGAAATTCTCGATGCGCAGGCGGTTTCGCTTCAGGCCACCGCCGCGCGGATGCAAGGCAAGTTCGACGATGCCGTTGCCGGATTCAGGCTTGCGGGCGAGCGGCTCGATGCGGTGCGCGGCGGACGCGTCGCCTCGGCCGGTTGGCTGCGGTCGGAAATCCAGATCGAGCTGGCCCTGCTGGCCGAAGCGCAAGGGCGCGGGGCCGATGCAGGTGCCGCGTTCGACCGGGCAATCCGGATCATTGCCACAGCGTTCCCGCAATCGCCCGCGCTGCTATCGGCGCAGGCCCGCAAGGCCGGGTGGCTCGGCCGGTCGGGCGACGAAGCCGGCTCGCTCGCGCTCTATTCCAAGGTCGTCGAAGACAGCCAGTCGGTGCCGGATTCCAGTGCAACCTTGCGCGAACTGCTCGGGCCCTATTTCGGTCTGCTAGCCAAACGCGGAGACCAGGCCGCAGCGCAATCGGTATTTGCCGCCTCGCAGATCCTGCAGCGCCCCGGCGTTGCCCAGACCCAGGCCGTGCTCGCCCGGCAACTGTCCGAAGGAAACGACGAGGCCGCGTCCCTGTTTCGCCTGTCGGTCGCGCGCAGCCGGGATATCGCGCGGATTCAGGCGGCGATCACTTCGCTGGGGGCCATCGCCGCGCCCATGCCCCAGGACCTTGCCGCGCTGAAGGCGGCGCAAGAGAACCTTGCCTCGATGCAGCGTGACCAGACCGGCCTTGTCAGCAAGCTGTCGGCCTTCCCGCGCTACAACGTGCTGGCGCCCAAGAGCGTCGACCTTGGCGAATTGACCGCCGCGTTGAAGGCGGGCGAGGCATACTACAAGATGATGATCGTTGGCGATCACGTCTATTCGCTGTTCGCCACAGGCGCGGAAGCCCAAGTTTTCGACACGGGCCTGTCACCGGCACAGATGGGCCAGGCGGTGCAGGTCATTCGCGACAGCATCGTCAAGTTCGAGAACGACCGGCAGGTCAACTACCCGTTCGACGTGGTGAAATCGCGCGAGCTGTTCAAATCGCTGTTCGGTCCGATCGAGGACGAACTGCCCGCTGTCCGGCACCTGATCTTCGAACCCGATGGTGGAATGCTCCAGCTTCCGCCGACCGTGCTGGTGACGGGTGACAAGGGCATCGCCGATTACCAGAAGCGCATCGAAAGCCCGGACGGGGATACGTTCGATTTCACCGGCATCGAATGGCTGGGCAAGGGGCGCCAGGTGTCGATCGCGGTCAGTCCGCGCGGGTTCCTCGATATCCGCAAGCTCAGTTCCTCGACCGCGCCGCGCAATTACCTCGGCCTTGGGCACAACGCCAAGCCGCTGACACGGCCCCTGGCGGCCGTGGCGGACGAATGCGATTGGCCGCTCGCCACCTGGCAGAACCCGATTTCGGCGGACGAACTGCTGTTTGCGCAAAAGCAGTTGAGCGTGGGCGGAAGTGCGGTGCTGACCGATGCGGCCTTCAGCGACAGCGCCTTGCTTGGCGCAAGCACGCTCGATCAGTATCGGGTGCTGCACTTTGCCACGCACGGCCTAGTCACCGCGCCCCGCCCGGATTGTCCCGCGCGCCCGGCGCTGGTCACCAGCTTTGGCGATAGCGGCTCGGACGGGCTGCTCAGCTTCCGCGAAATCTTCGACTTGCGCCTCAACGCCGATCTGGTGATCCTGTCGGCCTGCGACACCGCCGGTATCGCAACCGTCGCGGCAAGCCGGGAAGCGGGCGTTACCACCGGCGGCAACTATGCGCTCGACGGTCTGGTGCGCGCCTTCGTCGGGGCCGGGGCGCGCTCGGTCATTGCCAGCCACTGGCCGGTGCCCGACGATTTCGATGCGACCAAGCGCCTGATCAGCGGCGCGATAGGCGCGGCGCCGGGCGTCGCGCTGGCCGATGCCCTGGCCAAGGCCCAGGAAGGCCTGATGGACGATCCCAACACATCACACCCGTTTTACTGGGCAGCGTTCATCATCGTCGGTGATGGTGCCAAGCCCTTGGTTGCCAGCAACGCCGGATCGCCGAAGACCAGTGCCACGCGCTGAGCGCGCTGGGGGGTGCCTTATGAAAGGAGCTTGCGGCGGCGGGCATCGAGCACCCATGCGGATGCGATGATCGCTGCCAGCGCCGTCCAGAATATCGCGGCAAAGGGCGGCGCGTTGCCGAAGATGATCCGGGCCAGGACCGTCAGGGCAAGTGCGCCTGGCGTTCCGCCGACAACGCCATGCCACAAGGCGCGAAGGACCGGCTCGTCAATGCCCCGGCGCTGCCGCTTGCCAAGCCAGATGTAGGTCCCCGTCGCGCAGATTGCCGTCAGCGCTGCGCCGAGCGCGAGATAGGCCAGCTTCACCGGCAGACCGCCGAAATTGCCGAAGTGCAACTTGTAGGTCGATGCGGCTGCCTGCTGTCCGATGGTGCCATCGGCAAGCCCGGCCGTCTGGCGGAAGCGGCCATCGGCGGTGAAATCGTAATACTCGCCAAAGATCAGTCGGCGCTCATGCTCGCCCACGATCTGGATGTGCTGCCCCTTCGTCATCGGATCGTGCAGCGTCACATACGTCACCGACACCTGCGGATATGCCCGTGCCATGTGGTCCAGCGCCGCTGTGACATCGGGAACGGGTGCCGGCGATGCGTCGGGCCGGCCCTCCGTGCCGAAGACCGACGCGAACACGGCCTGCGCATCGCCATCGTGGCTGCTGCCGGCAATCGCGTAGGCGGTGATGCTGGCAAGGCCGATCATCGCCCCGGTCAGCGCGATGGCCAGCGAAAAGGGCAGGGTCCACACGCTCAACCGGTTGTGCCAATCGGCCAGCCCCACGCCATTGCCATTGCGCGCACGCAGCCGGAAGGCATCGCGGAATATGCGTGGCAGCGCGATCACCCCGCTGAACGTCAGCGCCAGCATCATCACCCCCAGAATGCCGACAACGGTGATGCCGGCAGGCGCGGGGATGTTGAGCGTGTAATGCAACTGGACGAGAAAATCGGACCAGGCAATTTCTTCCGGTCCGGCGATGGCTCCTGTCCTGTCGAGATGGACGGCCTGGGTGTCGGTGGTGATCGTGGCGCGCGGCAGGCTGCTGGTGGGGAGGTGGACGTAGAGATGGGTGGTGCGGGGTCTCCCGGCTTCCGTCGCCAGAACGGCCTCGACCCCGCGCTGTACCGCCACGGGATCGATCGCGGCCATCTCGGGCGGGCCTGACTGTTCCAGTCGCTGCAATTCCTCGTAGAAGACGGCAATGGTTCCGGTGAACGCCACGATATAGAGCAGCGCACCGGCCAGAAGACCGATCGCCGCATGGGCCGAAAGCGCCTGCCGGACGGTTCCGGCCTCGATCATCCGGCTCATGACACACTCCCGAGTACGGCGGGGATCGCGGCGACAAGTGGCACGATCACGAGCGCCAGTTGGCGTTTGCGATCCGCAGTCATCAGCAGCAGAAACGCAAGGATCGACCAGGCAAGCGGCACGGCAAAGAAGGCGAGCACGTTGGCATCGGCTTGGCCTGCTTCAGCCAGCAAGGCAGCCCAGCGCGCAATCAGGCCGATCGCGACCGATGTGGCAAGGCCGCCAGCCACAACGATGGCGAACGTCGTGATGCGCCGTGCCAGATGGCGCGCCTCACCCGGTTCCGGCAGCATGCCGGCCCTGCGGTTCGATCCCTTGCTCTGCCCGGCCGGATCGCGCCAGCCGGCAACCGCGATCAGCGCCAGCGCCGCCGCCATCGTCCAGAGCGACGCAACGCTGACGCCCCAGGCTCCCGCTTGGCGCCACCCGGCCGCCATTGCCACGCCGATCAACGTCCAACCGGCCGTGTTGAGCGGCACCGATCGCGCGGGGCGCGCCCACGCCAGGCGCAGAACGCCAGCCCCGGCCATGCCGCTCAGCGCGCTTGCCGTCATCCCCGCTGCGCCTGCCATCAGAACCGATAGCTCACGGTGCCCATGACGTTCCGTTCGCTGCCCACGAAGCAATCACCCCGCGCCAGACAGGCCGAATAGTAGCTCTTGCCGAACAGGTTCGTGGCATTGATGGCCAAGGCCCATTGCCGCCACGAAAGTTCCACGAGCGCGTCGGCGAGCGTGAAGCCCGGCGTTCTGATCCCGTCGGGGAATGCCGGGCCGAACGAGCGCTGGCTACCCACGTGCCGCACCCCACCGCCCAGCAGAAGCACCGTGTCAGCGTCCAGCGCGATGCCTTTGGTTGCCCAGAGCGACGCGTTGAACTTGGGCACATTGTCGATCTGTCGGCCCGTGCCGTCGGCTTGCGCCTCGTTGTAGCTGGCGTTCGCGATCAGGCTGATCGAACTGCCCAGCGAAGCGCGGCCTTCGAACTCAACGCCTTTCGATGTCAGTGCCCCGATCTGCACCTGATCGAACGGATCGGCCGTGCTGTCATCGGAAACCGGGCGGTTGCTTTCGCGGATGTGGTATCCGGTGACGGTGACGAGGACCGTGTCGGCAGGATGGAACTTGATCCCGGCTTCGAACTGGCGGCCGGATTTGGGAATGAATGCCGCCCCGTTGCTGGCGGTTCCGGCAATCGGCTCGAAGCTTTCGGTATAGCTGAAGAACGGGGAAACCCCCTTGGCAGCCTCGCCGATGATCCCGGCGCGGAAGGTCGTTGCCGAGTTCTTGCGCCAGGCCCCGCCAAAGCTCCTCGCCCGGGTCCAGTCGCGCCGTGCGCCCAGCACCACCGACACCCGGTCATGCAGGCGGATCTGATCCTGGAGGTATAGTCCAAGCTGGCTCTGATCGACGTCTTCGGCCACGTAAGTCGGCGTCGGCAGCCCTCCGCCGTAATCTGACAGTGCCGCATGATCGATGTTGAAGATGTCGAACGTTTCATAGGCGAAGCCGCCGGTTTTCCGGACCGAGTTCGTGCTGTAATCGACCCCGGCCAGCAACGTGTGCCGAACCGCAGATCCGGTGTTGAAGTCCAGCTGCAAATTGTTGTCGGTGCTGAATATCTCCATCCGGGCGATGCTGCCATCAACATAGAGGCCCATGATCCGCTTGGCGCTGTCGATAAAGGGATCGGTCGGGTTGGCGTAACTGTTCGGGTAGTGCGTGAAATAGGTCAGGTCACTGTCGATGTACCTCGCCTTGAGATTGAGGCGGGCCTTTTCACCAAGGCGCTGTTCAAGCAGGGCCGTGCCTTGCAGCAGGCGGCCATCATAGCGGTCCCAGCCGGGCTTGCCCACGAACACGCTGTTGGCCAGCGTACCATTGGGATTGGGCAGGATCGTGCCCACCAGCGGCAGGAACTGCGATGTCGATCCGCCGTCGTCCTCCTGATACAGGCCGATCAGCGTCAGGGTGGTGTCGGTCGACGGCTGGAACGTGATCGATGGGGACACCATCACACGGTCGTCCGGCACGTGATCGGTCTGCGTGCCCGCATCGCGCACCCGCGCCACGATCCGCGCCGCCACGCTCTGCCCCAGCGGTCCGGCCCCAAGCGGCCCGGAAAGATCGAGCAGCGCCTCCTTGCGATCGAACGAGCCATAGCGGAGCGAGGCTTCCCCGTGCGTCTCGAACGCGGGCCGCTTCGATACGAGATTGACGATTCCGCCCAGTGCGCCCTGTCCGAACAACACCGAGGCCGGGCCGCGCACCAGTTCGACCTGATCGAAATTGTACGGATCGGCGCGGATGCTGGCATAGTAGCTGAAGATGTCGCGCATCCCGTCGCGGAACTGCAGCGCGTTGATCCCGCGGACGAAGGCACCATCGACGCGGCTGTCGGGGCCATAGGGATTGGCCGTGACGCCTGAGACGTAGTTCAGCGTATCGCCGATGCTGACGGCACCTTGCGCAAGGAAGAGCTTGTCATCGATCACCGTGATCGGCTGCGGGATCTGCACGATCGGCGTGCTGGTCTTGGTCGAAGTGGTCGCGGCCTCCTTTGCCGCGGTGACGACGATCGTGTTCGGATCGGCACCCGCATCCATTTCGGCCGCTTCTGCTTCTGCTGCTTTGGCTGCGGTGGTGATGACAAAGCAGGGCGCAAGTGCAGTCGCGCCGAGAGCGCAGGCGATCAGAGGCCTCATGGATTTCCCTTTAGATTGAATGCAAAGTCCAGCTACTGCGAGTCACTCGCATTTGCAAGAACTTAATACGACCAGTTGGGGGGTGGCGGCGGCAGCGCAACGGGAACCCCTTTGTCGTTGCAGTGCGCCTGGAGCGTCGCTACGAATTGGCGGGCAATTCGCCCCCGTCTTGCGGGAACAAGGATCCAGCTTTCTGAACCGCCTGCGTTTCCATGTTGCCGCCAGCCGCATCCACAAATGGCTGGCATTGGTCATCGGTGCCCAGCTCTTGATCTGGTTCGCCAGCGGCACAATCATGAGCGTTCTGCCGATCGGCAATGTGCGCGGTGAACATCTGATCGATCGCGACAGGGCGGTGTCGCTGCCCGCAGACCTCGATCTGTCAGGATTGAACGCCGCGATCGGCAGCGCCAGCTCTGCCACGATCCGGATGGTCGATGGCCGTGCGGTGGCGCAGATCGAGAGGGCCGAAGGTGGCAGCATTCTCGTCGATGTCCGAACCGGGCAACCCTTGCCGCCATTCGGGGCCGCTGCCGCTGAGCGCATCGTCCGCAGTGCGTGGCGCGGTGCGCCCTCGGTCACGGCAACCACGCGGCGCGTCGACCAGCAGAGCACTGAATATCGCGGCCGCCTGCCCGCGTGGCAGGTCACGCTGTCCGATGCCGAGAGCACGCGCGTCTATGTGGAGGCTGCTTCCGGCCAGATCGCTGCCGTCCGCAACGGCACCTGGCGGCTTTATGATTTCTTCTGGGGCCTGCACATCATGGACTGGAAAAACCATCAGGACTTCAATTCCTGGTGGCTGCTGTCGTTCGCGGTGGGAGGCCTGGTCATGGGCTTGGCCGGAACGGTGCTGCTGTTCATGCGCTGGCCCATCCGGCGCAGGCGCAAACGGCCCGCGCAGTAAGTGCGTGGATGGACCTGGCGCGGACGCGGAACCCGCTCCGGCCTGATGGGTTCACGGCAGGTGATGGACCCCGAAATCAACGACCTGGAACGCCGGATGATGGCAGCCGCAGCGCGCGAGGACTTCGAGGAGGCACGCAAGCTGCGCGACCAGATCAATCTGCTGCGCGGCGGCGCAAGCGCGCAGGAGGCCGCTCGGGCCGACACGTCGGGCCTGTCACGGCAAAAACTCGGGGCGATGGGCATCGGCACCAACAAGGCAAAGCCGGTCGCGCCAAGCGGCTGGACCGCGCCCATGAAGCCGGATCCGATGACGTCCGGTCGTCGGCCAAAACGTCCATGATTCCCCTGTCCTGAAAGCAAGCAGTCCCGACCGGTTCAAACTGCCGTTGCGGATCGTAGGCAAATGCGCGTTTGTGCTTTACAGGCCCGTTCAGCCTCATCTTCACCTCCATGCGGAGACGACCCCGTTCAAGCAGCCCCGCCTCCCATGCCTCTGGCCCCACCGGATCCTTACCTTGTCGAACTCGGCTGGAAGCCGTTCTTCAGCGATCAGATCTCTGGCGAGGAACATGCCAGCTGCCTGCCCGTCCGCGTGATGGCAGTGCATCGCGGCAAGATCGCGGTGGCGGGTGCGGGGCTGGACACGCTCATCGCTCCGCGCATTCCGGGCGCGGATGCGGATGAAAATCGGCCCGCGGCCGGAGACTGGCTGCTGCTTGATCGCGAAAGCCTGCTGCCGGTGCGCGTGCTGCGCCGGGCCAGCCTGTTCAAGCGTGTGGCTGCAGGAGGACGACAGAAGCTTCAGGTGATCGCCGCCAACGTGGATTGCGTGTTCATCGTCGCGAGCTGCAACCAGGATTTCAATGTGGCCCGGCTCGAACGCTATCTCGTTCTGGCGCAGGAAGCGCAAGTGTCGCCGGTGGTCGTCCTCACCAAGTCAGACCTCGCCGACCGGCCCGATCGGTTTGCGCAGGAGGTCAGGCAATTGCGGCCAGACATCGCGGTGGTGACCGTCGACGCGCGCGATCCGGACAGCGTGGCCCGGCTGGCCGCGTGGTGCGGAATGGGCCAGACCGTCGCACTGGTCGGCTCGTCCGGCGTCGGCAAATCCACGCTGGTCAACACATTGCGTGGTTCCGACAGCATCGCCACGCAATCAGTGCGCGAGGAGGACGGCAAGGGCCGCCATACCACCACGGTGCGGGCATTGCACCGCCTCGACGGGGCCGGATGGCTGCTCGATACGCCGGGCATGCGCGAGTTGCAGCTGGCCGATTCGACCTCCGGCCTGGAAGAGGTCTTCGACGATATCGTTGCAATCGCGCAGCAATGCCGCTTTTCAAACTGCGCGCACGAAGCAGAGCCTGGCTGCTGCATCAGGTCCGCGCTCGAAAATGGCGAGATTGATCCTAGGCGGTTCGACCGTTGGTGCAAGCTTGCGCTTGAAAACGTGACCAATTCCGAACGCGGCGCCAGACGAACGCGAAATGCGCAAGCTCGGCCAGACCAGCAGCCGCATTTTCGAAAACCGCCGAAACGCCCGCGTTGACCGAAAGCCGGAATTCGCCGACCGCATCTTGTCACATCAAAGGAAACGTATGGCCGACCTCTATCTCAAGGCGCTGGAATCAGAGCGTAAAAGCCTGTGGGCAGCCTGCCGCCTCAAGGGGCTTGCCAAAGACAGCCCCGAACGCCTGCGCATTGCGCAGATCGACTTCCAGTTGAGCGAGCACAGGGCCAAGAAGGACGCCAAGGGTTCACAATGACTCTCCCTTATAACTCTCCAGATGATTCATAAGTTTATCATTATCCCGACAGGCTGGGAGTAATGAAGTTGCACTCTTCTGGCCCAGCAGCCCACATTTCACGCACTGTCACCTGACGCGCCAGCGGGAACCAAGACGCAGTTCCCGGGTTTTGGCCGCGCGCACCGTTGATGTCTTGTTCGGCTGACAAGCGGCACTGCTGGCGCGCGACAGGGGAACACGATGGCGCAGGCAGCGGCCTATGAATTCAAGCCGCATGAAAGGCCTACGCTTCCCGGATCGCCTGCAAACCCCGATCATCCGGCGCGTCGCCGTGTCGCCTATGGCGCGATCGGTGCCCTGATCGGCCTGGCCGGGGGGCTGGGCAGCGCGCTGGTCGCGGTGAACCTGACCTTTGCGCAAGGCACCCTCGGCCTCGCCCCGGACGAGGCAAGCTGGCTGACAGCCGCCTACTTGATGACCAACACGATGGCCAATCTGGTGCTGGTGAAATATCGGCAGCAGTTCGGCCTGCAACCGTTCATCCGCTGGATGCTGGGTATCTATGTGGTGGCGACGGTGTTCCATCTGTTCGTTCACGGCTTCTGGTCGGCCATCGCGGTGCGCGCCGCCGGCGGTCTGGCCGGAAGCGGCCTGTCGTCGCTGACGGTGCTCTATCTGATGCAGGCCATGCCCGCGGCAAAGCGCCTGGGCGGGCTGATGATCGGCATCTCGATCCCGCAACTGGCAACGCCGCTGGCGCGTGTCGTCTCGCCCGGACTGCTTGTTTCGGGCGATTGGCACATGCTCTACTGGTTCGAACTGGGGTTGGGACTGGCCTCGCTGGCGGCGATCCTTGCTCTGCCCTTGCCGCCGAGCGAGCGGACCAAGGTGTTCGAAAAGGGTGACGCGGTCAGCATCGCCCTGCTGGTGCCGGGCATGGCGCTGTTGATTGCCGTCCTCAGCCAGGGCCGGATCGAGTGGTGGACCTCGCAGCCATGGATGGGATACGCGCTGGTCGCCGGAATGGTCATGGTCACCGGCGCGTTCGTGTTTGAACACTTCCGCCGCAATCCGCTGATCAACACGCGCTGGCTGGGCACGCGCGAAATGGTGCGGCTGATGTCGATTGCCGCCGCGGTGCGCGTGCTGCTGTCCGAACAAGCCTTCGGGTCGGTTGGCCTGCTGACTGTCGTGGGCATGACCAACGAACAGATGGTCGGGCTTAATCTCGTGATCATCGCCGCCTCGATCGCCGGGCTGATCACCGCGCTGGTCACACTGAACCCTGCCAATGTCGCGCGGCCGATCACCGTCTCCCTGATATTGATCGCGATTGCCGCGTTCCTCGACGCCAATGCCAACAATCTGACCAGGCCCGAGAACTTCTACCTCAGCCAGGCGCTGATCGGCTTTGCCAGCATCCTGTTCCTGTCGCAGGCGATGATCATCGGCCTTGCCCGCACGCTGCTGGCGGGCCCGCGCAATTTCGTGAGCTTCATTGTCCTGTTCAGCATGAGCCAGGCGCTCGGCGGGCTGGTCGGCGGCGCGCTGCTGGGCACGTTCCAGGTGGTGCGCGAAAAGATGCATTCGGCCGAGATCGTTCAATCCATCGTGATGACCGATCCGCAAGTGGCCGCGCGCATCGCGGCAGGCGGGCGGCTGGTGGCACGCACCATCGGCGATCCCGTGCTGCACAACGCGCAAGGGGCGGCAATTCTTTCGCAGCAGGCCACGCGTGAGGCGAACATACTGGCCTTCAACGATGTGTTCATGGTGATCGGCGGGCTGGCGGTACTCGCCGTCATCTGGTCGATCCTGATTCGCCGGCGGATGTCGCGCCGCGGCGAGGAATCGCCCCTGCTGGAGCTGCAACGCCTTCAGCAAGCCGCCGCCAGCGGCCCTCCCGAAACCCCCCAAAGGACCGGCGCATGACCGAAGAGACCGCAGCCCAGACTGATGGCTGGAAGCCGCCACGTCCAGACAAGACGCGGCTTGCCCTGATCGCTCTGGCCTTGGTCGGTGCCGTTCTGGCGGTGCTCTATGCATGGCACCTGCCGCCCTTTGCCGGCCTGTCGCAATCCACCGACAATGCCTATGTGCGGGGCAAGGTGACCGTGATCAGCCCGCAGGTAAGCGGCTATGTCACGCAAGTGCTGGTGGCAGACTTCGCCCGGGTCAGGAAAGGCCAGGTCATCGCCGTGATCGATCAACGGCAATATCAGGCCAAGGTCGAACAGGCCCGCGCCAATCTTGCCGCGCAGGAAGCGGCGCTGGCGAATTCGCAGCAGAGTGAGCGGTCGCGGCAGGCTGCGCTCGGCGGGCAGGACGCTGCCATCGCCAGCGCCGAGGCGCAGGCCGCCAAGGCCCGTGCCGACATGGCCCGTGCCAGCGCGCTGGTCGGTGACGGCTCCATCTCCGAGCGAGAGCGCGACCAGACCCGTGCCGCACTCCTTGCCGCGCAAGCCAGCGTGCGGCAGGCCCAGGCCGCGCGCAGCGTGGGCGAACAGGACGTGCAAAGCGTCATGGTCGGGCGCGGCGGACTGCGCGCCTCGGTCGAGGCCGCAAGGGCACAGCTTCATGCCGCGCAAGTCGATCTTGAAAACACCGTGATCCGCGCACCCGAGGACGGGCAGCTTTCCGAAGTGGGCGTGCGGCTCGGCGCTTTCGTGACCGCGGGCACGCAGCTGTTGTTCCTGGTCCCGAACGACGTCTGGGTGATTGCCAACTTCAAGGAAGCGCAGACCGCGCGCATGGCCGTGGGGCAGCCCGCCCGCTTCACCGTCGATGCCTTGGCCGATGGCGAACTGACCGGCCATGTCGAGAACATCGCGCCGGCGGCAGGTTCGGAGTTTGCAGTGCTCAAGGCTGACAACGCGACCGGCAATTTCGTCAAGGTGGCGCAGCGCATTGCCGTGCGGATCAGGGTCGATCCCGGGCAGCCGCTCGCCCGGCGATTGCGACCGGGCATGTCGGTCGAAGCCCGCGTGGATACCGGGTCATGAAGCGCGCCACAGGGGCCATTGCCGGGCTCGCCTTGCTGGCGGGCTGTGCCGGCCCTGCCGTGCAAACCGCGCAAGTGCCATCGGTGTTGCCGCCGCCGGATTTCCGCGTGGACCTTGGGCCGGGCGTGCCGGTCGATCGCGACTGGTGGCGCAGTTTCGGCGATCCCCAGCTGACCTTGCTGGTGGACGAGGCGCTGGCCCGCAACGCCGATATCGGCATTGCCACGGCCCGCGTGCGCGAGGCGCGCGCGCAGCAGGATCTGGCGCGGTCAGCCATGTTGCCAACGCTCGATGCGGCTATTGCGGCCACGGATGCGCGCAGCGTCAACCCGTTCGGCCAGCCCGTGGAACAGCGCGCGGCACAGCCGCAGGTCCAGGCGGGCTGGGAGGTGGACCTGTTCGGGCGTCTGTCCGATCAGGTCAGTGCGGCACGGTCGGGCTGGCTCGCGACCGAGGCCGCCCGCGCGGCGGTGCAGCTGTCGGTCGCCTCGGCCACGGCCAGCGCCTATGTCACGCTATTGGCGCTCGATGATCGGCTGGCCCTGGCGCAGCGCACGGCGGAAACGCGAAAGGGTTCGCGCGATCTGATCGCACGGCGCGTGAGGTTCGGTTATTCGCCAAAGCTTGAATTGGAGCAGGCCGAGGTCGATTACCAGGCCGCGCTGCTGCTGGTCCCCGCGCTGGAACAGGCAAGGATGCGGCAGGAAAATGCGCTGAGCGTGCTTGCCGGCAGAGTGCCCGGCCCGGTGCTGCGCGCGCAGGGGCTCGCCGCGCTGGACAAGCCGGCAACGCCCGAAGCCTTGCCATCGGAACTGCTGCGGCGCAGGCCCGACATCGCCCAGGCGGAATATCAACTGGCCGCCACCGACAGCAATCTTGCCGCCGCGCGCAAGCATTTCCTGCCCTCCCTGAGGCTCTCGGCCTCTGCTGGCGCGGCCTTTTCCACGTTGCTGTCCGGCCCGGTAGGACTGTGGTCAGTTGGCGGCAGCGTGCTTGCCCCATTGTTCGAAGGCGGACGCCTGCGCGCAGGTGCCGAGACCGCCGGCGCCCAGCGCGACGCTGCGGCCTTCAGCTATCGCAAGGTGGCGTTGACGGCCCTGCGCGAGGTCAACGACCAACTGGTGGCGGTCGATGCTCTCGATCGGCAGGTCCGGATCCAGACCAAGCAGCGGGACGCGCTGGCCGAGGCCAACCGCCTTGCCGGCAATCGCTATCGCGAAGGCTATTCACCGCTGCTGGAACAGCTCGATACGCAGCGCGGGTTGCTCTCGGCCGAGCTGGCACTGATCCAGGCACGCGCCGATGCGCTCAACGCGCGGGTCGGCCTGTTCCAGGCGCTCGGCGGGGGCTGGGCAGCCGACGAGAACAACTGACGTCTTCGCGGTCCCGGTTCAGGCCAGCGCCGCCAGGGCCTTGTCGACGTAGAACGACTTGAACGCGTCGACCAGCTTCTCTTCATTCGAATAGGGGCCGGGCTTGTATCCATCCGTCCTGATGCCCGCATGGTTGTTTTCGGCCAGACGTCCGTCCTGCGCGTTGGTCGCGCGCCACACCTCGGTCAGCTTCTCCACGTCGTAATCGACGCCCTCGACCGCGTCCTCGTGCACCAGCCAGCTGGTGCGCAGCAGGGTCTTGTCAGCCGCCAGCGGAACAAGGCTGAAGGTGACGACATGATCGCAGCAGAAATGGTGCCAGCTGTTGGGCTGCGTCCACACCGAAAGGCTGGTCTCCACTGGTCTCCACCTGATCGCCGTGGGGCCAGATCAGCTTGGTGGAAGCAGGCTTGCCGCTCAACGTCTGGGTCACCGCGCCCGGCGCTAGGCCGAGGCGGGCAACGCGGTGCCACCAGCCATCGGGAAACTCGATCAGGTCGTGATAGATGCCCAACGCCTCCCATTCGGCCCGCTGTGCCTCGATCGCCTTTTCGGCGTCGGTCTTGACCCCGCAGACGTTGTCCTCGGGCAGCCCCTTGCCAAAGCCCGAACCGTCGAGCGACTTCAGCAGTTCCGGGTGGTTGCTTTCGCAGTGATAGCATTCCCGGTTGTTTTCCATCACCAGCTTCCAGTTGGCTTGGTCGATCAGCTCCTCTGTCGCCGCGATCTTGAGCTTGTCCAGCTGATAGAGCGCAATCTGCGAACCGATGTCCTGCTTCACCCGGTCGATCGGCGGGGGATTGTCGGAAAGGCACAGGAACAGCAGGCCGCCGACGTTCTCGATCGACACCGGCCGCAGTGCGTGGGCCGCCTTGTCAAACCCTTCGGGCATGTCGCGCGCGGCGATCAGCTTCCCGTCGAGGTTGTAGCTCCAGAAGTGGTAGGGGCAGCTGAAGCGGGCATTCTTGCTCTGCCCGGTCTGGCAGATGCGCGCGCCGCGGTGGGTGCAGGTGTTGTAGAAGGCGCGAATTTCGCCATCCTTGCCGCGCACGATGATCACGGAATTGTTCGCAAGCTCAAATACATAGGTATCGCCCGCATTCTTCACGTGGGCAACGGTGCAGGCATAGAGCCAGACCGACTTCAGCAGGACTTGCGTGTCGAACTGAAAGGCTTCCTCACCCACGTAAAGATCGCGCGGCAGGGTGTAGCCAGCTTTCACGCTCTCGAACTGCGAGCGGAGGGACGGGAACGACGTCATCGGAATTCCTTGGGCAATTGACGTCCCGCCACGGTCGGCACGGCAGGGCGTCGATCAATCAGAGCCTGTTGCAGGCGCGGTGCTCTGGCATCGCGCCACGTGATGCCAAGTCGTGAGGCACGGTGGCCGGTCGCAGCGTCTGATCAGGATCTTGTACATGTCCGGCAAGGCAACCTTACGGTCCGTGATGACCACGTGCTGCGCACGGTATCACAGACCCCGGGTCTTCTGACAGCGTCAGCACGACCATCAAATCTTCTAATGTTTCCCTGAAGACAATTTGATAACGCAAACTGCGCCTTGCAGTAATTGCACAAGTGGCGACACGTTCAAGTCAACGGTCGGTCAAGGTCTTCGGGATCGCACCGATCCACTATCCACCATCGTATCAGCGAGTGACGGCCGATGAAAGCCCTGGTCTGCGTGAAGCGCGTGATTGACTACAACGTGAAGCCTCGGGTGAAGGCGGATGGTTCGGGTGTCGATCTTGCGAACGTGAAGATGAGCATGAACCCGTTCGACGAGATCGCGGTCGAGGAGGCC
>JAPLPG010000323.1 GCA_026400375.1 Novosphingobium sp. | reverse complement strand
TCCCATTCGTCGTGGAAGTCACGCCGAAGGTGGGCCCAGCAGGCTGCCTCGCGCAGGCGAGGCGTCCCGTCGGGGTCAGGATCGTAAAGCTTGGCATAGCCTTTGTAGCCATCGGCTTGCAGGATGCCGCGGGTCTTGGCCAGATGGCGATGGACGTGTTTTTCCTTCCAGTCCGGCGCGAAGGCATAGACCGCTCCGGGTGGCGCGGTGCCTGCCCGTTCGCCATTGGGCTCGGACCAATGGCGCCGCAATGGCTCACCGTTGATCCCGAACATAGGCCCAGATCCGCCCCTTCTTCACGCCCTTGCCCAGCCCCTTGTCGCGGCTCGCGCGGTCCAGCACCCGGATTGGCGTATCGTCGGCATGCAGCAGGTCACTGCCCATGACATCCGCCTCGATCCGTTCGATCAACGGAGCCAGCACCTTCATGGCGCGGCCGCACCAGTCGACCAAGGTGCTGTCGGGAATGTCTGCCCCCATGCGGGCGAAGATCTCGTGTTGGCGATACAAGGGAAGGTGGTCGTCGAATTTGGACACAAGGATATGCGCCAACAGACCCGCGCCGACCATGCTGCCCGGGATCGGGCGGCTGGGTGCCGCCACTTGCACCATGCGTTCGCAACGGCGGCAGGATTTCTTCAGGCGGGCGATCTGGACGACCTTCAGCTGCGCCGCGATCAGATCCAGCATCTCGCTGACATCTTCGCCCACCACGCGCAGATCACCACCGCAATCGGGGCAGCAAGTGCCGGGGTCCAGCTCCCGCCGCTCGCGCGGCGTGCTGTCCGAGACCCGGGGACGGCGGCGCGACGGACGATCGGCGACATCCTCGTCAGCCTCGAAAGCCGCCCCCTCCAGAGCGCCATCCGGAACCGCCGTCTCGCTTTCGGCCGAGGCGATCAGCAGATACTCCAGCGCCAGTTCCAGCTGTTCGATCTCGCGCTCGATCTTTTCCGAGGACTGGCCGAAGACCTGTTTCTTCAGCTTGGCGATGCGCAGCCGCAGGGTCTGGATCAACTGGTCATGGGCGCGCAGCGTGGCCGAGATCTTGGCGTTTTCCGCCTGCAACGCCGCGATCAGCGCCTTCAGAACGGCTGGGTCATCGGTGAGGGGCAGGGTCAAATTCGACATGCGCCCGACTACCACAAAGCAGGCGGAATTGCCATAAAAACAAGGGCTTTCGGCAGGATAAATTCAGCCAACCCGGGCTGGTGGAGACCCCCAATCCGGCCTGCGCCAGTCGATCCCTTCCCACAGCATCGCCAGCTGCGCCGAGGTCAGGCGCACCGCGCCGCCACCGCGCGCGGGCCAGGGAAAGCGGCCCTTTTGCAGCACCTTGTAATAGAGGCAGAAGCCTTGCCCGTCCCAGTAAAGCAGCTTCAGCCTGTCGCCTTGGCGACCACGGAATGCGAAGACGGCACCGCCCGTCGGCTTCTGGCGCAGATGATCCTGCGCAAGGGCGGCCAACCCCTCGATGCCTTTCCTCATATCCGTGACGCCACAAGCCCGATAGACGCGAACACCCGTGCCCGGCCCGATCATGCCGCCTCCACCGCCCGGATCACCTGCGTCAGCGTCACTGCGTCCAGAGCAGGATCAAAGCGCAGGCAGCGTCCATTCGCCAACTGCAACTCGATCTGGGCCGGGCGCGCGGCTTCTACCTGAGTGGCAACCGCCGGCATCCCCAATTCCATGGGCCTGTCAAATCCCACCGGAAGAAAC
>JAPLPG010000107.1 GCA_026400375.1 Novosphingobium sp. | reverse complement strand
TTGGGCACGAAGCGCAGGTTGGTGGGGCAACCCGAATCGGTGCCCGGCGCGTTGGTATCGGAAATGCAGGCCGAATTGGCGAACTTCGAGTTGAGGTAGCCCATGCCTGCATTGGCCGCAAAGCCGCCGAATTGCGCGGTCAGTTCAAGTTCCGCACCCCAGGATTTGCCAGCCAGCGCATTCTGCGTGACGGGCAGCCCGCCGACGAGGCTGGACAGCTGGATGTCCTTGTAATCGGAATAGAACACATCGCCGTTGACGCGCAGGTGCCGGTCGAGCAGCTCGGTCTTGAGGCCTGCTTCATAGACGAAGTTGCGTTCCGGCAGGAAGTTGGGCGTGTTGGGGGTAAGGTTGACGCCGCCTGCCTTGTATCCCTTCGACGCGGTCAGATAGAACATGTTGTTATCGCCGAAGTGGTAATTCACGCCCAGCTTGCCGGTCAGCTGCTGGGTGGCTACCTGGCTGGTGAAGGGCAGGGTAAAGCCGACGCCGGGTGCAGCAAAGCGGGTGTAGACCTGCTTGTCCCACGAGTAACGCGCCCCTGCCAGCACTTCGATGGCATCGGTCAAATAGTAATTGACCTGCCCGAAGACCGATTGCGACGTGTTCTTGGCCTCGGTGATGATGCTGCTGTTCGATTGCAGCACATCGAGCACGTTGCGATTGTCGCGCAGCAGCGTCACCGGGATGGTCTCGTCCATCACGAAGCCGCCGAGCACCCACTGCAGCGGGCCCTTGCCGGTGGACAGCAGGTTGAATTCGCCGATCAGCGTCTTGAATTGCGTATCGCCGTTGCTGGTGCGACCGGGGAAGGTGCGGGTGTTGGCCGCGCTGGTCGGAAGGTTGGCTGGCACCGGTCGTGCCGTGGCGGTGCGATCGCCATCGGTCTGATCGTGGGTGTAGCCGTCCTGCCATGACACCAGCGCACGCGCCTGCACATCGTCGCTCAGATCATAGCGGGCTTCGGCGGAGAGGCGGTATCCGGCCTGGTCCTGGAACGACAGTGCGTCTTCCTGGATTTCGAACGGGTTGGTGCTGACGGTATCGCCGCGACGCTTCACCGCGTTGTTATCGCTGCGCACGTCGAAGTATTCGCCGCGCACGTTAACGTTCAACCGGCCATCGGCGCTGCGCAGACGCAAGTTGGCGCGGATGGCATCCATGTTGAGATTGCCGGGCTGGCTTTGTGCATTGGCGGCGATGTTACGGGTAAAGCTGTCACGCTCTTCATGCACGCCTGCCACGCGCAGGGCCACGTTTTCGCCGCCGACGTTGACTGCAACGACCGCGCGATAGCGATCATAGTTGGCGACGGTGACATCGCCGATGGCGAACTTGCTGTTGAATTCAGGATCGGGCGTGCGGACATAGAGCGCGCCGCCGGTGGAGTTCTGGCCGGTCAGCGTGCCTTGCGGGCCGCGCAGCACTTCCATCGAACCGATGTCGAAGAACGAATGGCCAATGAACTGTTCGTGCGGGATCAGCTGGCCATCGATGTAGTAGGCGACGCCCGGGTTCGATGTGGGTGCGGACTGGGCGATGCCGACGCCGCGGATGTTGATGAAGGTGGACCGGTTGAAGGTGTTGATCGCAACCGAGGGGGCGATCTGCTGGATATCGTTGAGGTTGACCACGCCCTTGCGCTGCAGTTCCTCACCCGAGAAGACCGAAGCGGAGATCGGGATATCCTGCAGGCTTTGTTCGCGGCGTTCGGCGGTCACGATGATCGCGGTAAGGCCGCCGTTTTCGACCTGATCGGCAACGGCAGCGTCCTGCGGCGCGTCCGGGGACACATCCTGGGCCAGGGCAGGGGCGGCGAGGCCGATAGCGGTGCTGCCAAGAAGTGCGCCGAGCATGATGGCCCTGCGAGCGTTGCTGATGGACATGCGAATCCCCTCACGTATTTATGCTCTGACTGATAACAGTTCTGATAACGCCGATGTAAGGGCTTGCAAAGCCCCTAATTTGTCCTTCTCACCGCTTGCCCCGCAGCCGTGGCCGCAATTGCGCTGGCCAAGGCAATGCTGGCGGCGACCAGCAGTGCACAGCCGATGCGCAGCGGATTGAGCGGGGTCAGCAATCCCAGAAGCGACATCGCGCTGCCGCTGGCCAGCATTTGCAAGGCACCGGCAAGGCTGGTGGCGGTGGCGGCCAGACCGTCTTCGGCAAAGGCCACGGCGTTGAACGCAACCGGCCCGGCCAGGCCTGCTCCCAACCCCAGCAGCGTGATCGGGGCGATTAGCGGCACCACCCCTTCGATGCCGGAAATGGCAAGGATGAAGGCGATGGCAGCGCCCGTGGCAGAACTCGCCGTGCCCAGGATCAGCGCGCTGGACCGGCGCTCTGCCACCACGACAAGCCGGGTGCCGCCGATGCTGGCGGCGGCAATGACCAGCAGGGCCAATCCCGCCTGCGCCGACGACAGGCCATAGCGATGAATCAGCAGGAACGGCGCTGCGCCGAGGAACATGTAAAGGCCACTGCTTGCCGCGCACAGGGTCATGGTCGTAAGCACAAAGCGGCGATTGCGGACGAGCCTTGCGTAATCCCCCAGCAGGCTGCGTTCTTGGGGACTGCGGCGCCTTGCCGATGCGGTTTCTGACAGCCGCCGCCACGCCGCAACCAGCGCTATCGAGCCGGCCAGCGCCAGCACGGCAAACACGGCGCGCCAACCGGCAAGATCCGCAATGGTCCCGCCGATGACCGGGGCAATGGCGGGCGATATCAGCACGATGGTCATCAAGGTGGCCTGAACGCCGGCGGCGCGCGCCTGGCCGAACACGTCGCCGACCATGACCCGCGCGGTGACCACGCCGCAGGCCCCGCCAAGCGCCTGCACCAGCCTTGCCAGCAGCAACGGTTCAGGGCCTCGTGCAAAGGCCGCCGCGCTTCCGCCAAGGATGTAGAGCATCAAGCCGCCAAGCATGACCGGCCGGCGACCCAGCCGGTCGGCAAGGGGACCGGCCAGCAATTGCCCGCCGGCAAGGCCCGCCAGATAGATGCTGACGACCTGCTGCGCGCGCGCCTCACCGATGCTGAAATCCGTGGCGATCAGCGGTAGGGCCGGGACGAGCATGTGTATCGCCATCGATCCCATGGCCGCAATTGCTGCCAGGGTGAGGATCGTGACGCTATAGCCTGAGGGCGGATCTGGCAGGTCGGCAGGCGTGGTCATCGCGCGGCGCGTGCTGCCACGTGGCGCGCAGTCAGCGTCAGCACGGCGCAGACTGCAGCAATGCCAACCAGCAGCAACGTGGGCGGCGTGAACGACCCGGTGGTCTGGCGCAGCCACCCCATCAGCGGCGGCACCGTGGCCCCGGCAAGGCTGCCGGTCATGTTGATCACCACGATACCCATCGCCATCGCGCCCGGGGTAAGCAGCCGGGTAGGAATGGCCCAGAACGCGGCCACCGTGCAGCCGGTGCAGGCGCCGCCGATGACCAGCGCGACAAGTCCCGGCAAGCCTGCGCCAAACAGGTTTGCGGCGAAAAGCCCCGCTCCGCCCAGCAGCGCGGGAATGGCAACGTGGAGATAGCGCTCCCCGGTCTTGTCGGAATGGCGGGCGTTGAGGATCAGGCCGATGCCGCTGGCGGCCCAGGGCAGGGCGACGATCAGGCCGGTTTGCGCCGATGTAAGCCCTGACAGGCTTTTTACCACTTGCGGCAACCAGAACATGATGCCGTAGTTGGAGGCCAGGATGCAGAACCAGATTGCCGCGCAGAGCCAGCCTACCGGGCTGCGCAACACGGCCCAGCGTTCCTGCGGTGCGCCGCCTTCCTCGGCCTTGCTGGCGCCCCGGACATTGCGGCCGATCCAGTCGCGCTCTGCCGCGGACAGCCAGCGGGCATCGGCCGGACGGTCGGGAAACCAGGCCCAGGCGAACACCGCCAGCGCCAGCGCGGGCAGGGCTTCGACGAGGAACATGAAGCGCCAGCTGGCCATGCCGAAGGGCTGGTCCAGATCGATCAGCAGCCCGGAAATCGGTGCGCCGATGACCTGTGCGACCGAGATCGAGACGATCGGGATCGCCAGGATCGACGCGCGATAGCGTTCGGGTGCCCACTGGCTGAGGTAGAGCATCAGCCCGGATGACAGGCCTCCTTCGGAAAAGCCGATGGCGATGCGCAAGGCATAGAGCTGCCATTCGCTGG
>JAPLPG010000321.1:760-8671 GCA_026400375.1 Novosphingobium sp. | reverse complement strand
ACATCGGCGAGGCCCCCGGTCTTGATCAGGGGAAAGATTTCGGAGGCGACGGAGAGGACGTTGAGGTTTTTCATTTCAGTTTATCGAGCATCGGCTGGGTGATGAGGCAAATGCCGCCTTCGCTGCGGCGGAAGCGTGCGGCGTCGAGTTCGGGATCTTCGCCGACGACGAGGCCTTCGGGAATGCGCACGCCCGAATCGAGAATCACGCGGGTGAGGCGGGCGCCCCGGCCGATGTTGCAATAGGGCAGGATCACCGCTTCCTCGCAGGAGGAGAAGGAGCCCATCTTCACGCCGGTGAACAGCAGGCTGCGCCTGGCGATCGCGCCCGAGACGATGCAGTCCTGCGAGATCAGCGAGGAGATGGCCATGCCGCGGCGGCCTTCCTGATCGTGCACGAACTTGGCAGGGGCGGCGATGATCTGGTCGGTCCAGATCGGCCATTCGCGATCGTACATGTTGAGCTTGGGCACGACATCGGTGAGATCGAGATTGGCATCGAAATAGGCATCTAGCGTGCCGACGTCGCGCCAGTATTCCTCGATCTCCTCGGCCGCGCGGATGCACGATGCGGTGAAGCGGTGGGCCACGGCCTTGCCATTCCTGACGATCTTGGGGATGATGTCGTTGCCGAAATCACGGCTGGAATTGGGGTCTTCGGCGTCTTCCTGCAGCATCTGGAACAGGAACTTCGTGTCGAACACGTAGATGCCCATCGAGGCCAGGGCCATGTCCTCGTTGCCAGGAATGCCGGGGGGATCGGCGGGCTTTTCGACGAAGGCGGTGATGGTGTCGGCGGTATCGACCGCCATCACGCCGAACCCGGTGGCTTCCATCCGCGGCACGACAAGGCAGCCGATGGTGACATCGGCGCCGCTGGCCACGTGCTGGCGCAGCATCAGTTCGTAGTCCATCTTGTAGATGTGGTCGCCCGCCAGGATGACCATGTATTTCGGCGCATAGGACGCGATGATATCGATGTTCTGGAACACGGCGTCGGCAGTGCCCTCGTACCAGTGGTCTTCCGATACGCGCTGCGATGCGGGGAGGATGTCGAAGCTTTCGTTGCGTTCGGGGCGCATGAAGTTCCACGCGCGCTGCATGTGGCGGATCAGCGAATGCGCCTTGTACTGCGTGGCCACGCCGATGCGGCGAATGCCCGAATTGATCGCGTTCGACAGCGCAAAATCGATGATGCGCGATTTGCCGCCAAAGTAGACCGCAGGCTTGGCGCGGTTGTCGGTCAACTCCTTCAGGCGGCTGCCGCGACCGCCTGCCAGGACATAGGCCATGGCTTCGCGCGCCAGTGGCTGTGAATAACTCTCGCGCATCCCGTAACCCTCCGTTCTTATCCTTCGAATTCCAGTATCAGCGTGGCCAGCGGCGGCAGGACCACGAAGGCCGCGCCGTGCTCTGCCTGCACCTGGCCCAGATTGCCGATGCCGCTGCCGCCATAGTCCTGCGCATCGCTGTTCAGCACTTCGCGCCATGCGCCATCGCAGGGCAGGGGCAGGCGATAGTGATCGTGCACGGCGGGCGTCATGTTGCAGATGACCGCCACGGGCCGGGCGCCCGGCGCCTTGCGCAGCCAGGCAAAGACCGAGGCCTGCGCATCATCGACGACCAGCCATTCGAATCCTTCGCCCTCGCAATCGCGGGCGTGGAGGGCGGGGCGGGTGGTGTAGACGCGGTTGAGATCGCGGACCCAGCGGCGCACCCCTTCGTGAGCGGGGGCATCGAGCAGGTCCCAGTCGAGGCCGCGCGCCTCGCTCCATTCGCGGCGCTGGGCAAATTCCTGGCCCATGAACAGCAGCTTCTTGCCGGGATAGCCCCACATCATGCCGTAATAGGCGCGCAAGTTGGCGAACTTCTGCCAATCGTCGCCGCTCATCTTGTTCAGAAGGCTGCCCTTGCCATGGACGACTTCATCGTGGCTGAGCGGGAGGACGAAGTTTTCGCTGAACGCGTAGGTCAGGCCGAAAGTGATCTCGTTGTGGTGGTACTGGCGATGGATCGGATCACGCGCCATGTACTGCAGCGTATCGTGCATGAAGCCCATGTTCCATTTGAAGCCGAAGCCGAGATGTTCGCGCGGGGCTTCTGCGAATGCGGGCTTGCTGACGCCGGGCCATGAGGTCGATTCCTCGGCAATCGTGAGGAACCCGGCGTGGGTCTGGTAGACGGCGCGGTTCATGGCCTTGAGGAATTCGACCGCTTCCCAGTTTTCGCGGCCGCCTTCGTCGTTGGGGATCCATTCGCCCGCTTTTCGCGAATAATCGCGGTAGAGCATCGAGGCGACGGCATCGACGCGCAAGCCATCGACATGGTAGCGTTCGGCCCAGAACAGCGCGTTGTTGACCAGGAAGCTGACCACTTCGCGGCGGCCGAAATTGTAGATCAGCGTGTTCCAGTCAGGATGGAAGCCAAGGCGCGGATCGGCGTGTTCATAGAGCGCGGTGCCATCGAAATTGACGAGGCCGTGCTCATCGGTGGGGAAGTGGGCGGGGACCCAGTCTATCAGCACCGAAATGCCCGCCTGATGCGCGCCATCGACAAAGCGGGCAAAGCCTTCGGGCGGGCCGAAGCGGGCCGAGGGGGCGTAGAGGCCGGTGGTCTGATAGCCCCACGACGGGTCGTAGGGGTGTTCGGACACCGGCAGGAATTCGATATGGGTAAAGCCCATCTCGGTGACGTAGGGGATCAGCCGATCCGCCAGTTCATCCCAGGTGTAAAAGCCTTCGTCGTGCGGTTTCTGCCACGATCCGGGATGGACTTCGTAGATCGACATCGGCTGGCGGCGGGCATCGACGCTGGCCCAGTGGGCGCGGTGATCGGCGTCGGCCCAGTCCATCTTCACCGGGTGCGCGGTGACCGAGGCCGTGCTGGGGCGGAATTCTGCGGCTTGCGCGTAGGGATCGGCCTTGAGCGGCAGGACCGTGCCATCAGCGCCGGTGATGCGGTACTTGTAGGCGCGATGTTCGCCGATATCCGGGATGAACACTTCCCACACGCCGATATCGGCGCGGCGGCGCATCGGGTGGCGGCGGTGGTCCCAATCGTTGAAATCGCCGACGACGCTGACGAGGCGGGCGTTGGGCGCCCAGACCGCAAAGTGGACGCCCGATGCGCCCTCATGGTCGATCAGATGCGCGCCCATCTTGTCGAACAGGCGCAGATGGGTGCCCTGGGCGATCAGGAAATCATCGAGCGGGCCGAGGACCGGACCGAACGAGAAGGGATCGGTTACCAGCCAATCGTGGCTGCCTGCCGTGCAGGCATAGCGCACCGGCTGGCGGGGGCCGTTGACCTTTCCTTCGAACAGGCCCCGGCCATCGACGCGGGTGAGCGTGCCGAGCCTCTTGCCCGAAAGCGACCACGCGACAACCTCTTCGGCGCCCGGCAACACGGCGCGGGCGAAGGTCCCGTCCGGTCCTTCGTGAATGCCAAGGAGCGAAAAAGGATCGGCGTGCGTCCCGTCCAACAGGGCCTCTATGGCGCTCGCCGGTGGCTTCATGCTGGCTTTCAGACCCCCCAGATGTCGCGGGCATATTCGCCGATCGTGCGATCGGACGAAAACCAGCCTACATTGGCAATGTTGCGTATGGCCGAAGCGCGCCAGCCCGGCTGCTGTTCCCAGCGTCGGTCGATATTGCGCTGGGCTGCGTGGTAGCTGTCAAAATCGGCGGCGACCATGAACCAGTCGTGATCGTAGATGCCGCCCATCAGGCCCTTGTAGCGGTCCCGGTCATCGGGCGAGAACACACCGGTGGCGATGGCTTCGAGCGCCTGCTGCAATTCGCGCGAATTTTCGATCACTTCGCGCGGATTGTAGCCGTTGGCGCGCTTGTCCTCCACCTCGTCGGCGGTCAGGCCGAAGATCTCGATGTTCGCATCGCCGACATGATCCTTGATCTCGACATTGGCGCCATCGAGCGTGCCGATGGTGAGCGCGCCGTTCAATGCGAACTTCATGTTGCCGGTGCCCGAGGCTTCCATGCCGGCGGTCGAGATCTGTTCGGAAAGGTCAGCGGCCGGAATGATCTTCTCGGCAAAGCTGACGTTGTAGTTCGGCACGAACACGACCTTGAGCAGTCCGCCGACCGAGGGATCGGAATTGACGCGGCGGGCGATGTCGTTCGACAGTTTGATGATCAGCTTGGCGTTGTGATAGCTCGACGCGGCCTTGCCGCCGAAGATCTTGACGCGCGGCACCCAGTCTCGTTCCGGATGGCTGCGAATCTGGTCGTAGAGCGCCACCGTCTCGATCAGATTGAGCAATTGGCGCTTGTATTCGTGGATGCGCTTGATCTGCACGTCGAAGAGGGCATCGGGATCGAGCCGGATGCCCATCAGGTCCTTGATATGCTTGGACAAGGCGATCTTGTTCGAGCGTTTGACTTCGGCAATGCGCTCACCCAGCGCGGCGTCTTCGGCCAGGGCGTTGAGGTCGGCCAGCTTCTCGGTATCATCGAGGAAGGCATCGCCGATCGCGTCCTTCAGCACCGAGGTGAGCCCCGGGTTGCACTGCTGCAGCCAGCGGCGCGGGGTGACGCCGTTGGTCTTGTTGTTGATGCGGGTGGGATAGAGCTTGTGCAGATCGGAGAAGACCGTGGTCTTCATCAGATCGGTGTGGAGCGCAGCCACGCCGTTGATGCTGTGCGCGCCGGTGAAGGCGAGGTTAGCCATGCGCACGCGGCGCTCTCCGCCTTCGTCGATCAGGCTGATGGCGGCGATGGCGGCATCGTCCATCCCCGCCTTGCGCGCTTCACGCAACACGCGGCTGTTGATGGCATAGATGATCTGCATGTGGCGCGGCAGCAGCCGTTCGAACAGCGGCAGCGGCCATGATTCCAGCGCTTCGGGCAGGAGCGTGTGGTTGGTGTAGGCCACCGTCGCCTTGGTCAGTTCCCACGCTTCGTTGAATTCAAGCCCGTGGGCATCGACGAACAGGCGCATGAGTTCGGCCACGGCCACGGCGGGATGCGTATCGTTGAGTTGGATCGCGGCCTTGTCGGGCAAGGTGCGGATATCGCCGTGGTGCTGCATGTGGCGGCGCACGATGTCCTGGATCGATGCCGAGGTGAAGAAGTACTCCTGCCGCAGCCGCAGTTCCTGGCCGGCCGGGGTGGAGTCTGCCGGATAGAGCACACGCACCAGGCTTTCGGCGCGGACCTGTTCGGCCATGGCGCCGAAGTGATCGCCGGCGTTGAAGGCATCGAGGCGCAGCGGATCGAAGGCATGCGCCGTCCACAGCCGCAGCGTGTTCACGCGCTTGCCGCGCCAGCCGACCACCGGGGTATCCACCGCGCTGGCCTCGACCTTTTCGGCTGGGCGCCATTCGACGCCGTCTGCGGTTTCCACCACTTCACCGCCGAAGCCGATGATGTACGCGCTTTCGCGGCGGTCGAATTCCCAGGGGTTGCCGTGGGACAGCCAGGTTTCGGGCAGTTCGACCTGCCAGCCATCGTCGATCCGCTGGCGGAACATGCCGTTCACGTAGCGGATGCCATAGCCATAGGCGGGGATGCCAAGGCTGGCGAGGCTTTCCATGAAGCAGGCGGCAAGGCGGCCAAGGCCCCCGTTGCCGAGCGCTGCATCGGGTTCGATATTTTCGAACGCGGCCAGATCGAAGCCATGTTCGCGCAGCGCCTTTTCCATGTCACGGGTCATGCCCATGTTGGACAGCGCATCGCGCAGCAGGCGGCCGATCAGGAATTCGAGGCTGAGGTAATAGACCCGCTTGGCGCCCTTGTCATAAGTCTCACGCGTGGATTCCATCCAGCGGTCGATGATCGCATCGCGCAAGGTGAGCACCGTTGCGGTGTACCAGTCGTGCGGCTTGGCGGCGCGTTCGTCCTTGCCCACGCGCTTGCGCAGGGCATCGATGATCTGGGCGTCAAGTTCCGCCGCCTTGGAATTGGTTTCGAGGGTCATGGTACGCGTTCCACCCAGATTGCCCCGGCATCGCGGCGGATCGCCTCCGCCCTTTGCCGACGCGCATTGCACCGGCCCTTCAGTTCCACAGGCTGTTTTCGTTTCGGGGCAGGTGCCAAGGCAACTGCCCGCAAGCTCTGCGGGAATCCATCGATCTCTCCCGAGACCGGTATGACAGGCTGAACCCGGCGGGCAAGCGCCAATCTTGCGCCGGATGTGCAGATTGCAGGCGGCACTGTGCGGTCCCCGGCCCTGGCGCGGCTGCCGTCCTTCATCCTTGCCCCTGATGCCATTCCCTGCCCGAAAGTCCTCTCGCCGCTACTCTAGGCACATGGCGCCTGCCTTGGGCAAAGAATACGTCTGCGCTTCACAGCATCCGCCGCAACACGTTGTCCCTGATGACGAAATGGTGGTGCAGGGCTGCGGCGACATGCAGCGCCACCAGCCCGGCCATCAGATACCCTAGGATTTCGTGGCCTTCATGAGCCACTTCGGCAAGCGCCGAACCTTTGGTGACGGCAAGCTTGGGCCATTCGAACAGGCCCCAGATGCTGATCGGCAGCTTGCTGTTGGCCGATGTCATGATCCAGCCGGTCACCGGCACGACCAGCATCAGCGCGTAAAGGGCGGCATGGGTGACCTTTGCCAGTTGTCGCTGGACATTGCCCATGGTCGCCGGCCAGTCCGGCATCGTCCAGGTCATGCGCCAGCCAAGGCGGGCGAGGGACAGCACCAGCACGATCATCCCGGTGCCCCTGTGCAGCGGAAACGGGTTCCAGACCTTTTCAAGAGCATCCCCGGCAATTCCGGTGGCCAGGTTGAACACGACCATCACTGCGATGGCGGCGTGAAGGGCGCGGGCCACGCTGTTGTAGCGGACGACATCGGCATTGCCGGCAATGGTGGCCATGTCACTTTTCTCCAGGGCTTTGCCAAGGGATGCGCCGGCCTGCGTTGCAAGTGCCGTGCGCCTTGCGCTCACCTTCGTTCAATCGCGCCTGAAGTTCAATTGCTGATCCAAGGGTCTGGCGCTGATCCAAGGGTCTGGCTGGCGCCTGCCACTGCGTTCGCCCGACGCTTTGCCAAGCGCCCCGCGACAATTTCTGCACGACGTTTTGTGTGCGTTTTCAGTTCCTGTACGCGCGTCAAGGAATGGCATGCGGCAAATGACGTATGGGCGATACCGCACTGCGAAAAATATGGTGTCGAAAGAAACAACGAAGCCGGTCTTTCAAACTGGCTCGCTATCGCCAACCAAGCCGGAAATCCGGCCCAGCTACAGCGTGAGGGAATATGACTACTCAGCGTCTCTTCCAGGTCGAGCCCGCCGTGGTCCACAAGATGGCGTCGGTCCTGCAGAGCCAGAAGCCGGAAGTGATCCAGACCCATTTCGGCATCGGCCTGAACACCTGGGTCAAGCTGCGCGAAGGCAAGGCCATCCGCCATTCGGTGGCCGTGCGCCTGCTGCAGCGGTTGCAGCGCGACCAGCTGATCTGACGACGAAGCCTCGTCCGTAAACCCGGTGCGCCCCCGCCGCGTCCAGCGCGGGGGCTTGAGTTCATCGCCATTGCAGTGCACAACATCGCGGCGTCGCCAACAGGACTTGGCCAATAACATGTGAGCGCGCGGGGTCAGTTGCAATGGTCATGCGCCGTGAGGGCGAAAACAGGCAGGCAGACGCACTGCCGGATGTTGCGGCGCAAGATTTGCCACCTGCGCCCCGCGGCGCTCCCGTGGACAGGCCGGACGACAAGCTGGCGGAACTGACCGCCGCACTGGCCGCTGCAGAAGCGGCGAATGCGGCCAAGAGCCGGTTTCTGGCCAATGTCAGCCATGAAATCCGCTCACCGCTCAATGCGATCTATGGCTACGCCCAGCTGGTCGAGCGCGGTGCCGATGTCGATCCGCAGCACGCGGCGCGCGTGATCCGGCGCAGCGCTGAACACCTGACCAATCTGGTCGAGGGGCTGCTCGATCT
>JAPLPG010000321.1:0-679 GCA_026400375.1 Novosphingobium sp. | reverse complement strand
GGCAGAGATGTTTGCTCCGCTGGCGGCGCAGAAGGGGCTCGGCTTCCAGTGCCTCCTGCCCGAACGGATGCCCGAATTCGTGCGGATGGACGAGCGCCGGGTGCGCCAGGCGCTGATCAACCTGGTGTCGAACGCGGTGAAGTTCACCGATGCGGGCGAGGTCGTGTTGCGCTTTGCCTGGCAGGGACAACTGGCGACGTTCGAAGTGCGCGACACCGGGCCGGGCATCGCGCCCGAGCGGCAGGAGGCGACCTTTGCTCCCTACGTGCGATCGGGCGAAGGGTCTGCCGCAGACGAGCCGCAGGACGGGGCCGGGCTGGGCCTTGCCATCACCAGCGCGATTGCGCGCATGCTGGGCGGCGATCTGCAGGTGGAATCTGCGCCGGGGCAGGGCAGCACCTTCCGGCTGGTCATCATGGCACCGCAAGTGTCGGGCTTCGTCGATCGTTCGGCCGAGCGTCTGCGCCCGATCGGCTATGCCGGTCCTGCCCGGTCGATCCTGCTGGTCGACGATGATCGCGATCACCTGGCGGTGCTGCGCACGACGCTGGGCGAAGTGGGCTTCGACGTCTCGCTGGCAAGCGATGGGCAGACGGCGCTGGCGCTGGCCGGGGATGCATCGGCGCAAGGGCGGTTCGATGCCGCGGTGCTGGACGTCAGCATGCCGGGCATGACCGGC
>JAPLPG010000293.1 GCA_026400375.1 Novosphingobium sp. | reverse complement strand
TCGCGACTTATCCCGGCGACATGGCCGTGGCGATGCTGGCGCTCGATGCCGTGGTCCTGACCGAGGGGCCATCGGGCGGGCGCGAGATTGCCATTGCTGATTTTCACCGCATGCCCGGTGACACGCCGTGGCGCGACAACGTGCTGGAACCGGGCGAGCTTATCACCGCCGTGCGCCTGCCGGCGCCGACCGGCGGGGTGCAAGTGTATCGCAAGGTCCGCGATCGCGCGTCCTATGCCTTTGCGCTGGTGTCCGTTGCCGTGGACCTGACGATGGAACAGGGGCGCATCGCGCGCTGCGCGCTGGCTTTCGGCAGCCTTGGCACCGTGCCATGGCGCGATCGGGCGGTGGAGCAGGTGCTGATTGGCGAGGCGCCTTCGCCCGCGCTGTTCGCCAAAGCCGCCGAAGTGCTGCTCGAAGGCGCACAAGGCTTTGGCTTCAACGATTTCAAGATACCGCTCGCCGCGCGCGCACTTGCCGCGACGCTGGGCGAGGCCACGCGAACCGGAAAGGCCTGAACATGGCAAAGCCCTCGGCCGTTACCTACGACAGGCCCGACGAACGCAACCTGCTCGACACCACTGCTCAGGGGGTGATCGGCAAGCCGCTCGACCGCCCCGAAGGCCCGCTGAAAGTCAGCGGCACCGCGACATATGCCGCCGAATGGAAGATCGATGGCTGTGTCGAAGGCGTGCTGGTGCTGGCCGATATCCCGCAAGGCACGGTCAAGGCGATCCACAAGGACCCGGTGCTGGCCATGCCCGGCGTGCTGGCAGTGCTGGCCGATGAAGCGATGGTCCGCCGCCCGGCACAGGGCACGGCGGGCGAGGCGCCGGTGCAGGACGTCCACACCGTCGATTACTTTGCCCAGCCGGTTGCTCTGGTCGTGGCCCGGACGTTCGAGCAGGCGCGCGATGCGGCGCTGGCGCTGAAGGTCGATTATGACGCTGCCCGGGACCCCGTGCCGCTCGATCCGGAAAGCCCTGCGGCCACGGTCGAGCAACCGTCCGATAGCGAGCCGGTGGAAGGCGGCGATCTCGATCAGGCGATGCTCGATGCGGCGTTCAGCGTCGATGTCGAATATCACACGCCGGGCCATGCCAGCGCCGCGATGGAGCCGCACGCCACGATTGCCCAGTGGCAGGACGATCGCCTGATCCTTCACGGCAGCTACCAGATGCTGGCCTACAACGTGAAGGAGATCGCCGATTGCCTGTCGATCCCGCCCGCCAAGGTGCGCATCATCGCGCCCTACGTAGGTGGCGGCTTCGGATCTAAGCTTGGCATCACGCATGAAGCGGTGGCCGCGGCCATTGCCGCCAGGGCGCTGGGCCGTCCCGTTCGCGTGGTGATGACGCGCCAGCAGGTGTTCCAGACAGTCATGCGCCGGTCGGAAACCCGCCAGCGCGTGCGGCTTGCCGCCGATGCCGATGGCCGGCTGACCGGGCTGGGCCATGAAGCCCACGTGTCCAACCTGCCGGACGAGGATTTTGCCGAGCCGGTGACGCAGGCGACCGAATTTCTCTATCGCGGTGAAAACCGGCTGCTCAAGGTCGAAGTCGCGCGCATCTGCCGCATGACCGCCGGTTCCGTGCGCGCGCCGGGCGAAGCGGTGGGCATGCAGGTGCTGGAAGCGGCGATGGACGAGCTGGCCGAACAGGTCGGCATCGATCCGATCGATCTGCGAAAGCGCAATCTGCCCGACAAGGTGCCGGTCGAAGGCACGCCCTATTCATCGCGCATGCTGGTGCAGGCGCTGGATGAGGGCGCGGCGAGCTTTGGCTGGGACCAGCGCAAGGCCACGCCGTGCCAGGTGCGCGAGGGCGATTGGTGGATCGGCATGGGTGTGGCCAGCGCGGCCCGCGTCAACATGATGGTCAAGGCGCAGGCGCGGGTGACCCTGAAGACCGATGGCACCGCGCTGGTAGAAACCGACCAGACCGACATCGGCACCGGCTCCTACGCCATTCTCGGCCAGATTGCCGGCGAGATGCTCGGCCTGCCGATCGACCGCGTAAAGGTCGTGCTGGGCGATACCGATCTACCCCCCGGCGCAGGATCCGGCGGCAGCTTCGGCGCAATCTCGACAGGCTCGGCAGTGATGCGCGCCTGCGAAGCCATCCGGGAAAAGCTGGCCAGCGCGCTGGGCTGCGATGCGGAGGACATGGCGATCAAGGACGGCATCGCCCGCCATGGCAGCGTGGAGCGGCCGCTGGCTGAGCTTGTCGGTGGCAAGGACATGGCCGAGGTCGGCGCGATCGAGCCGGGGCAGACCGCCGAGGACTTCTCGCAAGCCAGCTATGGTGCGTTCTTCGCCGAAGTTGCGGTCCATGCCTTCACCGGCGAGGTGCGCGTGCGGCGGATGACCGGCGCGTTCGGGTTTGGCCGCGTGCTCAACGCCAAGACCGCGCGCTCGCAATGCCTTGGCGGCATGGTCTGGGGCATCGGCAGCGCACTGACCGAGGAGCTGGCTTTCGACTTGCGCGATGGGCACCTCGTCAACCACGATCTGGCCGAATATCACGTGCCCGTCCACGCCGACGTCCCCGCGCTCGACGTGATCCTGCTGGAAGAACGCGATGCCGCGGCCAGCCCGTTGCAGGCCAAGGGCGTGGGCGAACTGGGCATCTGCGGCGCGGCGGGCGCCATCGCCAACGCGGTCTACAATGCTTGCGGCGTGCGCGTGCGCAGTTTCCCGCTGACGCTGGACAAGATCATCCCCCATCTCCCCGATCCGTTCGCGGCGGCAGGCTGAAAGGTATTGCGATGATTGCGCCTCCCCTTCGCTACCGCCCCGATCTCGAGCAGCCCCAGCCCGACGAGGCCGAAACCGACGCCAGCCTCGAAAAGTCGTTCGACCATATCCTCGAAACCACCGCAGCCGATTATGGCCGTGCTGTCCGCGCGGTCCACGCCAAGGCGCATGGCCTGTTCGAAGGGACGTTCACAGTGCACGCGGGCCTGCCGGGCGAATTGGCCCAGGGCCTGTTCGCCAGCGCAGGCTGCTATCCCGCGGCCCTGCGCGTCTCGACCAACCCCGGCGACATTCTGGATGACAATGTCGTGCTTCCCCGCGGCATTGCGCTGAAAGTGGGGCAGGTTTCCGGCGATCGGCTGCCAGGCGCGGAGGGCGACAGCCAGGACTTCCTGATGGTCAACGTGCCGGTCTTTGCCGTGCCCACGCCCGACAAGTTTGCCGGCAAGCTGAAACTGCTGGCCGCCACGACGGATCGGGCGGAAGGGGCGAAGGTCGCCCTGTCCACGGTGCTCGGCTTCATCAATTCCGCTCTCGGCAAGGTCGGGCTGGAATCCGGCGCGCTGGCGGGCATGGGCGGATCGCCGCAGGTCCATCCGCTGGGCGAGACCTATTTCAGCACGGTGCCGTTTCGCTATGGCGATCACGTGGCCAAGTTCCGTCTGCGCCCGCTGTCGGCGTCGCTGACCGCGTTGACCGGCCAGATCATCGATACGTCGGGCCGCCCCGATGGCCTGCGCGAAACGATCCGCAAGGATGCCGCTGGCCTGACCGGGGAGTGGGCCTTCGAAGTCCAGCTCGGCCGCGATCCTGATCGGCAGCCGATCGAGGATGCAAGTGTGGAGTGGCAGGAAGACGAGGCACCGTTCGTGCAGGTCGCCACCTTGCAGGTCGCGCCGCAGGACAGTTGGGCCGAAGACAAGGTCCGCCGCATCGACGATGCCATGCACTTTTCGCCGTGGAACGCGCTGGTTGCCCATCGGCCGCTGGGCGGCATCAACCGCGCCCGCCGCCGGGCCTACCGCCATTCGTCAGACTTCCGCGTCGCGGTCAACGGTTGCCTGCTTTCGCACGACGCTGATGCCGCAAGCTAAGCGGCGTTTCGGTCAGGCCTCGATCCTGACCGGCACCGCCTTACTGGCTGGCGTGTCGGAAAGCTTGTCGCGCAGGGACAGCGGGACCAGCGGGTTCAGTTCCGGAAAATAGCCGGCCACGCAGCCATCAGGCAGGTCGAACGGCACGACCTTTAGGCCGCCCACCGCCCGCCGGTAGTCTTCCTCCATCGCCGTCACCAGCGTTACGCGCTGGCCTTTGCCAAGGCCCAGCCGGGCCATTTCGCGCGGCGAGATCAGCAGCACCGTGCGCTCGCCGGAAAGGCCGCGCAGCCGGTCGGAATGGCCGTAGATCGTGGTGTTGAACTGGTCGTTGGAGCGCAGCGTGATAAGGCGCAAGGCATCGCCATCCGGCCCGGCGTTGAGCGCGGTGGGCGTCGTGAATTCCGCCTTGCCGCTGGCGGTGTGCCAGATCCGGTCACGCGCATCGTTGCCGCGATAGAACCCGCCCGGCTTGTGCATGCGCACGTCCATCTCGAAGAACTCGTCCGGATAGGTGCGGGCGATCAGATCGCGGATGCGGGCATAGTCGGCGCGCCAGGCATCCCAGTGCCAGCGCGGATTGGCGGGCAGGGTGGCCTTGGCCAGTTCGCAGACGATCGCCGTCTCGCTCATCAGGTGCTTGCTGGCAGGGGAACGCCTGCCCATGGAGCTATAGACGTGGCTGAAGCTGTCCTCGATGCTCACGAACTGACTGGTGCCGTTCTGCGTGTCCTCTTCCGACCGGACCAGGCAGGGCAGGATCCAGCTTTCCTTGCCCGGCAGCAGATGCGTGTGGTTCAACCGCGTGGCGATGTGCACCGTCAGGTCCATCTGCCCCCACGCTTCGTGCACCATGGCGTGATCGGGCACGGCCATCGCCAGATTTCCGCCAAGCCCGACATAGGCCCGGTTGCGCCCGGCCAGCAGCGCCTCGAGGAAGGCGTGGGTGTTGTGTCCGTCCTCTGGCGGCGTCTCGAGGCCCAGAACCTCCCGGTACTTCTCCACCGGCGCCAGGGAGACCTTCTCGGTCACCCCGACGCTGCGCTGGCCCTGCACGTTGGAATGGCCTCTGATCGGCGAACAGCCCGTGCCAAGGCGGCCGATGTTTCCGCGCAGCAGCAGAAGATTGACCAAGAGCCCGATGGCTTCGCTGCCGTGCACCTGCTGCGTCAAGCCCATGCCGTAAATGCCGATGACTGCCTTCGCCTCGGCGTAGACATCGCCCGCCGCTTCCATTTCGGCCCGCGTCACGCCGCTGGCTGCTTCCAGTTCAGCCCAGTCTGTTGCCGCCACCTTGTCGCGAAATTCTGCGAAGCCCGCCGTGTGCTGGGCAAGGAAGTCCTTGTCCAGCAGGTCAGGGTCCCGGTCTGCCCGCGCAAGGACGTGCTTGCACACCCCCATCAGCGCGGCAATATCGCCACCCGGTCGCACTTGCAGGTACAGGTGGCTCAACCGGGTGGCCTTGCGCGTCACCATTTCCACCGGGCTTTGCGGGTTGATGAACTCGACCAGGCCCGCTTCCTTGACCGGGTTGAAGGTCACGATCTTGCAGCCGCGCTTCACCGCTTCCTGCAAGGGGTGAAGGATGCGTGGGGAATTGGTGCCGGGGTTCTGGCCCAGATAGAAGATCGCGTCGCATTCGTCGAAATCCTCGATCTGGCACGTGCCGACCGGCGATCCGATCACTTTCTTCAGCCCTACCGAGGTCGTTTCGTGGCACATGTTCGAACTGTCGGGCAGGTTGTTGTGCCCCAGCATCCGCGCGAAGCAGGGTCGTAGCGCAGCGGTTCGGTCAGGCGGCCTTCTTTTTCAAGGTCGTAGGCGCTCCACTGCTGCAATGCGCTGACCGTGTGCTTCGCAAAGAACTTCGGAGTCGCGCGTGCGCTGGTGAGGTCCCACAACGTCGGCTTGGCGCCGTTCTCGCAGAATTCGAACACTGCCGGGATCGGCGGCTTGATCCACGCGCAGGACGTGCAGGCCAGGCCATCGGGCTTGTTCTGGTGGAACAGCGTCTCCAGCGCGCCGGGACCTGCCGCCTGAGAAAGCTCGGTCTTCACTATGCCGCGAAGCGAACCCCAGCCGCCTGCCGGTTCGGGCACGTCGATTGCCGCAGCTTCGTCATGGGGGGTCTTTGGCGATGACATCGGATCGCTCTCCTGCTGCAAGATCGGCCTGCAGGGCGCAGGCTGGGAGCTTTCCTCTGCCTGTCAGAAGCGCGCCTGCGCACTCAACGCGCGCCAGCCGAACTGGGTCCCGGTCATCATCGCCATTTGCGCGTCCCTAGTCCGTCGCTCCGAGAATGCGGCTGCGCGAGAAAAGGCTTTTCTTTGCAAAGGGTTCGAAAAATTCGGCGGGCGTTTCCGGGTCGAGCACTTCCTGGTCCGCCAGCGTCTTTTCCGCTTCGGTCAGCTCGGCCAGGACCAGCCGTTCCAGGCGGCGGCCGGGATGAGACAGCCGTTCGACCGCTTCGCGCATCGTCGCCCCGCTGTTCAGCGTCTCGGCCATGCGCTCCGGGCTGACCCCGCAATGCTCGGCGAGCAGGCGATGCCGAAGATTGGTGATCGCGGACGTCGCCGCGCCATTGCCTTCGACGGTGCTGTCGATGTGAACGTCGCACTCGCTGTCCAGCCCCAGCGACCGGTTGTTCATGTTGGCCGACCCCACGCGCAGGATCTCGTCATCCACGATCATCAGCTTGGCGTGGACATAGATCGGCGTGCCGTTGGCGGTGTAGGGAATGTTGATCGAAAAGCGGTTGCGCGTGTCCTTTTCGCCGATCGATCGCACCAGCCGCGCCCGCGCGCTGTCCATCGCCTTCTGCTCCAGCCAGCCATCGGCGTTCTGTGCCGTGACGATGAAGATTTCCGGTGGGTCGGGCTCGGCCATGCGGCGGGCGATGGCCTCGGCGATCTTGCGCGATGCGAAGTACTGGTTCTCGGCGTAGATGAACCTCTTCGCGCGGGCGATCTGTTCAAGGAACAGGCTCTCGATCTCGAACACCGGCGGGCAGTCTTCATATTCGGCGCGGGTGCGCGAAATGCCCATCTCCACGAACTGGAACTCGGCGTTGACCGCGGCGGGCCAAGGCGATTCCTGCTGCGGCTTGCACGGCTGCAATGGCGATCCGCCCGCGCGCTCCCACCGCATGCGCGACAGTTCGCCCAGCGCCGCTGCGGCATCGTTTTCGACCAGCATCGTCACATCGTGCCAGGGGCCATAGGGCTTGCCGCCGGGCCGCTTGCGCCGCGCATCGTTATCGAGATGGCAGGGCGTGTCCCAGCGGTCCGATGTCATGTCGATACCGCCGCAGACGGCAAACTTGTCGTCGATCACCACGATCTTCTGGTGGTGGCTGCAGCCGAAGGGGTGGGCGCTGTCGAGCTTCATCTCGATCTGCGAATGCATCGCCCAGCGCGCGACATCGAGCATCGTGGAGCCGCGGCCGAGCATCTTGAGCGTGCCGAAGTTCCACTTGAGCACCTTGATTTCGAGGCCCGGCGTGCGGTCTGCCAGCCAGACGATGAAATCTCCCAGCCGGGTTGGCGCGCCGCCCGGCTTGCTGCGGGATTTCGACAGCGAGATGCGCGTGTCGAAGTCCCAGCCGATCAGCATGATCCGCTGTCTGGCATTCATCATCGCGGCCTGGATCGTCTCGAAATAGGCGGCCGCATCGACCACGACATGCGCGCGGGTGGACTTGGCGCGGCGCCAGACGCTGGGGCTTACGCCAATATCGCCTTGTGGCGCAGAAGCCGGGACGGGCGTGGCGACCGGGATTGCGGGCCGGGCTGTGGCGATTGGCGTGTCGGCATCGGGCCAGTTGCGCAAAACTCCAATGCTTTCAACCATATCGGCCAGGCCCCCATGTCATGCAGACGCATCGTGCAGATGCCTTGCCCCTGCAAGGCTACTTGCCACAACGATCCGGGCCGCGTTTTGATCCCGCAGGAAGCGCGCCCCCCAACGGGTCTTTCAAGGCCGACGACCGCGCCGAACGGCGTGATTTCCGAACAGCACCTAGATGCACCTAGAGCGCACTTGCGCGCTCTTGCGCTGCGCCAACACGCCTCAACCGCCCGCTGGCAGCGGCTTTCCGATCGGGGCCGGTGGCGATGCATGGCGCCGCTTGCGGGGGTCTTCCCATTCGATCCGGTAAAGGTCGAACCGCCGGTCCGCGAGGTTCCTTACCGACCCTTCCGCGCGCGCCCAGGCAAGGTCTGCCAGATTGACGTCGCACACCGTCAGCGTCTCGACGTTCTCGCTCGCTTCGGCGGCTATGCCGTCGCGGGCGAAAGGGAAATCGCACGGGGTGAGGATGCAGCTCTGGGCGTACTGGATGTCCATATTGTGCACGTTGGGCAGGTTGCCGACATTGCCGCTCATCACCACGAAGCACTGGTTTTCGATGGCGCGGGCCTGGCAGCAGTAGCGCACGCGCAGATAGCCCTGGCGGCTGTCGGTGCAGAACGGGGTGAAGATGATCCGCGCGCCCTCATCGACCAGGCGGCGGGCAAGTTCGGGAAATTCGCTGTCATAACAGATCAGTACGCCGATGGGGCCGCAATCTGTCGGGATCACGTCGATACGGTCGCCGCCCTTGACGTTCCACCAGTAGCGCTCGTCCGGGGTGGGATGGATCTTCTCCTGTTCGTGGATCGAGCCATCGCGCAGGCACACCATCGCCACGTTGTGAATGTCGCCATCGTCCATGCGCGTGGGGTGCGATCCGCCGATGATGTTGATGTTGCAGCGCATGGCAAGGTCCGACAGCGCCTGCCGGATGCGCGGGGTGTAGCGGCTGAGCGCCTCGATCGCCTCGGCAGGCGATAGCTGGCGCGCTTCGAACGACAGCAATTGCAGCGTGAACATTTCGGGAAAGACTATGAAGTCTGCCTCGTAACTCGATGCCACGTCGACGAAATATTCGACGTTCTGCATGAACTCCTCATAGCTTTTGACCGCCCGCGCCTGAAGCTGGCAGGTGGCAAGGCGCACGCTTTCCACCCCGCGCGGCACGCGCAGCCTTACCGGTTGGTCGCGGTCGACATAGGGATTTCGCCAGGCCATGTGGACGGCATAGACGCGCGATGCGGTGTCTTCGGGCAGATAGCCGGGCAGCAAGCCAATGGGCTGGAACCCGTTGGCGAGCTGGAAGCGGATCACCGGATCGTGGCGCTTGCTGGCCACCACTTCATCGAGATAGGCCTGCGCATCGGGGGCCTTGCGCCGCAGCCGGGCAAGGCCGGGCATGCGGCCGCCGAAGGTGATGCCGGTGAGGTCCCGCTGTTCCGCCAGGGCGCGCCGCTCTTCGTAGAGGCGGCGGCCGATGCGCGCGCCGCGTACCGCAGGATCGACAACCATTTCATAGCCATAGAGCCAGTCCCCGGTCGGATCGTGGCGCGCGCCAAAGCCGTTGCCGGTGATCTCGTCCCAGGTGTGGGGGGCCAGCGCCACTTCGCCGGCGATCTGCAGCGTGGCGCAATAGCCGACCACCTGGCCATCCAGCACGGCGACGAAGCAACCAGCCGGGAAGTTGTTGATCTGGCCCGATATCTGCCCGGACGTATAGGCCTGTCCATCGCCATAGGCCCGGCGTACGAGCGCGGTTATCCCGCGCACATCGGCGATACGGGCGTTGCGCACCTCGAGCCGTGCCTTGCTTTCAGACTTGCGCGGCGCGGCGGCGCGACGGGGTTTCCTGGCTGGTGCAGGCGGCGGGGTATCTACCATCGTTGGGACGCTCCGTGTTTGCCGACGGCACGCCACGTGGCAGAGCATGCGCAGTTCCGGCACAAAGAAACGCCTTGGCGGATCCTCCGTTCCGCCGCCGGTTCAGATTTCGCCAAGCTGCATGAAGAAGTTCCAGCGGTCGTTGCGCAGATCGTCTGCGCCGAGCGGCACCAGATCGTCCAGTTCGCTGCGTAGCGCGGTGCCCAACCGCCGGATCGTTTCGGCATGATTGCGGTGCGCGCCGCCGTTGGGTTCATAGACGATGCGGTGGATCACGCCGAGCTGGAGCAGATCGGCGGCGGTCATCTTCATCGCTTCGGCGGCATCGGGCGCGCGATCGGAGCCGCGCCACAGGATCGACGCACAGCCTTCGGGCGAGATGACCGAATAGACCGCGTGTTCCAGCATCAGCACGCGATTGGCCGCGGCCAGCGCCACCGCGCCGCCCGAACCACCTTCGCCGACGATCACCGCGATCAGCGGAACGCCCAGCGACAGGCACTTTTCGGTGCTGCGGGCGATGGCTTCGGCCTGCCCGCGCGCTTCGGCATCGACGCCGGGGAAGGCGCCGGGCGTATCGACCAGCGTGATGACGGGCAGGCCGAACCGGTCGGCCAGATCCATCAGCCGCATCGCCTTGCGATAGCCTTCGGGCCGGGCCATGCCGAAATTGTGGCGCAGGCGCGACGAGGTATCTTCACCCTTGGCGTGGCCGATGACGACGACCTTGCGCCCGCCAAATCGCGCGAAGCCGCCGATGATCGCCTGATCGTTGCCGAACAGGCGATCACCACCCATCGGCATGAAGTGATCGAACAGGCCTTCGACATAGTGCGAGAAGTGGGGCCGGGCAGGGTGCCGCGCCACTTGCGTGCGCTGCCACGGGGTGAGCCGCGCGTAGATATCGCCCAGCTGGCGGTGCGCGCGCTCATCCAGCATCGCAGCCTCGTCTTCGCGCTCCCCGGATTCGCGCCCCCCGGATTCGCGAATGGCGGCTGCGCGCCGGATGAGCGCTTCGATCGGCTTTTCGAAGGACAGGTATTCCATCAGCGCTCCGCCGCTACACGGTCATCGACATGCCGCGATAGATCCGCGCACGGTAGCGCGAATCCTCGGCATCGGGCAGTGGCGTGCCGACCAGCAGCACGGCGCGGGCGAAGCGCTTGACCTCCTCCAGATGTTCATCGAGATCGCGCGGCTCTTCGGACCGGACGCGGCGGGTCAGGTTGATCTGGTTGACCGGCGCGCCGTGGACCAGGCGTTCGTTTTCCACCGCCAGGGTTGCGGTGAAGGCGTGCAGCGTGGTCTTGATGAAGTTGGCAAGCGCGAAAGCCGGGCTCTTGTCGCCCATCGGCACATCGGGCGTCACCAGCACCAGCTGGCAATCATCATAGAGCGAGGCCTTGCGCGCCACGCGGAAGTGCGTGGTGAGGTTGTCGGCCACCAGCGTGCGGAATTCTTCCGGGGAAAGCAGGGCGTCGGCGCCGAAAAGCCGGGTCGGCAAGGCTTGCAGCTGGGTGGAGACGATGGTCGTCGGGTGGCCCCATTGCGCCAGCGCGCTGTCCATCGCCGCTTCCACGCCGCCATCGAGAAGCGCCATTTCCAGCGGCGCGTCTTCGAGATCGGACAAGGCGTCCTTGATTGCGGCGAAGCCCTGCGCGGTGCCGGTCATCAGCACGACACGCGCGACGTGGCATTCGCTGATCAGTTCGCGCGCAGTTTCGGCAAGGTAATCCGTGAGATGTTCGCCGATGATCCACACGGTGCGGCCGCGCATCTGATCGAGCCGCTCCTGCTTGGGACTCCCGAACAGTTCGCGTTCGGTGGTGGAGCGTTCGACGCTGAGGCCGCCCGATGGCATGAAGGTTTCCCCGCTGACCGCGCGGTCTGCCAGGAAGAACACCGTGGCCTGGGCCACGTCCGTCTCGGTCGGCATCTTGCCGAGCAGCAATTGCGACAGCACGCCGGTGCCGACCTTTTTGGCCTCCGTGGCGATCTTTTCAGCGGGCAGGAAGGGCTGGTCTTCGGGCGGGGTCTTGAGCAGCCAGCCGCTGTTGGCTTCCGGGGTATCGGGCCGGTCTGACCATTCGGGAGAATCGAGGAAATAGCCGGCATTGCGCAAGCGGCACACCAGCTTGGCGGCGATATCCGGCGTCATCAGATAGCGATCCCAGGTGCACAGACCATCGCCTTCGCGCGCGCAGGCCAGCGCCAGTTCACGCAGTTCGCGCGGGTTGTTGGTATCGTGCGACATGCGCACCGTATCGTTGCGCGACAGACGGCTGAGCACGGCTTCGACCCGCACCCCGCGGCGCAAGGACTTTACTGCGGCGGCATGGACGGCGTTCAACCGCTTGTTGGCCAGGATCAGCTTGCCGCGCCGTTCGAACAGGCCGGGCTTGCCGCCGGTTCCTGCCAGACGATCCCCATCCACCGGGCCGGGCGCGATGGCATTGAATTGCACCTCAGGCCCGAGATAGCGCGCCATTGATTCCACCATCGCGCGCTGGCCGGACTTGGACACGGCATAGTCGGCACGGTTGGGATAGGCGACGGCGAGGTTCTTCTGCCCGCCGAAATAGGACGAGACATTGAGCACGTAGCCCGAGCCCTGCGCCTTCATCAGCGGCACGACGTGGTGCATCAGCACGAAGTTGGAGATCAGGTTGGCATCGAGCGTGTAGTTCCACGAATCGAGGCTCATATCGACGACCATCTCTTCGGCCCCGGCGACGCCTGCGTTGTTGATCAGGTAATCGATCCGCCCGAAGGCCTTCATCGTGGCATCGACAGCGGCCTTGAGACTTTCGAGGTTGCTGACGTCCATGCCGGACATGGTCTGCACGCGCCGTTCGACACCGGCAAAGCCGATGTCTTCGAGTTCGCTGACGATCCGCGCGCGCGCCACCGCCAGTTCGCTTTCGCGCCGGGCGACCATCATGACCTTGGCCCCTGCCAACGCGAGCAGGCGCGCGACCTGTCCGCCGATGCCCGCCGAACCGCCGGTGATCAGCGCGACCTTGCCCAGATGCAGGCCGGTGATGTTCTCGCTGAAGCCCGCCATCGCCTTGCGCGCACCGGTCGCCTCGCCGATGCTGGTGGGCAGATAGAGCGTGACCTCGCGGATCTTGCTTTCCTTGATCAGGACGCGCGCGGCGTGGCCGGCGGCAAAACGCGTGTTTTCTGGCTCGCTATTGGTGAAACGGACGATCTGGTTGCCCCACTCCACATGCCGGCGCCGACCGTGAGCCACGTCGACCTCGGATTCGTGACGCCAGATGCGCACCAGCTGCTCAATGGCGGCGCGCAGCATGTTGGCATAGACATTGTCCTGCCCGTCGTTTGCGTTCGACATGTAGATGAAACGCGGGGCTTGCAGCATCGAGCCATGCAGCTTCCAATAGCGGCTGAGCGCGCGGGCCAGCACCATGGCGCCGACCAGTTCGACATCGATGAACGACGCGATGCCCTCGTCGGTTGCATCGACCAGCTTGCCGGCAAATTCTCCCGGTCCGTTGACCGGCAGGAAGATGGCTCCGGTTATCGGCGAGCGGGTTTTGGTATATTCGGCCAGCACCGCTTCTATCGCCGAAGGTTCGGTGCGGTTGAAGCGCACGATGGTAAGTGCGTCTCCGATGCCCTCTGCCTTGGCACGCGACTGTGCGATGGCGACATCGGCCTGGCGCGGCAGGCCGAGCAGAACAGTCGTTCCGCAGGCGATCTGGATCTTGGCGATTTCCAGCGCTTCTTCCCAGCCGTCACCGGCTGCGATCAGGACGGCAAGGCCAGCACCATCCATCGAACGCATGGTGGGGCGGGCAAGGTAGGTCGAGCGTTCTTCCTTGCGCACGGTCATGCCGTGGGTGACTTCGAAATCGTGGCCGTTGAACGCGGCGGATTCATCGCTGCCAAGGAAGACGCAGGTCTTGGCGATGTCATCGGGGACCGGGAACGTCTTGGCTCTGGGCGCGCCATTCACGCCCCGTTCGAGCGACATCATGTTGAAGAAGGTATTGGCGGTGGTGCCATCGTCATCGCCCCGTGCCTTGTCCATCGTGGCAAAGACGTTGCGGATGCGCTCGCTTTCAATGGGGCCGGGGAACACGAGGTTGACGCGGATGCCGCGGGGGCCGAGTTCGAGCGAAAGTTCGCGCGACCAGGCATTCATCGCGGCCTTGGGCACGACATAGGCCGAACGCGCGAAGTATTGCGTGCGCGAAAAAATGGTCGAGACGTTGATGATCGAGCCGCCCTCGCTCATCGCATCAGCCGTGAAGCGTGCAAGGTTCCAGGCCACGCCGAAGATGTTGCGCATGGCAGCGCCGACGGTTTCGGTGTCGGTCGATCCGCGCTTTTGCAGGGCGGTGAGTTCTTCCTCGTTGAAGGGCAACTGTTCGATCGGTTGCTTGGGACCAACCGAACCTGCGTTGTTGACGAGAATGTCGATCCGGCCAAAGCGCGCGATGACATCGGCCACGCCATCGCGCACCGATTGCGGAATGCCGCCGTCCATCACGACTGTGGCGAGCCGTGTTTCGTCTACACCACAGGCGGCGCGCATTGCAGCGGCGGCGGTTTCGATCCGCTCCTGCGTGCGGCCGGACATGACCACTGTCGCACCTTCGGCAAGGTAGTGGCGCACGATGTAGCCGCCCAGATTGCCGGCTGCGCCAGTCACCAGGGCGATCTTGCCGGCCAGACGACCGGCTGCGCTGCTGACCGGTAGCCCGGTGGTCGAATCGTTCGGCTTGGTATCGACGCTTGTGCTGGTCTTTGCCTTGGCCATGTCACTCTCCCACGTATGCGCGGCAAGCAATGTTGCGCGCTTTTTTTGATATCGTGCCTGGGGAGGACAGCGTGGCAGCAGGAAAACGGACGCCCGGGCTTTGGCCCGGGTCGCTCAATCCATGGACGTTCGCTGGTTCCGGGCCCTTTTGTCAAGCCTGCCCTTTAGGTCCTGATTCCTGCATCACCGCCCAGGCTTCGAGCAGCGCATCGCGGCTGCGCAGGCCCATGGCGGGCAGGGCGTGGTTGACGACATAAGTGGAGCCGGAATGGCGGTTGTCCCACATCGCCTGATGCGCTTCGGGCAGCCCGTCCCAGCCGACCACTTCGGGTTCAGTCACTTCGAGCAGGCCCGCCGCGATCATGTCGTTCATCCGTGCGACTTCGTAGGCATTGCAAAGGTGCGTGCCGAGGATCGATGCGGTGGGCATCAGGATCTTGCGCTGGCGGGTCCAGACTTGCGGCGCATAGAACGTGAAGCGGCTGCCCGCGCAATCTTCGGAGAACACAACGCGGCCCGTGAAGGGCTTCACCAGCGAGGTCGAGACGCCCAGCGTGTCCTGCCCGGTCCGCTCGAACACCAGATCGGGCGCGCCGCGCGGGTTGTCGGGTGAGCGCAGGATCTTGCCGACAGCAGAGCCGAACGGCTTCATCACCCGGTCCTGATAATCGCGCACGGCGGCCTTGAAGACTTCGATATCGGCCTTGGCATCGGGCAGGCGCGGCATCGTATCGGGCCAGAGGAAATTGTCCCCCTCACGCCGCCGGATTGCCTCGAGGCTGACGATGCCTTCGATGGCGTCTTCCAGCCCCAGCGAGCCGAGAAACTCGCGCTGGCCGTCGGTCGTGGTGGCGACAACGCTGCGCGCGTTGAAGCGTCGCGCGGCCTCGATGATTTCAAGGCCCATGTCATCGAGCAGCGCGTCGGAGCCCGGGCCGTAGTAGATCAGCACGGCCTCACCGCCGCGCAGGGCGGCGCGGCGCAGCATCTCTTCGGGACTGGCCTTGCCCGGCTTGCCCATGAAGCTGAAGTGATAGCCTGACGAGGCGCCGTAGAACGCCAGGGTGCCACCTTCGGCAAGGAGCTGGAAGCTGCGCGGAAACGCGGTTTCGCCGGCATGGCTGACGACATAATCGGCCAGCTTGCCGTCGTTCAGCGCCTTGTATTCTTCTACCAGTGGCTGGCCGGCGGCTTCCCATGCGCGGGCGGCGGCGGGGTCTTCGGGGACGGTGGTGTAGAGATCGGCGAAGCGCGGATCCTTGCGGTTGATCGCACCCACTGCGCCCTGCTGGCCGGTGATGAAGGCGGCGCGGTCCGGGCTGGAGACGAGGCCGGTGACTTGCAGGCCCGTGCGGACCGAAGAGCGCAGCGCATCGAGCCCGGTGCCGGTGGCCGCGCCTTCGACGAACAGCGTGCGGCCCGGCGCGATCTGCAGCGTGGTGAACAGGCAGCGCGAGATCGTGCCGAGATTGAGCACATAGCTGCCCGCCTGCTCCAGCGTCAGGTTCGGCGGGACCTTGTGCATCTGCGGGGCCTGCACCGTCAGGAACTGCGCGTGGCTGCCCGTTTCGGTCTCGTAGCCCTGGATCGAGAAGTCGGCGAACATCGGATCGTTGCCGACCGCGGGCGAGAGGAGATCGTTGGTGCCCGAATAGACGGTGACGAGATCGCCGACTTTCACGCGCCCCTCGGCGCGCGTTTCGCTGCCAAGCGCCGCCACGAGCGCGATGCCGCCCGAGCCGGTGATCTGGACGTCTTCCTCGTGCGCATCGAAGGGCGAGACGGGAATGCCGGTCAGCGCCCAGATGTCGTTGAAGTTGACCTCGCTGGTCAGCATGTAGAGCAGCGCTTCGTTGGGCGCAGGCTCGGGCACCTTGACGATCAGTTCGCGCTCGTGCGTTGCGGGCGGGCCGAAACGAGGGGCACCGGTGTCCGGATCGCGGGCAATGCCGAAGGCATACTGCCAATCAGGGATCGCGGTGACGCCGGGATAGAACGGCGCGCCGACGGGGAGCAGATCGCCGCTGGCCTCCAGCGCTTTGCCGCGCAGTTCATGTTCGGCGTCGATCCACACGCCGTCACGGCGGACGGGGAGCGGCGGCGCGACCTTGTCCATGAACTGGCGGATGCCGGTCTTGCCGCCTTCGGGATCGATGATCGCCTCGGCAAACAGCGCGGCTTCGCGGGCGAGGCCGGCGCCCATGCCGGAGGTGAGCCCGGTGCGCACGGCGTCAAGCGCGCGCGCGCCTGCGGTGCCGCGTCCGGCCCAATCGAGCTGGCGCAAGATGCGCTGGAGGAAATCGTCCTGCAGCACGGTGTCAAGATTGACACCAGACGGCGCTTCCCACTGCGCGGTGGCCGCTTCGCGGACGGCGAATGCCGCGCCCAGCGGGCTGTCCGTCCCGCGCTTCACCCAATCGCGCACCATCGCGTGCGCTTCGGCGAGCGCATCGCGCGGCCCGTCGGCGAGCGCATCGACAAGGCCGATGGCATGGGCCTGCGCCGCATCGATGCTGCGCCCGCCAAGGATCAGATCGAGCGCATCGCGCACGCCGACCTCGCCGTGGCGATCGGCGAGCAGGCGCGGCAGGCGCTGCGTGCCGCCATAACCGGGCAGCAGGCGCAGGCGGATTTCGGGCTGGCCGAAGCGCGCGGTCGTCTCCGCCACGCGCACATGGCACGCCAGCGCGAATTCCATGCCGCCGCCCAGCGCCACGCCCTGGACTGCCGCGATGCACGGCTTGCCCATCGTCTCGATCTTGCGGAACGCCAGCTGCGCGTTGTTCGGCAGGACCAGCGCTTCGTCGTGGCTGTGGATCTCCTCCAGCATCTGCCGGATATCCGCGCCCGCAACGAACGAGCTGGTGCCTTCGCCGGTGAACACCACCGCGACGACATCGTCCTTGCGGGAAAGGTGCTCGACCACGATCACCAGCTCGTCGATCGCGCGTTCGTTGAGCGCGTTGACCGGGGCATTGGTGACGGTGACCGTGGCGACGCGCTTGCCGGGGGCTACGGCGTTGTATTGAATGAGGAAGTAGCGATAGCGTTCGAACAGTGCCTGCTCTTCCGACAGGCGCTGCTGGCGCTGCCAGGCATCGATCGCGGTCTTGAGTTCGGTCAGGCTTTCGGGATTGCGCAAGGTGGTCACGTCACCCAGATCGCCGCCTTCGACGAGCGCGCGGACCATGCGGCGCATGTACTTGCCGGAGCGGGTTTCGGGGAACTGGCTGACTTCGATGAAATCGGCCGGAACCGCGACCGCGCCCTTTTCGGTGCGGACGAGGTTGAACAGGCGCTGGCGGTCTTCCTCGGTCAGCTTGCGGCCCGCGACGGGGACCACGAACGCGAGCGGGGTAAGGCCTTTTTCGCGGTGCGGTGCGCCGACGACGAGCACGTTGCCGACCGGCGAATTGGGATCGAGCGCCTTGTCGCGCAGGACTGCGCCTTCGATTTCCTCGGTGCCCATGCGGTGACCCGAGACATTGATGACGTCATCCGAGCGGCCGTGGAACGAGAACGAGCCATCATCGTGCGCAATGGCGAAATCGCCCTGCGTATAGGCCCATGCGCCTTGCCAGCGGCTCCAGTAGCCGCCTTCCCAGCGGCCGGCATCGCCCTTCCAGTTGCCGACGACGCTGCCGTTTTCGACCCGGAAGTTCTCCACATCGCCCCAGATCGTGCGGGCGAGATAGGGGTAGGGCGCGGCGATGACGATTTCGCCCTTTTCGCCCGGTGCAGCGCGGCGCCACATGACGCCCTCGCTGCCGGAGCGCGCGAAGGGAGCGGCCTCGCCGCTTGCGTTCTCGTCCTCGACCCAGACGTCGCCGACGATCCACGGCAGCGGGAAGGCGTGGGCGTCGGCCTTCAGCGGATAGTCCGCGTTGCCGTAGAAATGGGTCCACGCAATGCCGCCGTGCTCGGTCGCCCAGTAGCTGTTGATATATTGCGGGGTGACGTGCTCCATGCCGAAGGCCTGCACGCTGGGTGAGGTCGGTTCGGCGCAGAATGTGGCGACGCGCAAGGACTTCATGTCATAGCGCTGCACGTCCGCGAGGTTCGACGGATCGGACATGATCGACTTGAGGAAGGTGACGCCCGCCTTGAAGATCGTGATCCTGTGCCGCTCGATCATCGAGGCGAAGCGGCCTGCATGCGGGAACACCGGTGAACCTTCGGAGACGACCGTGGTCACGCGGCTGAGCAGCGAGGCGGAAATCTGGTAGCTTTGCCCGGTGATCCAGCCCGGATCGGCCACGACGAAGATCGTGTCGCCGGGCCGCGCATCGAAGGCCACCTGCATCGAATGCGCGATGCCTGCGGTGTAGCCGCCGTGGACGTGGACGATGCCCTTGGGCTTGCCGGTGGAACCCGAGGTATAGATGAAGAACAGCGGATAGTCCGCATCGACCGCGAGCGGCTTCGAGGACGCCCAGATCGCGCGGACGAAGGTTGCATCGGGCAGCGCCATCAGCGCATCTTCGCTGGCGACATTCGCGGCCTTGAGGATCGTTTCCAGCGCGTCGTCGGTCAGCTCGTGGCTCCACCGGTCACGCTCGGCGCGCCAGACGATATCGGGCTGCGCGGTATGGCGCACCACGATCACGGTATCGACGCGCGGCGGCAGCGTGACGAGGCTGGAGGCGATGGCAAGGCGCACGCGCGCCGCATCGCTCGTGCCGATGCGGCCTGCTTCGCCCAGCTTGATGAGGGCGCGGCCGACGCCCCGCATGACGTCGGACCGTTCGACGGTGACTTCACCCGCGAGCGTTTCGGCAACCGTTTCGTTGATCACGGCGGCGTCTGCCGGGGCAAGGCCGAAGTCGGTGGCCGCCAGCACCCCAAGCGCGGTGCTGACGGGCACGTAATTATCCAGCGCGGGGTCGGTGTAAGCGGTCTTGAACGCGGCCACCTGCGCATTGCGGTAGCTGCCGTCCGATGTCACGATGACCCGCGCCCCGGCATCCGCAATGCGATCAGACAGGGTCTTGTCGCTGAAGCCGCCGAACACGGCGGTGTAGACGATGCCCAGCCGCTTGGCCGCTTCGGTCCAGAAGATCTGCGGCACGATGCTCGGCATGTTGAGCGCGATGCGATCACCTGCCTTGAGGCCGAGGGCTTCGAGTGCAACCGCGCACTTGGCCACTTCGAGCATGAGGCGCTTGCGCGTGACGGTGAAGGTATCGACGGGTGCTCCGCGTCCGGCGTCTGCTGCCATGTCCCAGCGGTCGCCTTCGAAGATCAGCGCGGCTTCATCGCCGTGGCCGGCGAGCACATGGCGGTCGATCTCG
>JAPLPG010000329.1 GCA_026400375.1 Novosphingobium sp. | reverse complement strand
GGTTTCTGCTGTGGGGCGACTTGATTGTTGAGCGGTATGCAGGTCTTCTATATAGGCTTCCGGACGGGGACTGGGGTCATCATCCCAGTAACGGTTCAGGATGCTGCCATCAGTTAGCTTTACAATACGACGACGGGCTTCCACCAGGGGACGACCTTCAAGTTGTGCGCCCATTTCATTTTCGCCATCCATCCAGAATGCATATTCTTTTTCTAAGGCCCTGCGATAATGAAGCAGGGTTGCTTCGCCTTTTATTTCAGCTAAAAAACTGACCATCAATGAAAAAAACGGCGGCTGGGAGCGGCTGAGGTAGTAGCTTCGGTTGCCATTGGGGATGTGTCCGAAGGTTTCGATCTGATAAGCAAAATTATCCACCATGTGTTGGATCACCTCGGTACGACCGGAAACCTGTAAACCCAGCATCGTAAAATAACTATCCCAGTAATAGACCTCCCGAAAACGCCCGCCAGGCACGATATAAGGGTGAGGGAGCGCTATAAGTGATGAATTGGGCGTGATTATTGACGAGTTGGGCTTGCGCAGCAGTACGTCCCAGAGCTTATCGAGGTGTTCTCGAATGGGCTTATTGGCGGATTCATAGTGGGTATCTGGTGTTTCGGGAAACTCAAAGTGGGTTTCAACGAAGTTTTTTAGATCAAAGCCAGGCTGATTTTGGGCCAGCTCATAGGCTTCTAAAATTTTTGCCGGCTCAGATCTGGGTCTGCAGTCCGGAAAAAATTTGGAATCAGGAAAGATACCGCTGATTTGAATGTTCTCATACAGCGGGGAAAGCGAGGGAAGATGGAGAAAGGTGACGTTAGTCATTGTGTCATTGTTTATAATTCAACTGAACGCTTCGCTTGCAGTTTCTTAAAGAAAAACAGGCCCACTAATAAAACTCCGATCGGGATCAGCGAAAAGTAAAAAGCCTTTTGTCCGCCCAATTTTCCAAAAATATTTCCCGTAATGATCGAACCCGTGGTACCCCCCAGCGCGGAGAATACGATGATCAAACCCGACATAAGGCCATGTTTTTGCTTGGGCAAACTGCTCAGGATCCGCGAATTGATAGCAGGATAAATCGGCGCCAGAAACAAGCCGATCAATGGAAAAACGAAGGCTGCAAGGGGTGCACTCCCCCATCCGGATATATCCTGACTACCTGGAGCGCTTGCGAGCGGAATGGCCAGCAACACCAGTCCTGCAGCCAGCAACAAACAAGCCGACAGCACCTTGTGCCACTCAAATTTCTGTAGCACGAAACCCGCTAAAAACCGCCCAAGCGCCGTGCTGCCAGCCAGAATACTCGCCATTTGAATGCTCAGGGAAGTTGGCAAGTGCAAAACCTCCTGATTGTAAGTAGGCAACCAGCTCATGATACTTTGCTCAATGAGTACGTAAAAGAAAGCGCATAACACGAATATCATCACAAATCCCGTTCATCCTGAGCTTGTCGCAGGATGCCCGCCCAACGCACCCCACCCTTCCCCTCAACCGTCCTTCCCCCCGGACCCAAGGCTCCCTATATCGGTGCCATGACCGATATCGACACCCGCTCGCTGCTCTACCGCTCCGGCATGCTATCGCCCGATGAAGCGCAGGCCCTTACCGCCACTGCGCTCAAATCGTGCGACGATGGCGAACTTTACCTGCAATTCATCGCCAGCGAGAGTTTCGGCTTCGATGACGGGCGGCTGAAAACGGCAGACTATTCGCGCGATGCCGGTTTCGGCCTGCGCGGCGTTTCGGGCGAGATGACCGGCTTTGCCCACGCCAACGAGATTTCCGCCGCCGCCATTGCCCGCGCCGGCGAAACGCTGAAGCTGCTCGATCCGGCCAGGGGCCAGCCTGCCCCGCCGCCGCGCAACAGCAATCGCCACCTCTATACCGAAGCCTCGCCGCTCGATGCCGTGCCGTTCGAGGCCAAGGTCAGGCTGCTCGAATCGATCGATGCTGCGGCCCGCGCCCGCGATCCGCGCGTGGCCCAGGTTTCGGCTTCGCTGTCGGCATCCTGGTCCGTGGTCGAAATCGTCCGCGCTGATGGCTTTGTTGCGCATGACGTGCGCCCGCTCGTCCGGCTCAACGTGTCGATCGTAGCCGAACACAACGGACGGCGCGAAACCGGTTCGTTCGGCATTGGCGGGCGGCGTCTCTATGACGATCTGTTCGCGCCAGATACCTGGAACCGCGCGATTGACGAGGCGCTGGCGCAGGCGCTGGTCAACCTCGAATCGGTGGCCGCCCCTGCCGGAGAGATGACCGTGCTGCTCGGCCCCGGCTGGCCCGGCGTGCTGCTGCACGAAGCTGTCGGCCACGGCCTCGAAGGCGATTTCAACCGCAAGGGCACCAGCGCCTTTTCGGGCCGCATCGGGCAGCGGGTGGCCGCTCCCGGCGTTACCGTGGTCGATGACGGCACGCTGCTGGGCGTGAACGGCCAGGGCCGTCGCGGTTCACTGTCGATCGATGATGAAGGCACCCCGACGCAGGAAAACGTGCTGATCGAGGATGGCATCCTCAAGGGCTACATCCATGACCGCCTGAACGCACGGCTGATGGGCGTTGCCCCCACCGGCAACGGCCGCCGGGAAAACTTCGCCCATGCCCCGATGCCGCGCATGACCAACACCTTCATGCGCGCCGGGAACGATGATCCCGCCGAACTGCTCAGCCGCGTCAAGAACGGCATCTTCGCCAAATCGTTCGGCGGCGGTCAGGTGGACATCACCAGCGGCAAGTTCGTGTTCTCCTGCACCGAGGCCTACCGCATCGAAAACGGCAAGCTCGGCGCGCCGATCAAGGGTGCCACGCTGATCGGCGATGGCCCCACCTGCCTCACCAAGGTCACCGGCATCGGCAACGACCTTGCCCTCGACGAAGGCGTTGGCGTCTGCGGCAAGGGCGGGCAGAGCGTTCCCGCAGGTGTCGGCCAGCCGACCCTGCTGGTAGAAGGGCTGACGATCGGGGGAACGGCCTGAGTGTTGGGCGGCTGAATTTTCAGCGCCTGTTCAGCCGACTCGGGCTATCGATCACAGATCGAACTGAAAGGAAGTGCCAGTCATGAAGAAAACCGCCAGCAAGATCGCTGCGGCACTGGCCGCCGGATCGCTGCTCCTGATCGGGGCCGCCGCCGACGCCAAACCGCGTCTCACGCCTGAACAACAGCTTGAAAAGACGCTCGAAGGCCGCGTCGCCGGGGAGCCGGTAAGCTGCATCTACCTGCCCCGCGTCAACGGCACCCGCATCTACGACAAGACCGCCATCACCTACGACACCGGCAGCACCATCTGGGTCAATCGCCCGGACTCCGGCGCTGCGATTCTGGATGATCGCGACATCATGCTGACCACGCCGTGGGGTTCGCAGCTGTGCAACGTCGATATCGTGCGCATGATCGATCGCAACGGCGGCTTCTGGCGCGGCACGGTCGGCCTCGGCCAGTTCGTGCCCTACACCAAGGTGAAAGCGCCGAAGGAGGGCTGACCGGCCCGGCATTGCCAGCTAAGGCGGAGCCATGACGCTCCGCCTTGCTACGCCCGCCGATATTGACGCCCTGTCCGATCTGGGCCGCCGCGCCTTCGTCGCCAAGTTCGGCCACCTCTACAGCGTTGAAAACCTTGCGCGTTTCCTCGATGAAACGCACGCGCCCGCCACCATCACAGCCCAGCTCGCCGATCCCGCCATGCAGATCGCGGTTATCGAGGACGGCGGGCGGCTGACCGCCTTCTGCAAGATCGCACGCGCCAGCACGCTGCCACCCCACACCAGCGCCGCAGCGCCGATGGAGCTCAAGCAGCTCTACACCGACCCCGACCTGATCGGACGCGGCCACGGCGCCCGGCTGATGGAGTGGGCGCTGGCAGAGGGGCGCGCGTGGGGGGCCGACGAGATGCAGCTTTCGGTCTATGCGCACAATCCCGAAGCGCAGCGTTTCTACCGGCGCTACGGGTTGGAGAAGGTGGCGGACATCACCTTTGCCGTTGGCGACCATATTGACCCCGAATTCATGTTCGCCGCAGCGCTTTAAACGCACTTAGGTGCGCCTAGGTGCATCTAGGTGTATTTCAGGATGCATCTTTTGCGCCTATATGGGCGCCATGTCATCGATCCGTCCATGGCGCGATATCGCGCGTCGCAAGAGCCGCCAGATCATGGTCGGCACGGTCCCTGTGGGCGGCGATGCGCCGATCACCGTGCAGACCATGACCAACACGCTCACCTCCGACCCAGTGGCCACGATCAACCAGATCCGCCGCTGCGAGGATGCCGGCGCCGACCTTATTCGCGTGTCCTGCCCGGATGTCGAAAGCACGGCGGCGCTCGGCAAGATTGTCAAGGCGGCGCGCATCCCGATCGTGGCCGACATCCATTTCCACTACCAGCGTGCCCTCGAAGCGGCCGATGCGGGTGCGGCGTGCCTGCGCATCAATCCCGGCAACATCGGCAGCAACGCGCGCGTGGCCGAAGTGGTCCGCGCCGCCAAGGCGAACGGATGCGCGATTCGCATCGGCGTGAATGCCGGCAGCCTGGAAAAGGACTTGCTCGAAAAATACGGCGAGCCTTGCCCCGACGCCCTGGTCGAGAGCGCGCTCGACCATATCAAGCTGTTGCAAGACCACGATTTTCACGAATACAAGGTGGCAGTCAAAGCTTCCGACGTTTTCCTTGCGGTGGCGGCCTACATGGGCCTTGCCGAAGCGGTCGATTGCCCGCTGCACCTTGGCATCACCGAAGCCGGCGGGCTGATCGGCGGCACGGTCAAATCCTCGATCGGCATCGGCAACCTGCTGTGGGCGGGCATTGGCGATACGGTGCGCGTCTCGCTTTCGGCCGAGCCGGAAGAGGAAGTGCGCGTCGGCTTCGAGATCCTGAAATCGCTGGGCCTGCGCACCCGCGGCGTCCGCGTGGTGTCCTGCCCATCCTGCGCGCGGCAGGGCTTTGACGTGATCCGCACGGTGGAAGCGCTGGAAAGCCGCCTCTCGCACATCAAGACCCCGCTGTCGCTCTCGGTGCTGGGCTGCGTGGTCAACGGCCCGGGCGAAGCGCGCGAGACCGACATCGGCCTGACCGGCGGCGGCAACGGCAAGCACATGGTCTACCTTTCGGGCGTGACCGACCACACCGTGCAGAGCGAAGAGATGCTCGACCACATCGTGGCGCTGGTGGAAAAGAAGGCCGCCGAGTTGGAAGCGGCGAGCAGCGATGCCGGCAACGTGACCGAGGCGGCGGAGTAGGGGCTGGCTTGGTCCGGCAAAACGGGTTAGGTTCACATGATGGGCAAGTTCGAAAAATTGTCGGTCGAAATTCCGGCCGAATTGCTCGACAGCGCCAAAAGCGCGGTGGCTGGAGGCGAGTTCCTCTCGATCGAGGAGGTGGTATCAACCGCCTTGCGCACTTGGCAGGAAAAGCGCGAATCAAATCTCGCCCGACTGCGGGCGCTTATCGACGAGGGCTATCAAAGCGGTTTCGCTCCGTGGGAAGGTGCTGACGCGATAATCGCTGAAGGACGCCGAAGGCTGGCTGAACGCCAGGCATGAATTTCAGAATCGAGCGCGCAGAAGCAGCGCGTGAAGACCTGCTGGACATCTGGCAGACCATTGCTTTTGAAGACGAAGCTACTGCCAACCGGCAGGTGCAGCGGATAGTCGAGGCGATGGCCCGTTTGGCTGATCATCCAAGAATCGGTCCATCGCGCGATGACTTGCGCTTGGGGCTGCGTGCGTTGTTACGAACGCCATATTTGATCTTCTATGATATTGATGATGAGTTACGCGTCGTCCGGATCGTTCGTGTTGTCGATGCCCGCCGTGATCTTGAGGCAGCGTTCAATTCATGACCATCACCATTCGCCCCGCCACCCCTGCCGACGTTCCGCTGATCGCCAGCCTGATCCGGGCGCTGGCCGAGTATGAGAAGCTGGCGCATGAGGTGAGGTTCGACGAGGCCGTGCTGGCGCAGAAGATGTTCGGGCCGAGGCTTTATGCCGAAGTCGTGATTGGCGAGATCGATGGGGTGGCGCAGGGCTTTGCGCTGTTCTTTCACAATTTCTCGACCTTCGAAGGCAAGCCGGGGATCTATCTGGAGGATCTGTTCGTGCAACCGGCAGCGCGCGGATCGGGTCTTGGCAAGGCGCTGCTGGCGCATCTGGCGGCGCTGGCGGTGGAGCGCGATTGCGCGCGGCTGGAATGGTCGGTGCTCGACTGGAACGCGCCGGCCATCGGGTTCTACCAGTCGCTGGGCGCAAGGTTCATGGACGAATGGACGGTGATGCGCGTAGATGGCGCAGCCCTGGCTGAACTGGGCGCGCAGGGGAATCACCGGGCGACTGGAAATTCTGGCGCAATCGCGTAATCTGCCGCGTTCATGCCCGGTAAGGGGGCGGCATGGTACGGGACTGCAAATGACGAACGGCATGGACAGACGCAAGGTTCTGACAGGCGCTGTGGCCAGCGCCGCCGCGGCTATCGCCGCCCCGCGGACGGCCGCTGCGGTCTATTTCCCCAACGAGCAACACCGCCGCGTCCTCGATCTGGCCAAGGAAAAGGTCGAGCAGCATCGGTCTGCCTTGTGGCGCACCGACATTGTCGGGATTGCCGATTTTGCGATGCCTTCATCGCTGCCGCGATTTCACTTTGCCAATCTCGAAAACGGCAGCGTGCGGTCCTTTCTGGTGGCCCACGGGCGCGGATCGGACCCGGAACATGACGGGTTCCTCAAGACCTTTTCCAACGAGGTCGGCAGCCTTGCCACATCGCGCGGCGCCTATCTGACCAACGAATGGTACAAGGGCAAATACGGCACCTCGATCCGGCTGACCGGCCTTTCGCCCGACAATACCAACGTGCTGGACCGCGCCATCGTGCTGCACCCGGCCTGGTACGCCAATGCCGCGATGCTGGAAAAGTGGGGCAAGCTGGGCCGGTCGGATGGTTGCTTTGCGATGGGCGAGACCGATTTCAACGAAGCGCTGTGGCACCTGTCGGGTGGGCGGCTGATCTTTGCGGACCGGTTGGGGCTGGGTTGAGGGCGCTCCTCACCATTTTCCCGGTCCCCGATCATACGGCAAACTAAGGACAACCTCCGGCGGAGAGCGTAAGGCCTTTTCGGCAGATGTTCCTGAACAACACCGAGACCCCCGCCTTCGCGGGGGAGCGGGCATGTGCGGATCAGGGGCGCGCCACCCGCCGCCCCTTGGTCCGGCTCGTCAGATGCCAGCGCAAACACCGGTCGCAACGGTAGGGATGAAGGACGAGGCCGCTGTGCGTCGCGGCCTCTGCGGCGTCCTCGCGGCTCGCATAGCGCGCCTTGCGCTGGCAAACGCTTTGCCGCGTCCTCACCCTGGCATCACAGCGGGTTATCGAGCTTGATCACTTCCTCGGCGCTCTTGCGCTGGGTGGTGTGCAATTCGCGCGGCTTGGCGAAGCTGGCGATGACCGGGGCATCGCGGCCATAGACATCGCTGAACGAGCGCAACATGCCGTTCACATCGCGCGCCACGGTGAAATAGGTGATGTAGACAGGGAAGGTCTTGGTCATCGGCACCTTGGTATAGACCTTCGAGGTGTGCGCCAGCGCAACGTCCTCGGGCGTCATCGCAGCCCCCAGAATGCCCATCGTCATGGCCAGTTCGACCGCGCCCTGCACGCGGATGCAGCCGTGGCTGAGCGCGCGCATCGGCTGGTTGAAGGCCGCCTTGCTGGGCGTATCGTGCAGGAAGATCGCGTGTTCGTTGGGCATGTCGAGCTTCATGCGGCCCAGCGAATTGTTGTCACCCGGCTGCTGCACGACATAGATCGTGCCATCGGCTGCCTTGGTCACCTTGTAGCCTTCGCGTTCCGCCTGCTTGGGGTTGTTGACCAGCCGCGCGCCCAGCCCTTCGCCCACGACGATCGACTGCGGCACGGTCCACGTGGGGTTGAAGATCACGCCTTCGACCGTTTCGGCCAGCTGCGGCGTGGCGGTGCGGCCGGGCTTGCCGACGACGACCTTGTAGCTCTTGATGATCTTGTTGCGCACGGTCAGCCGCAGCATCTGTTCGGGCACGTTGGTCAGCAGGTACTGCGTGCCGAGATCGCGCGCGAGCCAGCGCCAGCGGTCCATGTTGGCGCGGATCTGTGCGGTCTGCGCAGGCGTGGTGGCCTTGGGCAGGGCATCCTTGAGCGCGGCGTAATCGGGATGGGTGGGCAGAAGCGCGGTCAGCGCGCCCTTGATATCGTGCTTTTCCAGCGCGGAGGCGACGACCAGCTGCGTGGGGTTGGTGTCCTGATCCGGATCGACCGCGAACCATTGCACGCGCGCGGGCATCGGCGTGCGGCCATCGCGCAAGTCTTCGATCAGCCAGCTGAACAGGCGGGTGGCGACATCGTCGAGCGCGGGGCCTTCACCCTTGGCAATGGCCGCTGACAAGGCTTCGGGCTGATAGTCCTTGGCCAGAAGGCCTTCGCTGCCGATCCCCCTGATGGCCACCAGCAAGGCCTGCGCATCGGCCTTTGTCCAGTGCGGCACCGGCACCGGTTCGGGCGCGACGGGGGCGACGACTTCCGGCGGAAGAGGCGCAGGCGCGCCGGGGGCCGGGACGGACACCGGGCCGGAGACTGGGCCGGAGGCGGGCGGCACGCTCGGCTGAACCTGCCTGGTAAGATCGAGCGGCGCGGCGGGGGTGGCGGGCGAACGCTGCGCAAGGGCCTGGACCGGGGTGAGCAAGGTTGCGGCGATCATCAGGGCGATGCCCGACTTGCCGGAAAGGCCGGTCCCTTCGATTTCACGCTTCACGTTTGCACATTCCCTGTAAGGTCTTGTCGGCATTACATCCCGACGGCCAGAGCGCAGGTCCGGAGCCGCAGGTACGCTACGGTCCTGCCCCAAGCGGCCTGAAGGATCAAGCTTGGCACGATCACGCATCGCGCCTTTACCGGGCCTGAATCGTGCAGATGAACCCGCAGGTGGCCAGATTGCGGTTCCCGGCCGCAGCGGCTTTGCCTATGGCTTGCGTGATGAACACCCCGCCCTCCCGTCCGGTTCCGACCTTGCTGCTGCCGGTGCTGGCGGCAATGGCCGGGCTTGCGCTGTTTTCGGTGATGGACGGGGTGATGAAGGCGGCGTCGATGGCGCTGGGCGCCTATGCCGCAATGTGCTGGCGCGGCCTTGCCGGGACGATGATGATGGCGCCGCTATGGCTGGCGCGCGGACAGGGCTGGCCGGCGTGGTCGACCCTGAAGGTGCACATGCTGCGCGGGGTGGTCGCCTCGGTCATGGCGACGCTGTTCTTCTATGGCCTGGTGCGGCTGCCGATGGCCGAAGGCATCGCGCTGTCGTTCATTGCGCCGCTGATCGCGCTCTATCTGGCGGCGCTGCTGCTGGGTGAGACGGTGCGACCCGCGGCCATCGGCGGATCGGTGCTGGCACTGCTGGGCGTTGCGGTGATCGCGGGCGGCAAGTTCAATGGCCCGGCCGATGCCGAAGCGGTCAAGGGCCTGATCGCCACGCTGGTTTCGGCAGTTCTCTATGCCTGGAACCTGGTGCTGCAACGCCAGCAGGCGATGCTGGCGCGGCCAGAGGAAGTGGCGTTCTTCCAGTCGCTGGTGCAGTTCTGCTTTCTGGGGCTGGGCGCGTGGTGGCTGGCGCCGTTTCCGACCGGCACGGTGTGGTGGCTGCTGATCGCAGCGGCGGCGATGTCGGCCGGATCGATCATGCTGCTGAGCTGGGCCTATGGCCGTGCCGAGGCGCAAGTGCTGGTGCCGCTGGAATATACCGCCTTCGTGTGGGCGGCGATCGTCGGGTGGATCGTCTTTGCCGAACCGGTGACGCTGCCGCTGCTGGCAGGCGTGACGCTGATCGTGGCAGGGTGTCTTTATGCCACGCGCGCCGGAGCGGCAGCGCCAGCGCACTGACGCGGGCGGCGCACTATTGCTATTGAATTTCAATAAGTGATCGGAGCGGGAAAATTGTGCTGCACCTGCGCAAATTGGGGGCTTCCCGCCCTTGACGCATGGCCGGTTTGCGCGCATCGCGCACAGGCTTTCAGGCCGTAAACCGCCGCGCAGCCACCGGGCTTGACGCCCAGGCTATTCCCCGCGTGGCACTATCGCGCTGCGGCCGCGACACAGAGGGAAGACGCACAGCCATGACCCAGGTCGGACAGGATACACTCGGCGCCCGCAGCACGATGAACGTGGGCGGCAAGGAATTTGCCTACTATTCGCTTGCCAAGGCGGCAGAAAAGTTTGGCGACATTTCGCGCCTGCCGTTCTCGATGAAGGTGCTGCTGGAAAACCTGCTGCGCTTTGAAGACGGGGGCTTCACCGTATCGACGGACGATGTGAAGGCGGTGATCGACTGGCAGCAGAATCCCAGCGAAACCAACCGCGAAATCCAGTATCGCCCTGCGCGCGTGCTGTTGCAGGATTTCACCGGCGTGCCTTGCGTGGTCGATCTGGCCGCGATGCGCGATGCCATTGCCACGATGGGCGGCGATACCTCGCGCATCAACCCGCTGGTGCCGGTCAACCTGGTGATCGACCATTCGGTGATGGTGGACGAATTCGGCCACCCCAAGGCCGCCGAACAGAACGTGGAAATCGAATATCAGCGCAACATGGAGCGCTATGACTTCCTCAAGTGGGGTTCCAAGAGCCTCAACAACTTCTACGCCGTGCCCCCGGGCACCGGCATCTGCCACCAGGTGAACCTGGAAAACATCGCGCAGACGGTGTGGACCAGCGCGGATCAGGATGGCGTGACCGTGGCCTATCCCGACACGTGCGTCGGCACCGACAGCCACACCACCATGGTCAACGGCCTGGGCGTGCTGGGCTGGGGCGTGGGCGGGATCGAGGCCGAGGCCGCGATGCTGGGCCAGCCGGTTTCGATGCTGATCCCCGAAGTGGTCGGCTTCAAGTTCACCGGCGAGCTGAAGGAAGGTGTGACCGCGACCGACCTCGTGCTGACCTGCACCAACCTGCTGCGCAAGCATGGCGTGGTCGGCCGCTTCGTCGAATATTACGGCCCCGGCCTTGCCGCGCTGTCGCTGGCCGACCGCGCCACGCTGGCCAACATGGCGCCCGAATATGGCGCGACCTGCGGCTTCTTCGGCATTGACGACAAGACGCTGGACTACCTGCGCCTGACCGGTCGCGAAGAAGCGCAGATCGCGCTGGTCGAAGCCTATGCCAAGGCACAGGGCTTCTGGATCGATCCCGCGGTCGAGCCGATCTTCTCCTCGACGCTGGAACTGGACCTTGGCACCGTGGTGCCATCGCTGGCCGGACCCAAGCGCCCGCAGGATCGCGTGTCGCTGCCCGAAGTGGACGACGTGTTCAACGCCGACATGGCGCAGACCTACAAGAAGGCTCAAGCGCGCGTTCCGGTGGCGGGCATGGACTTCGACATCGGCGATGGCGACGTGACGATCGCCGCAATCACCAGCTGCACCAACACCTCGAACCCGAGCGTGCTGGTGGCGGCGGGCCTGGTCGCCAAGAAGGCCAACGAACTGGGCCTGAAGCCCAAGCCGTGGGTCAAGACCTCGCTTGCCCCGGGCAGCCAGGTGGTTACCGACTACCTCGTGCGCGCCGGGCTACAGGAGCATCTCGATGCGGTCGGCTTCAACCTCGTCGGCTATGGCTGCACCACTTGCATCGGCAACTCCGGCCCGCTGGCCGAGCCGATCAGCAAGGCGATCAACGACAATGGCCTGGTCGCCGCTGCCGTGATCTCGGGCAACCGCAACTTCGAAGGGCGCGTATCGCCCGACGTGCGCGCCAACTTCCTTGCCAGCCCGCCGCTGGTGGTGGCCTATGCGCTGAAGGGCACGGTGATCGAGGACTTCACCACCACGCCGATCGGCAAGAGCACGGACGGCGTTGACGTCTATCTCAAGGACATCTGGCCGACCAACAGCGAAGTTGCCACGACGATGGCCGGCTGCATGGACCGTGCGATGTTCCAGGCGCGCTATGCCGACGTCTACAAGGGCGATGCGCACTGGCAGGCGATCAACGTGACCGGTTCGGAAACCTATTCGTGGCGCGCCGGATCGACCTATGTCGCCAACCCGCCGTACTTCGAAGGCATGAGCATGACGCCGGCTCCGGTGAACGACATCATCGAGGCCAAGCCGCTGCTGATCCTGGGCGATTCGATCACCACCGACCACATCAGCCCGGCAGGGTCGATCAAGGCCGACAGCCCGGCCGGCCAGTGGCTGATGGAGCATCAGGTCTCGAAGGCGGACTTCAACTCCTATGGCGCGCGCCGTGGCCACCACGAAGTGATGATGCGCGGCACCTTTGCCAACATCCGCATCAAGAACGAAATGGTCCCCGGCATCGAAGGCGGCTTCTCGCGCTTCGGCGACGAGGTCGGCTCGGTCTATGACGTGGCGATGAAGCACAAGGCGGCGGGCACGCCGACCGTGGTGATCGCGGGCAAGGAATACGGCACCGGATCGAGCCGCGACTGGGCCGCCAAGGGCACCAACCTGCTGGGCGTGCGCGCGGTGATCGTCGAAAGCTTCGAGCGCATCCACCGTTCGAACCTGGTCGGCATGGGCGTGCTGCCGCTGCAGTTCAAGGACGGCCAGAGCCGCACGTCGCTGGCGCTGTCGGCCGACGATACCTTCACGATCAAGGGCGTTGCCAACCTGCAGCCGCGCCAGGACGTGGAAGTGGAAGTAACGCGCAAGGACGGCACCAAGCTGATCTTCACCGCGCTGTGCCGCATCGATACCGCCAACGAAGTGGAATACTTCATGAACGGCGGCATCCTGCACTACGTGCTGCGCAAGCTCGCTTCGTAAGGCGCAGGCTTCAGCCTGAACAGAACAGGGCGCGGGGACTTCGGTCCTCGCGCCCTTTTCCTTGCAAGCTCACCGCCCAATTCTCGTCATTGCGAGGCGCGTAGCGACGAAGCAATCCAGGGGCGGCGCAGAACCGCTCTGGATTGCTTCGCTACGCTCGCAATGACGACGAAGGTGGATTGCGACGAATCGCTTATCCAGGTCCCCAGCAAAGCCTCAAAGGCCCGCCCCACACCCGCGGCACTCAGGGTCGCGCGCAATGCGCATCGTGCGCAGGGCAGGCTTGAGACCGTCCAGCAGGTGCAACTGGCCCCATTGCGGGTCGCCCAGCGCCGACACGCCTTCGAGCAGCACGCGCATGGCCGCCATGGCCCCGAACGCGCCGACCATGCCGACCATCGCGCCGAGCACGCCAAGATCGGCGCAGCTGTCGCAATCCTCGGAATCGAAGGCATCGCCGACGAAGCAGCGGTAGCAGGCGTGATCGGGGCGGTGTCCGGCGAAGTTGGCAATCTGCCCCTGGAAGCGCCCCAGCGCCGCGCTGGTAAGCGGGACGCCCGCCTTCACGCAGGCATCGGATACAGCAAGGCGCGTGGCGAAGTTGTCGCACCCATCCAGCACCACATCGGCTCCCGCAATCAGCTCTGCCGCATTCTCGCGCGTGATGCGGGTTGCGTGCGCCGTCACGACCAGCGCCAGATCGAACGCTGCCACCCATGCGGCGGCGGCTTCGGCCTTGGGCTTGCCGATATCGGCCTCTGTGTAGATCGTCTGGCGCTGAAGGTTGCTGGCCTCGACCACATCATCGTCGACCAGGGTGAGGCGGCCGACGCCTGCGCCGGCGAGGTATTGCAAGACAGGCGAGCCGATGCCGCCCATGCCGACGAGCACGACGTGGCTGCTTGCCAGCTTCGCCTGCCCCATCGCGCCGACTTCGGGAAGGACGATATGGCGGGCGAAGCGGTTCAGGCGTTCCGGGCGGTCAGGCGTCATGGGACGCAGGTAGGGCGTGAAACAGAAAAGAGAAAGAGGTTCGCGCAGAGGCGCAGAGGGAAAGCGAGGCCGCAGAGATGAGTCTGGCTCTTGAAGCCGCACTCCATGGCCAGAAACTGAGCGTTGTCAGCGGCTGCGCCGCCAGCTCTTCTTCTTGGCGATCTCTGCTTTCTCTGCGCCTCTGCGCGAAATCCTTCAGTCTTCCAGCTGGCGCAGCAGCGTGCGCACGTCGCCGTCCATGTCGGCATCGCGGGTGCGCAATTCCTCGATCAGGCGCACTGCGTGAATCACGGTGGAGTGATCGCGGCCGCCGAACTTGCGGCCGATTTCCGGATAGGAGCGCGGGGTGAGCACCTTGGCGAGGTACATTGCCACCTGACGCGGGCGCACGACCGCGCGGGCGCGGCGCTTGGAGGCCATTTCGGTGCGGTCGACACGATAGAACTGGCAGACCGTGCGCTGGATTTCGTCGATGGTGATGCGGCGGCGGTTGGCCGAGAGGATATCGGTCAGCTGCTCTTCGGCCAGTTGCAAAGACACCGGCTGGCCGGTGAGCTGGGCATAGGCGATCAGCTTGTTCAGGCCGCCGACCAGTTCGCGCACGTTGCGATTGATCGTGCGGGCAAGAAATTCGATCACGTCGGCCGGCACTTGCGTGCTGTTGAAGCGGGCCAGGCGATGTTCGAGGATCTTGCGGCGCAGTTCGATGTCGGCAGGCTGGATATCAGCGACAAGGCCCATCGACAGGCGCGAGAGCAGGCGCTGTTCGACGCCGTCCAGCGCCTGGGGCGCGCGGTCTGCGGCCACGATCAGGCGTTTGCCCGCGCTCATCAGCGCATCGATGGTGTGGAGGAATTCCTCCTGCGTCGATGCCTTGCCGATGATGAACTGGATGTCATCGACCAGCAGCATGTCGAAACCGCGCAGCCGCGCCTTGAACTCGATCATCTCGTTCGAGCGCATGGCCTGCACGAATTCGATCATGAAGCGTTCGGCCGAACAGTAGAAGATGCGCGCGCCCGGCTTGTTGGCGGCAAAGGCGTGGCCGATGGCGTGGAGCAGGTGGGTCTTGCCCTGTCCGGTCGACCCCTTGAGGTAGAGCGGCGAGAACTGCGGCGTCTCGATCGCGGCCATGCGCTGCGCGGCGTTGAGCGCCAGCACATTGGCCGAGCCGGACACGAATTCGGCAAAGGTCAGCGAAGGATCGAGGCCCGACTGGGCGGTGTCGATCATTGCCGGGCCGGCGTTGAGATAGGCCGGCGCGCGGGCCGGGGCCGAAGCTTCGGCGCCCACGCGCATTTCCGGCATCGAGCGGCGGCGCGGGTGAACGGTGATGCGCACCTGGCGCACTTCGGACCGGGCGATCTTCCATGCCAGACTGAGGCGATCGGCAAAGCGATCAGCCACCCAGTTGGCGGAGAATTCGGTGGGCAGGAACAGGTCGAGCGTGCCCGTTTCCTTGCAGAACGCCCCGAGCTGAATCGGCTTGATCCACTGGGCGTGCAGTTGCGAGCCGAGATCCTTCTTCAGACCCTGGCTGATGTCGGCCCAGTCTGCTGCCAGATCCAGCGCTTCCTGGTCCTCGATCATTGTGCTGTCACGTCCCTTCCTGCCTGCCCCGATACGATCTGTAGTGCGGTCCGTACCGACCGCCGCGCCCCCTGCGCCACCTCCTGCGAAATCGTCCACCTTCACGCTTCGCGCCCCAACTTCCTTACCCGCGCGCCTTTCACGGCACGCAGGCATAAATAACCACTAACTGCCGCGCAGTGTGCGACAGGTCCTGTTCGAAAAATGTCCAGTGACACCAGTTGGCAGTGATTCCCGCCGCCGGTGAGAACTGTCTATTGGCCTTCGGGCCTATCGCGCAAGCAGGGAGGGCGCAAAAAAACTGAAATAAATGCCCTTGACTCCCGCTAACCCGCACGACTGCATTAACATGCTGATTTTTAAGGGTTTTTACTTATTCTCAGCACTCTAACCATGCGAATCGCGTAGTTTCCGTGACTTGCTGCGTCTGCACACTGTAACAATAGAGCGCGGCGTCATACTTGCGCTGCACAAATGAAAAGGGCCGGCGAAGCACTCGCCGGCCACGTTCCATGTTTGTGCTGCCTTAACCGAAAGAACGCGTGAACCGGATTGGCCAGCGATTCGATTAGGTCCGATCCGGACCGCCAGATTGCTCTGGAACGGTGCGATCAGAGAGCGGCGACGCGCTTCGTCAGGCGCGACAGCTTGCGCGCCACGGTGTTCTTGTGCAGCACGCCACGGGCAACGCCACGCGCCAGTTCAGGCTGCGCCGCCTTCAGCGCTTCTGCCGCACCCGACTTGTCACCACCTTCAAGCGCCGATTCGACCTTCTTGACGAAAGTGCGGATGCGCGAGAGGCGGTTGCCGTTGATTTCGGCGCGGCGATCGTTGCGACGGATACGCTTACGGGCTTGCGGCGTGTTGGCCATGGTTTTCCTGTTTCTCGTGCCTTGGCGGGCGCACGGGGCGGCCGCGTGAATACTTGCGGGATGGCGGAATATCCCGCCGGAAAGCGCGGCCCTTAGCGGTGGCGCATCGAATCGTCAACAGATTCGGTGCATCAGCCGAGTCGGCGCAGCGCCACCTTCAGGCCATCGCGCGGCTTGGGGATCGGCCAGGCCTGCCACTGCGGCTCTGCCCCCGGCTGCATCACGATCTCGAACCGCGTGAGGATGTGGTTGGCCAGCAACTTGACCTGCATATAGGCGAAATGCAGCCCCAGGCACATGTGCGCGCCGCCGCCGAACGGTGCCCAGGCATACTTGTGCCGCGCCGCCACCTTATCTGCCGTGAAGCGCATCGGATCGAACACCTGCGGCTGGTCCCAATGCGCCGGATCGTGGTGGACCGCAGCAGGGCTGATGCCGATGGGCGTGCCGGCGGGTATGTCATAACCGCCGAAGCGGAAATCGCGCAGCGCGCGGCGCGGCATGTTGGGCACAGGCGGCATGAAGCGCAGCGCTTCCTTGAACGCCATCTCGGTCAGCTCCATCCGGCCAAGGTCTTCATAGGCGAGCGACAGCCCGACTCCGCCGGTAACCGCGCGCGCCTCGGCCCGCAGCTTGTCCTGCCAATCGGGGTTCCTGGCCAGTTGCCAGAACAGCACGGTGGCCGACGAGGTGATCGTATCGTGCGCGGCCATCATCAGGAAGATCATGTGATCGACCACGACATCTTCGGGCAGGAGCGAGCCATCGTCTCTGGTGGCGAGCGCAAACTGGCTGAACATGTCCTGGCCCGGATGGGCGCGGCGTTCGCGCACCAGCCGTCCGAAGTATTCGACCATCAGCCGCCGCCCGGCCACGCCCTTGCCCATCTTGGTGAACGGCAGCGGCTTGCGGACCACGCCGACCGAGGCCTGGACCATGTCGACGAAGGCCTGGTTCAGGCGGTCCGCCTCTGGCCCCAGCGGCAGGCCAAGGAAGCTGGATGCGGCGGTATCGAGGGTCAGCGCCTTGATCGCATCGTAGAGCCGCATCGGGCCGCCCCAGCCAGCCATGGCCGAGGCGATGCCGGTGTTGAGCACGCCGCAATAGGCGCGCATCGGTTCGGGCTTGAAGGCGATCGACAGCGCGCGGCGATCGATGCGATGGGCTTCGAAATCCATCAGCATCAGCCCGCGCGGGAACAGCAGGTTGAGCACCGGGCCCCAGCCCTGCTCGTTGGAAAACAGCTTTTCGCGATCGAACAGCACCAGTTCGTTGGCATCGGCGCCGACCAGATTGACCCCGCGCCGCCCGAAGCTGCGCGTGCGGAACACCGGGCCGTAGGTATCGGCCATGCGTTTCTGGAAGCCGAGCGGATCGGCCAACTGCATCAGCGTGGTGCCCAGCACCGGCCAGCCATCTTCGCCCGGGATGTGATCGAGCTTGCTGTCATCACCCAGACGCACCCAGTGCGGATTGGCCCGGTCGGTGTGCAGGTGGGTGCCGATATCGGGCGCTATACTGGCCATGGTCTCTCCCGGTTTATCAATTTAACCGGGCAATTAACATGCCATTCGGCAGCGGCCAAGAGGGTAGTTCAGATCCAGCCCGACAGTTCGCGGCGGATGAGCGTTTCGAGCATGTCCACGCCTTCTGAACCGGCGTTGAGGCAGCTGAGCGCGGCAAAGTGCGTGCCGCCTGCCGCTTCGAAATCTTCCTTGCCGCGGATGGCCAGTTCTTCCAGCGTCTCGAGGCAATCGGCCGAGAATGCAGGCGCGGCGATGACGATGCGGCGGGTGCCTTTGGTCGCCTCTTCGATCAGCACGGTGTCGGTGGCAGGTTCCAGCCACTTGGCACGGCCGAAGCGCGACTGGAACGTGGTTTCCAGCCGCAGGCCGGGGTGGCTCTGCGCGAAGCGTTCAGCCAGCAGGCGCGAGGTCTTGCGGCAGTGGCAGTGATAGGGATCGCCGAGCAGCAGCGTGCGTTCGGGCATGCCGTGGTAGCTCAGCAGCAGCAGTTCGGGCGTGAACGCCAGCGCCGCGATCTCTCGCGACATCTGTGCATGGAGCGCGCCGATGAAGGCCGGGTCATCGTGATAGGGCGGCAGGGTGCGCAGCGCGGGCAGGCGGCGGCGGGCCTTGATCCAGTCGGCCACGGCATCGAGCGCCGAGGCGGTGGTGGCGCCCGAATAGTGCGGATAGAGCGGCGCGATCAGGATGCGTTCGCACCCTGCCGCCAGCAAGGCGTCAAGCTCTGCGGCCACGGCGGGCGACTGGTAGCGCATCGCATGGCGGACGATCGCGGCATCGCCGAGCCGTTCCTGCAAGGCGCGCGCCTGCGCCTTGGTGATGGCGGCGAGCGGCGAGCCGTCCTCGCTCCACACTTGCGCATAGGCGTGGGCCGATTTCTTGGGCCGGGTGTTGAGGATGATGCCGCGCAGGATCGGCTGCCAGATCAGCCGGGGGATTTCCACCACGCGCGAATCCGAAAGGAACTCCTTCAGGTAGCGCTTTACCGCAGGCACATCGGGGGAATCGGGCGTGCCGAGGTTGACGACGAGAACGCCGATCTTGCCGGTAAGCACAACAGGATGATCGGCAGGGCGTTGCATCATGGTCCTTAAAAGACAGGCTCAAAAGCCTTCGGAAATTAACGGCAATCGCCGGAAGCGCACGCCCGTAGCCGAAAACAGGGCATTGGCGATAGCCGGAGCGACCGCCACCATTCCCAGTTCGCCGGGATCGAACGGGTCCTCGTTGCTGTCGGCAAAGGCAATATCAACCTTGGGGCAATCGGCAAGCAGGGGTAGTCCCAATTGCGCCAGTCTTGCCGCAATCGGCCGCCCTTTGGCATAGCCGCTGCTGCCGCCGACGGCGTGGGCAAGTCCGAACATCAGCCCGCCTTCGATCTGCTGGCGGGCAATCGCCATGTTCACGATGCGGCCGATGTCGACATAGGCGCTGAGCCGCTCCACCCGCACCACGCCCGCTTCGGCCCGTGCGGTGGCGACGACCGCGATCAGGCCCCTGGCGGTGGCGCCGCTGCCGGTGGGCAGCGTCATCTGGTGGAACGCGATGCCCTGGCCCGATGCCTCGATCCCGCCGCCCCATTGCGCCAGCCGTCCTGCGCCTTGCAGGCAGGCCACCACGCGCGGCTCGCCTTCCAGCATGCCGACGCGGAACGACAGCGGCTCCTTGCCCGCCGCGTGGGCGAGTTCGTCGATGAAGCTTTCGGTCAGGAAGGCGGTGTAGCCATGGGCCTGCCCGCGAAACCGCGCGGTGGGCTGGCGCAGCGACAGGGGCACCTGGTCCACTGCCTTTTCGGGAATGCGGTACAGCGGCATCGCCCCTTCGCAGGCCAGCGGATCGGCCCGGTCCTGCAGATCGAGCGCCTGGCCGACGCCCCACCCATCGAGCAGGCGCGCGCCCGATTCCAGCGCCGTTGCCGGAACCGCCAGCCGCGTGCGCCAGCCCAGAACGCGCGTCTTGTCCGGACTGATCGCGCCATCCAGCTGCGCCGACAGCGGCGTGCGGGGAATCCCTGCGAGCGCTTCCTGCCAGCGCGAATAGGTCAGCTGCACCGGCTTGCCGACGATCCGGCAGATCGTGGCAACTTGCGCGGCGATGCGCACATCGAGCCGGGCATCGAAGCTGCCGCCGGCGTGCATCGGATAGACGATGACATCGGCGCGGCCGACGCCCGCCGCCCGCGCCGCCGCGCGCCGCGCGCGTTCCGGCGCTTGCGTGGCGATCCACAGCTCAAGCTTGCCGTGCCGCATCCGCGCGGTGGCGCTGGCCGTTTCGAGCGGGGCATGAAACGCAGCGTCGATATCGTAGCGCGCCGTAAGCGAAGGCCTGGCGAGCAGCACATCGGGATCGCCTTCGGCCATGAGGCGCTGCGGATCGCCCTTGGTCAGCGCCTTGTCGAGCGCGACGAGCACCTTCTCGCTATCGGCAATCGGACCGTCTGCGGTGAAGCGCGGCTCCATCGCCCGCACTGCCTTGTCGGCGGCATGCCAGCCGGTGGCGACGGCGGCGAGCCAGCGCCGGGCCTTGACCACGGTCACCAGCCCGCGCACCGCTGCTGCGGCCTGCTTGTCGTAGCTCGACAGCACGCTGGACCCCTGCGGTCCATGGGCAATCGCGGCAAAGACCATGCCGGGCAGGCGCACGTCGGCGGCAAAGGTGAAGCTGCCATCGACCTTGGCGGGCAGATCCAGCCGGGGACGGCGCGCCGGGGCCCCTTCGGGAAACTGGCCGGGCGCCTCACGCGGGGGTTCGGCACGCAGCACCGGCACGGCGGGCGGATCGTAATCCACGGCGGCATCGAGCAACTGGCCGAAGGACAGGCGCTTCCTGCCATGCGTCACGAAGCTGTCCTTCGTATCGCATTCCTCCCAGCCGACGCCCCACTTGTCTGCCGCGGCCTGCGCCATCATCGCGCGCAGGGCCGCGCCGGCCGCGCGCAGAGGCGCTTCGAAGGCGGCGAGCGCAGTGCCATCGGCGGTAATCATCAACGGTCCGCGTTCGGCATGGAGCCGGGCCAGCGTGCCATCGGCATCTTCGCCCAATGAGGCGAACGCCGGCATCCACAGCGGCGCCCATCTGGCCGACAGCACCGGATCGGCATAGGCCGGACTGATCGGCGCGGCTTCCACCGCCACCTTGCGCCAGTCCGCGCCTGCCTCGTCCGCCACGATCTGGGCGACCAGCGTGGTGATGCCCTGCCCCATTTCGCACAAGGGCACGGCAATGGTCAGGATGCAGTCGCCGTTCCTGATCTTCCCGACTTTCAGGAAGGCATCGACGACATGTTCGTCCTTGCCCGCTGCCAGTGGCACCGGATGGCGGCGCGGCAGCAGCGGGAAGGCGATGAGCAGCGTGCCGCCCACCCCTGCTCCTACCAGCATGCCTCGCCGGGTCAGACGCATCGGCCTCAGCGCTTTGCGTCGATCCACGCGAGCACGGCCCGCGCGATGGATAGGAACGCTTCGGCCTGCGGGCCGTCTCCGGCTGCGGGCGGATTGCCGGCATCGCTTTCGCGGCGGATGGCCATGTCGAGCGGCACCCGGCCGAGGAAGGGCAGCTTCATCACCCTGGCCGCCGCTTCGGCGCCGCCGACGCCGAAGGGATCGCTTTCCTCGCCGCAATGGGGACAGATATAGCCCGCCATGTTCTCGACCATGCCGATCAGCGGCACGCTGCCCTGTTCGAACAGGCCGATGGCACGGGTGGCATCCATCAGCGCCAGATCCTGCGGGGTGGAGACGATCACCGCGCCGGCCGGCTTGTGCTTGGCCAGCATCGTCAATTGCACGTCACCGGTGCCGGGCGGCAGGTCCACCACCAGGATTTCAGTATCGCCCCAGTGCGCATCGATCAGCTGGTTCAGCGCATTGCCCGCCATCGGGCCGCGCCAGGCGATGGCCTGTCCCGGCTGGACCAGATGCCCCATCGACAGCATCGGCACGCCCCAGGGGCTGGGCACCGGGTGCATCTTGTTGCCTTCCGCTTCGGGCTTGCGGCCCTCGGTCATCAGCAGGCGTGGCTGCGAGGGGCCGTAGATGTCGGCATCGACCAGCCCGACCTTGCGCCCCAGACGCGCCATGGCCACCGCCAGATTGGCCGACAGCGTGGACTTGCCCACGCCTCCCTTGCCCGATCACACGGCAATGATCAGCCGCGCCTTGCGCTCTGCCGTCATGCCCAGCCGCAAGTCGGCGACGCCCGCTTTCCGTGCCGCATCGCGGACGGCCATCTCCAGCTTGTCCCGGTCCAGCCGCTCCAGCCCGCCCACTTCGAGCATGACGGTGGCCACGTTTTCGGCCAGTTTCAGCGATTGCAGCCGGTCACCCGCCGCCTGTTCGAGCGCATCGCGCAGCGCCATTTCATCCATGCTCACGACAATTCCCTGTCCTGCTTCGTAACGAAGCCTTGCCCGCCGGCCCTAGCAGATGAATTTTCGGGAATGGACACTGTTTTTCGCAGCGAGGGTTCCTATAACGAATGCATGACAGATCAGGTTGGACTATTCACGCGTATCGGCCGGGGGCCAAGCCACTTCCTGACCGGTCTTTTCATGACCGGTAAGAAAAGCCCCTGGGGTTCGGGCAGCGGCGATTCCGCGCCCTCGGGCGAAAGGGAACCGGGCGATGCACCCGAAGCCCCGCCTGCGCCGACGCCATCGGGCGATGGTCCGCGCAATCCCTGGCTGCCGCCGCAATCGGGCAAGCCCCCTGCCGGCAACGGGTCGGGCCAGCGCCGTGGCCCCAACATCGAAGACATCTTCCGCAACCGCAAGGGCGGTGGTGGCGGGGGCGGGCGCGGCCCCACCTTGCCGCGCATGCCGCAGCGGCCCGATGGCAAATCGTGGCTGCCGGTCGGCATTGCCGTGGTTGCAGCGCTGTGGCTGTCGACATCGATGGTCCATCTGATCTCGCCGCAGGAAAAGGGCGTGGTCACCACCTTCGGCGCCTATAGCCGCACGCTCGATTCGGGCACGGCATTCACGCTGCCCTGGCCGATCCAGTCGGTCGCGGTCGAAGACGTGACCTCGGTGCGCAGCGAATCCATTCCCGAAGGCGATGGCGAAAAGCTGATGCTGACCGGCGACCAGAACCTGGTCGACCTGACCTATCTGGTGCGCTGGAACATCAAGGACCTGAAGCAGTACATGTTCCAGCTGGCAGAGCCCCAGCAGACCGTGCGCGAACTGGCCGAAGCCGCCATGCGCCAGTCCATCGCCGAGGTAACGCTGAACGATGCGATGGGTTCGGGCCGCCAGCAGATCGAACAGAGCGTGCGCGACCGGATGCAGAACGTGCTCGACGCCTATCGTTCGGGCGTCGTGATCCAGGGCGTGGACATCAAGAAGACCGATCCGCCGACCAAGGTGGTCGATGCCTTCAAGGAAGTGCTGGCCGCCCAGCAGGACGCGCAGAGCGAAGTGAACCGGGCGCAGGCCTGGGCGCAGCAGCTGACCGCGCGCGCCGGGGGTGAGGCGACAGCGTTCGACAAGGTCTACGAACAGTACAAGCTTTCCCCGGAAGTGACCCGCCGGCGCATGTATTACGAAACGATGGAGCGGGTATTGAGCCAGACCGACAAGGTCGTGCTCGAGGCGCCGGGCGTGCAGACCTATCTGCCGCTACCCGCACTGAAGCGCGCTGAACCGGCTCCCGCCGCTGCCGCAGGAGGCCAGTGAGATGAACCCCTTGCAGACGCTGTGGCACGACCAGAAGGCCATCATCATTGCGGCATTGATCGCGCTGTTGGCCGCCGCCAGTTGCCTGAAAGTCGTCGATGAAACGACCCAGGCGGTGATCGTGCGGCTGGGCCAGCCCGATCGCGTGATCAACCGCTTCAAGCCCGATGCCGATTTCGGCCAGACCGGCGCAGGCATCATCTGGCGCATCCCGTTCATGGAACAGGTGGTTGAAGTCGATCGCCGCATCCTCGATCTCGACATGGAACGCCAGCAGGTGCTGTCGGCCGACCAGCGCCGCCTCGAAGTGGACGCCTTTGCCCGCTTCCGCATCATCGATCCGGTGCAGATGGTGCAGACCGCCGGGACGACCGAGCGTCTGGCCGTGCAGCTTCAGCCGATCCTCAATTCCGCGCTGCGGCAGGAACTGGGCAAGCGGACCTTCGAATCGCTGCTGACCGCCGATCGCGGCCGCGCGATGGAGCAGATCCGCCAGGGGCTTGACCGTGAAGCGCGCGAATATGGCGCGCAGATCATCGACGTGCGCATCAAGCGCGCCGACCTGCCCGAAGGCACTCCGCTGGAATCGGCGTTCACCCGCATGGCCACCGCGCGCCAGCAGGAAGCCGCGACCATTCGGGCGCAAGGCCAGAAGCAGGCGCAGATCATCCGCGCCACCGCCGAGGCGACCGCGGCCCGGACCTATGCCGATGCCTTCAACAAGGACCCGGCGTTCTACGATTTCTACCGCGCCATGCAGAGCTATGACACGACATTTGCCCAAAAGGGCTCGAGCACGTCGATCGTGCTTTCGCCCGACAACGAATATCTCAAGCAGTTCAAGGGCAAGTAGCGGCTGTTTTTTGCGAAGATGGTGTTTTGCCGAACGTCGGGGAACGGCGCCATTCAAACTCCGTTCATCGCAGAATGGCTGAATCAGGATTGAAAGTACCAAGCCGCGCCGACCCCGGCGCAACCCGAGACAAAGAGGACCAGGCCACGTGCGATACGCTTATGGTGTAACTTCGGCGCTGCTGCTTGCAGGCAGCGCACTGACCCTGGTGACAGGCCTTCCCGCCGGCGCACAAGTTGCGCAGAACGAACAGTCGGAAATGCGCAGCGTCGTGCCGCGCGCGGGCGCGCCGTCGAGCTTCGCCGATCTGACGCAGCAATTGCAGCCCGCCGTGGTCAACATCTCCACCCGCCAGCGGGTGAAGGTGCAGAACAACAATCCGTTTGCCGGAACGCCCTTTGGCGATCTGTTCGGCGGCGGGCAGGGCGGCAGCGGGCCGCAGACGCGCGAGGCGCAATCGCTCGGCTCGGGCTTCATCATCTCGGCCGATGGCTATGTGGTGACCAACAACCACGTGATCACCGCCGATGGGCAGGGCGAAGTCGAATCGATCACCGTCACCACGCCCGATGGCACCGAATATCCGGCCAAGCTGGTGGGCAAGGATGCCGCATCGGATCTGGCCGTCCTGAAGATCACCGGACCCAAGGCCTTTCCCTTCGTCAAGTTCGGCGATTCGCGGCAGGCCCGCGTGGGCGACTGGGTGATCGCCATCGGCAACCCGTTCGGCCTTGGCGGTACGGTGACGCAGGGCATCGTCTCGGCGGTCTATCGCAACACCGGTTCGGGTTCGGCCTATGACCGGTATCTCCAGACCGACGCTTCGATCAACCGGGGCAATTCGGGCGGTCCGATGTTCGACATGCAGGGCAATGTGATCGGCATCAACAACGCCATCTTCTCGCCCACCGGCGGTTCGGTCGGCATCGGCTTTGCCATTCCGGCAGAGATCGCCGCACCGATCGTGGACAAGCTGCGCGCCGGGCAAGCCATCGAACGCGGCTATCTGGGCGTGCGCATCCAGGCACTGTCCGATGATCTGGCGGCGTCGCTGGGCCTGCCCAAGAAGCGCGGCGAATTCATCCAGGCGGTGGAGCCGAACCAGTCCGCCGCCAAGGCCGGCATCCAGGCGGGCGACGTGGTCGTCAAGGTCGATGGCAAGGATGTGACGCCGGATCAGACCCTGTCGTTCATCGTCGCCAACACCACGCCCGGAAAGCGCATTCCGGTGGAATTGCTGCGCAATGGCCAGCGCCTGACCGTGCAGGCCGTGGTGGGCAAGCGTCCGACCGAAGAGGAACTGGCGCAGCAGAGCTTCGATCCCGATGCCCAGCAGGACGAGGACAGCTTTGCCGGCAATTCTCAGCAGCAGCAGCCCGGTCCCGGCGCCCTGCAGAGCAGCCTTGGCATCGCCGCGATCCCGCTCAACGCCCAGATCGCGCGCCAGCTTGGCGTGAGCGAAGATACCAAGGGCGTGGTCATCTCGGCCGTCAGCGCATCGTCGGATGCCGCAGCCAAGGGCCTGCAGCGCGGTGATATCGTGCTCTCGGCGAACTACATCACCGTGGCCACGGTGGCCGATTTCGAGAAGATCGTGCGCACGGCCAAGTCCGAAGGCCGCGATGCCGTGCTGCTGCGCATCCAGCGCCGCGGACAGCCGCCAATCTATACCCCGGTGCGCATCCGCTGATCGCACCGGCCGGTTACGCAAAGAGGGCCGCTCCAGCGATGGGGCGGCCCTTTTTGCGGGAAGCCGGAAGGGGCCGTCAGACCCGCCCGATGCTGGAATAGGCAAAGCCCGCCGCCCGCGCTTCGGCGGGGTCATAGACATTGCGCAGATCGACCAGCACAGGGGCGTTCATCAGGCTCTTCACCCGGTTGAAATCCAGCGCACGGAAGGCGTCCCATTCGGTGACGAGCGCCACGGCATCGGCCCCTTCGACCGCCGCATACGTGCCGGTCACCATCTCGACGTCCGGCATCATTGCGGCTGCGGCCTCCATCCCTTCAGGATCATAGGCCACGACCTGTGCCCCGGCATCGATCAGCGTCTGAACGATGGCGATGGACGGCGCATCGCGCATGTCATCGGTGTTTGGCTTGAACGTCAGGCCCAGCAGCGCCACGCGCTTGCCCCGGGCATCGCCGCCCAGCGCCTCGATCACCTTGCGGCCCATCGCGCGCTTGCGGCTGTCGTTGACCTTGACCACCGCCTCGACCAGGCGCACCGGACTGTTGAAATCCTCGGCGGTCTTGAGCAGCGCCAGCGTATCCTTGGGGAAGCAGGATCCGCCATAGCCGGGCCCTGCGTGCAGGAACTTGCCGCCGATCCGCCCATCCAGTCCGATGCCGCGCGCCACGTCCTGCACATCCCCGCCGACCTTTTCGCACAAGTCCGCGATCTCGTTGATGAAGGTGATCTTGGTCGCGAGGAAGGCGTTTGCGGCATACTTGATCAGTTCGCTGCTGCGGCGCGACGTGAACAGGATCGGCGCCTTGTTCAGGAACAGCGGCCGATAGACCTCCTTCATCACGCCTTGCGCCCATTCTTCCTCGGCACCGATGACGATGCGGTCGGGCCTCTTGAAATCGCCGATAGCCGCCCCTTCGCGCAGGAATTCGGGGTTGGAGACCACCGCGAACTGCACCCCGGTGCCGCTTTCGGCAATGATGCGCTCCACTTCGTCACCGGTCCCGACAGGCACGGTCGATTTGGTCACCACCACCGTGGGCGTCCTGATGCTTGCCGCCAGTTCTTCTGCCACGGCGCGGACATAGCTGAGATCGGCATGGCCATCGCCGCGGCGAGAGGGCGTGCCGACCGCGATGAACACCGCCTGCGCGCCTTCGATCGCACTGGGCAGATCGGTGGAGAACGAAAGCCGCCCCGCCTTGACGTTGGCCGAGACCAGTTCGGCAAGGCCCGGCTCATAGATCGGCATGACCCCGTCGAGCAGCTGTGCAATCTTGCTTTCGTCCTTGTCGATGCAGACCACGTCGTGTCCGAAATCGGCAAAACAGGCACCAGAAACCAGCCCGACATAGCCCGAGCCCACCATCGCGATCTTCATTCGCACACCATCCGTAGCTGATCCGTCGCGCCGCTTGCGCAACCATTTCGCATTGGCAGCATAGGGGAATTTACCAATGCTGCACAAGCGCACATCACAAAATGCTGCAGCCTTTCATGCCTTGCGGCTTGCAACCGGGCTGCGTAAGCCTTGGCCGGATGAACTCAGCCGACCAATTGCCACCATCATGGCGGCCCGCCCTGGAGCCAGTGCTGCAAGCCGCCTCTCTACGTGCATTGGTCAGCTTCCTGCAGGCTGAGGAGCGCAGCGGGAAAATCGTCTACCCGCCCCGGGGCCAGCGGCTTGCTGCACTGCAACTGACCCCGCTCGATCAGGTGCGCGTGGTGATTCTCGGGCAGGACCCCTACCACGGCCCGGGCCAGGCGCACGGGCTGGCGTTTTCGGTGCAGGACGGGGTCAAGGTGCCGCCAAGCCTCGTCAACATCTACAAGGAGCGCGAAGCCGACCTTGGCATTCCCCGTGCCACCCACGGCAACCTGACGCACTGGGCACAGCAGGGCGTGCTACTGCTCAACAATGCGCTGACGGTGGAAGCGGCGAACGCCGGGTCGCATCAGGGCAAGGGGTGGGAGCCGTTCACCGATGCGGCCATTGCCGCCGTGGCCGCGCGGGCAGATCCCACGGTGTTCATCCTTTGGGGCAGCCACGCCCAGAAGAAGGCGTCGCGCGTGCCGGGGCTGGCAACCGGCCCGCATCTGGTGCTGAAGGCCCCGCACCCCAGCCCGCTGTCGGCGCACAACGGCTTTTTCGGATCGCGCCCGTTCAGCCAGGCCAACGCCTTTCTCGAGGCGCACGTCCGCGGCACGATTGACTGGCGGGTGTGACGCACAACGCAAAAAGCCCCGCCGCAGCGGGGCTTTAGCGTGAACATCGAACGTCAGATCAGCTGGGGATCGCGGCCGATGCTGCCTGCCCATCGCCTTCCGGGGCGGACAGGATATCGCGCACGACCTGGCCCTTGGCCACCGTCTGCGTTGCCGGATCGCCCACGGTCGAGCGGATCGAGGCAGCCGCCGTGCCGGACCGGTTGAGCGCGTCGGTCTCGACGCTCGAGCGGGCCGAAGGGCCACCGAACAGGGTTTCCAGCGTCTGCTTGCCGGTGTCCGAATCCTGCGGGCGCGGCGCGCCGGGGCTGGGCGGGGTCAATGCGAAATCGGGCGGCACCACCAGCGGCGCGGCGCGGGTCACGGCCATTTCATCGGGCCGGACGCGGTTGAACAGCGAGCCGCCGCCTGCACCACAGGCAGACAGCAAGGTCGCCGCGCTGACGACGAGAGCGAGGGCGGCAGCTTTACGCATCATGCATTCTCCGTGGCGGACGTGTCGCCGTTGTTGTCGGGCTTTTCGCGCGATTTGAACGAGCGGGCAAGCAGTATCAGGACACCGAACGTGATCGCCACGTCGGCAAGATTGAAGATCTGGAACGGGCGCCAGGCGCCGATGTTCAGATCGGCATAGTCGATCACATAGCCGAAGACGAGCCGGTCATAGATGTTGCCGGTTGCCCCGCCCAGCACCAGCGCCAGCCCGGCAATATCGCCGCGCGCGGTTTCGCGCAGCATCCACACCAGCACGCCGGCAGCGATCAGCGCGGTCACCGCGATCAGGCCATAGCGCATTTCCAGCGACGTGGCGGTGAACATGCCGAACGATACGCCATAGTTTTCGGCATAGCGCAGATCGAAGAACGGCAGCAGTTCGATCAGCCCGCGTTCGCGCAGGGCCAGCGGACCGACCATCACAGCCTTGACCGCCCGGTCCACCAGCGCAATCACCAGCGCAAGGCCAAGGCCTTCGAGACGCGGACGAGTGAGCATCAGGCCGCGACTTCGGCGTCGATCTGCGCCACCACGTCATCGCACCGCGCACACAGCGCGCCGTCTTCCACGACTTCGGGAAGCAGGCGCCAGCAACGGCCGCACTTGTGGTCGGTAGAGCGTTCGACGGTCACTCGGTTGCCATGTTCTCTTTCAACTGACGCCACGATGAACAACTCAGTGAGTGCAGGCCAAGAGAAAGAATGCGCCGTATCATTGCCAACAACGACCTTGGCCTCAAGCCCAGATCCCAACACCTTTTCTCGGCGCAACGGTTCGATCGCTTCGTTCACAGACTGACGCAATGCACGCAACTCAGCCCACTTCGTTTCATCGAGTTCAACGGCAGGCACTTCCGGCCACTCCACCAGATGCACGCTATCGGCATCCGGATAGCGCGACGCCCACACCTCTTCCGCCGTGAACACCAGCACCGGCGCGCCATAGCGGACCAGCGCGTGGAACAGCGTGTCGAGCACGGTGCGATAGGCGCGGCGCTTGGGATCGGTGACCGCATCGCAATAGAGGCTGTCCTTGCGGATGTCGAAGAAGAACGCCGAAAGGTCCTCGTTGCAGAAGTCGGTCAGCGCGCGGACATAAGTGTTGTAATCGAAGTCATCGACGGCCTGCCGCAGCGTGGCATCGAGCTTGCCGAGCAGGCCGAGCATGTACTGCTCCAGCTCGGGCATCTCGGCCACCGGCAGCCGTTCATCCTCGCTGAAGCCTTCCAGCGCGCCCAGCAGGTAGCGATAGGTGTTGCGCAGCTTGCGGTACTGGTCGGCAACACCCTGGAGGATCTCCTTGCCGATGCGATGGTCCTCGGTGAAATCGACCGATAGTGCCCAGAGCCGCAGGATATCCGCACCGTAATCGCGCATCAGGTCAATCGGACTGATCGTGTTGCCGAGCGACTTGGACATCTTCATGCCCTTCTGGTCCATGGTGAACCCGTGCGTCAGCACCGCGTCATAAGGTGCGCGCCCGCGCGTGGCGCAGCTTTCCAGCAGCGAGGACTGGAACCAGCCGCGATGCTGGTCAGACCCTTCGAGATAGAGGTTGGCGGGCCATTGCAGGTCCGGCCAGCGCCCCGATTCCAGCACGAAGGCATGGGTGGAGCCGGAATCGAACCACACGTCGAGAATGTCAGTGACGCGCTCGTAGTCCTCGAGCCTGTACTTGTCGCCCAGGTATTCCTGCGCCCGTTCCTCGTCCCACGCATCCACGCCCTCGGCCATGACGGCCGCGACAATGTGCGCGTTCACTTCCGGATCGTTGAGGTACTGGCCGGTCTTGCGATCGACGAACAGCGTGATCGGCACACCCCACGCGCGCTGGCGCGACAGCACCCAGTCCGGACGCCCTTCAACCATCGCACCGATGCGATTGCGGCCTTTTTCGGGCACCCAGCGCGTGTCGGCGATGGCTTTGGTGGCGATCTCCCTCAAAGTCCGCTCGCCCTGAGCCTGTCGAAGGGCCTCGTCCGGGGCTTCGACAAGCTCAGCCTGAGCGGGACTGGGGGCAATCGCCCGATCCATCGGCACGAACCACTGCGGCGTGCAGCGATAGATCACCTTGGCCTTCGACCGCCACGAATGCGGGTAGGAATGCTTGTAGTCGGCCGACGCCGCCAGCAACCCGCCCGCCTCGCGCAGGTCCGAACAGATCGGCCCATCGGGCGCGTTGAACTTGGGGTTGATGACCGAGCCCTGCCCGCCGAGCCAGCCCCAGTCCTCGCGATACTTGCCATCGCCCTGCACCGCGAAGACCGGCTCGATCCCGTGCGCCTTGCACAGCGCAAAGTCGTCCTCGCCATGATCGGGCGCCATGTGGACAAGCCCGGTGCCGCTGTCGGTGGTGACGAAATCGCCTGGGAGCATGGGGCGCGGCTTGGCGAAGAACCCGCCGAGCGCGTGCATCGGGTGGCGGCAGATAGTTCCGGCGAGGTCGGAGCCTTTGATCGAGGTATCAACATCCGAATCCGGATCGATGAACTCTTGAAGAGACGGTGCTCCAACGTCACCGAAGTCGAGCGCCTTTGCTGCCTTGTTCAGGCGATCAGCGAAGGAAGTCCTCAAGTCTTTCGCAACGAGAAACTTGGAAATACCGTTGGTATGGAAAGGGAGACCGGCTGCCGCCAACACCTCGTTGACCCGCTTGTCTCCGTTCGCGCCAACTCCCACAGTATCCGCCGTGACTGACAGCAGCACATACTCAACCTCCGGCCCATAAGCCAAAGCCTGGTTCACCGGGATCGTCCAAGGCGTCGTCGTCCAGATCACCGCATGCGCGCCGACCAGTTCGGAAATCGGCGACTCAACGATCTCGAACGCGACGTCGATCTGGGTCGAAACGATATCCTCGTACTCGACCTCCGCCTCGGCCAGCGCGGTCTTTTCCACCGGCGACCACATCACCGGCTTGGCCCCACGATAGAGCTGGCCGGATTCAGCAAACTTCAGCAGTTCGCGCACGATGGTGCCCTCGGCCTGCGAATCCATCGTCAGGTAGGGATTGTCCCAATCGCCATTGATGCCGAGGCGCTTCAGCTGCTCGCGCTGCACGTCGACCCACTTCTGGGCATAGGCGCGGCATTCGGCGCGGAATTCCTTCGGCGGAACCTCGTCCTTGTTCTTCTTCTTCTTGCGGTACTCTTCCTCGACCTTCCATTCGATCGGCAGGCCGTGGCAGTCCCAGCCGGGCACATAGGGCGCGTCCTTGCCCAGCAGGCTCTGCGTGCGGCAGACCATGTCCTTCAGGATATGGTTCAGCGCGTGGCCGATGTGCATGTCGCCATTGGCATAGGGCGGGCCGTCATGCAGGATGAACTTCTCGCGCCCTTTGCGGCTCTCGCGGACCTTCTGGTAGATCCCCTCGTCCTGCCAGCGTTGCAGGATCACCGGCTCCTTCTGGGGAAGCCCGGCTTTCATCGGGAAATCGGTCTTCGGCAGGAAGACGGTCGGGCGGAAGTCTCGTGGTTCGGTCATGACCGGCGGGCCTTAGCGCTGCGGCGGCCTTTGCGCAATTTTTCTGGCGTGGTGCGGAGAAGGGTTTCGCGCAGAGGCGCAGAGGAAGCAGAGATCGCAAAGATGTCGTGCCCGGCCTTCAGGCCCGTTCTCACGGCGACGCATTGTAAAACGTAAAGTTTGAAATCAGGAGGCGGCTCCGCCGCAAGCACGAACTCTCCGCGTCCTCTGCTTCCTCTGCGCCTCTGCGCGAAACAGCCTTCGCTTTTTCAGCCCAGCAACCGCCGCGCCTCGTCGCAGTCCCGCGCCATTTGCGCCACCAGCGCATCAAGCCCGTCGAACTTCGCCTCGGGCCGGAGGAAGTGGTGAAACGCCACCTCGATTTCCTGTCCGTAGAGATCGCCCGAAAAATCGAAGAAGTGCGGCTCCAGCAGTTCCTTGGGCGGATCAAAGGTGGGGCGGATGCCCAGATTCGCCGCACCTTTCAGCACGCGCCCATCAGGCAAGTGCCCGGTTACCGCATAGATGCCATAACGCGGGCGCAGATAGGCGCCGATATCGAGATTGGCGGTGGGGAAGTTGATCGTGCGGCCCACCTTGTCGCCATGCTGCACCGGCCCGCGAATGGCGAAGGGGCGGGTCAGCAGGCGGGTGGCGGTTTCGCAATCGCCCGCTTGCAGCGCCTCGCGGATGCGGCTGGACGAGACGACCTCGCCCTCCAGCGTCACCGGTCCCACCGCACGCGCGGCAAGACCGAAGCGTGGGCCATCGCTGGCGAGGACCTGGGCATTGCCGCTGCGGCCCTTGCCGAAGGTGAAATCCTCGCCCGTCACCACGCCTGTAGCGCCAAGGTGGCCGACAAGGCCCTGTTCGATCCATTCCAGCGCGGTCATCCCGGCCACATCGGCACCAAAGCGGATCACCAGCAGGGCATCGGCCCCTGCGGCGGCAAACAGTTCCTGCCGCTGATCCAGCGTGGTCAGCCGGAACGGCGGCGCATCGGGCTTGAAGTGCCGCACCGGGTGCGGATCGAACGTGGCGACGATGGCGGGGCGTCCTTCGGCGCGCGCCCAGCGGATCGCCTCGCCCACCACGGCCTGATGGCCAAGGTGAAAGCCGTCGAAATTGCCCAGCGCCACGATGCCGCCACGCATGGCGTCGGGCACGGGCGAAAGACTGCTGAGGCGGATCACCGGGCGCTGCCCATCCGGAATGCTTGTGCTCCCATCACGGGGCGTATTTCGGCGCGGGCGGGCACGGCGTCAAGACCGGTGCAGCGTGACGAAGGCATGGGCCGGGCGCGCGCCGTCGGCGGGATGCTCCTCGCGCGCGGTTTCGTGCCATTCGGGGCCGAGCGGCGGCATCGTGGTATCGCCCGCGAACTGCCCATGCACCTCGGTCAGTTCCACCCGCTCTGCCAGCGGCATGAACAGCCGGTAGGTTTCCGCGCCGCCGACCACGGCAACCTCGCCCTCGCCCGCCAGCGCGAGCGCGGCTTCTATCGAGGGGACGGATTCGGCACCTTGCGCGTGCCATGCGGCATCGCGGGTCAGCACGATATGGCGGCGTCCGGGGAGCAGGCCGGGCAGGCTTTCAAACGTCTTGCGGCCCATGATCATCGGCTTGTGCATGGTCAGCGCCTTGAACCGCTTCAGATCGGCGGGCAGCCGCCACGGCAGGGCGTTGTCCTTGCCGATCACGCCGTTGGTGGCGCGGGCATAGATCAGGAACAGGCCTTTCCGAATACCGCTCACAGCACCAGCCGCGTCACGTGGCCCATCTTGCGCCCCGGCCGCACCGCCGCCTTGCCGTACAAGTGCAGATGGTTCGCCGGGTCCGAAAGGATCGCGGGCCAATCGTGGGCATCGTCGCCGATCAGGTTGTCCATCACCACGCCCCTGGCTGCCAGCGCGGTCGAACCCAGCGGCAGGCCGCAGATCGCGCGCACGTGGTTCTCGAACTGGCTGGTGAGCGCGCCCTCGATGGTCCAGTGCCCGGAATTGTGTACGCGCGGGGCCATTTCGTTGAACACAGGGCCGTCAGCCGTGGCGAAGAATTCGAACGTCAGCACGCCGACATAGTCGAGCGCATCGGCAACCTTGGCGGCAAGCGCGCGGGCCGCTTCGACCTGGTTCAGGATCACGGGCGATGCTGGCACGCAGGAGCGATCGAGAATGCCGTTCTTGTGGACGTTTTCCGCGCTGTCCCAGAAGCGCACTTCCCCTGCACCTGTGCGCACCAGAATGACCGAGAACTCCGCCGCGAACGTCACGAAGCCTTCGTAGATCAGCGGCACTTGCGGCAGGTCGATGGCATCGGCATCGGCGGGCTGCATGATGCGCCACTGGCCCTTGCCGTCATAGCCATCGCGGCGGGTCTTGAGGATGCCGGGCGTGCCGATGCGGGCAATGGCGACGCGCAAGTCTTCGGCCGAATCGACCTGTGCCCACGGCGCCGGCCTGCCGCCCAGCGTTTCGACAAAGGACTTCTCGTTCACCCGGTCCTGCGCCACTTCCAGCGCGCGGGCTGGCGGATGCAGGCGCGCGTGGGGCGCGATGGCGGCAAGCGGCGCGGCGGCCACGTTCTCGAACTCGTAGGTCACCACGGCGCAGTGCCGGGCAAACGCGGCAAGGGCGGCTTCATCGTCGAACGTGCCCTGCGTGAAGGCGGCGCAGACATCGGCGGCGATGGGATCGGCTTCCGGCGCATAGACGTGGCAGCGATAGCCAAGGTTCGCCGCCGCCAGCGCGATCATCCGGCCAAGCTGGCCGCCACCGAGGATGCCGATCGTCTCGCCCGGTGCAATCATCAGACCGGCTTCTCCGCCACCGAATCGGTCTGCGCGGTGCGGAAGGCGATCAGGCGCTGCGCCAGTGCCTCGTCCGATGTGGCAAGGATCGATGCCGCCAGAATGCCCGCGTTGGTCGCGCCGGGAACGCCGATGGCCAGCGTGGCCACCGGAATGCCGCCCGGCATCTGCACGATCGACAGCAACGAATCCATGCCCTTAAGCGCCTTGGATTCCACCGGCACGCCCAGCACCGGCAAATGCGTCATCGATGCGACCATGCCGGGCAGGTGCGCCGCGCCGCCTGCGCCCGCAATCACCACCTTGAAGCCCTCGGCGTGCGCGCCCTGGGCAAAGCGCACCAGCCGGTCGGGGGTGCGGTGGGCCGAAACGATGCGGCAATCATGAGCCACGCCCAGCTTTTCGAGCACGGCGGCGGCGTTCTTCATCGTCTCCCAGTCGGACTGGCTGCCCATCACGATGGCAACTTGCGGCCCCTCTGGCACTGACTTGTCCGTCATTCCGTCCCCCTCAGGCTTCCCGGTTCTTCTGGCGCTCAGCGCTCCGAGAGGTAGTAGCGTTCCACTTCGGCCAGATTGTCATCCAGTTCGTAGATGATCGGCTGGCCGGTCGGGATCTCGAGCCCGGTGATGTCCTCGTCCGAAATGCCCGAAAGGTGCTTTACCAAGGCGCGCAGGCTGTTGCCGTGGGCCGAAACGATCACCGTTTCCCCGGCGCGCAGGGCAGGCGCGATCTTTTCTCCCCAGCATGGCAGGACGCGCGCGATGGTGTCCTTCAGGCTTTCGGTGGAAGGCACCGCGATCCCGGCATAGCGCGGATCGGACGCCAGATCGAATTCGCTGCCTGCGTCCAGCACCGGCGGCGGCACGTCGAAGCTGCGGCGCCATACCTTAACCTGATCTTCGCCATGCTTGGCCGCAGTCTCGGCCTTGTCGAGCCCGGTCAGCCCGCCATAGTGCCGCTCGTTCAGGCGCCAGTCCTTGTCTTCGGCCACCCACAGCCGGCCCATGGCTTCGAGCGCCAGGTGCAGCGTCTTGATCGCGCGGGTCTGCAGCGAGGTGAAGGCGAGCGTCGGCAACACGCCCTTATCCTTGAGCAACTGGCCTGCGGCAAAGGCTTCGGCGGCGCCCTTCTCGGTCACGTCGACGTCCCACCAGCCGGTGAAGCGGTTTTCGAGGTTCCATTGCGACTGGCCGTGGCGAATCAGGATCAGGCGGGGCATCGGGGCATCCTGTGGCTGACTGGATTGGAAGACGGTAACGGGATGTGGGCCCTAGCGTCAGGGGACCGGATTGGAAAGCCCGGTTTCCGGCGACGGCGGCGATTCGGGCTCGGCTGGCGAGGTCGCCTCCATCGCGCGCGCCTGCATCTTGCGCTCCTGAACCTTTCGCCGGCGCAGGTTTTCGCGCAGGCGCGCGGCCAGTCGTTCCTCGCGGGTCATTGCAGGTTTCGCATCGCTCATGCGCGCCATGATTGCCGGGATCGCCCGCTGGCCGCAAGCCCTGCCAGCCGGTTCGCCAACCCTTGGCCGAACAGTTGCTTGACAAAGCCCCATGCCACCGTCATTAGCCCGCCCCTGCCCACCCCGCCGGTTTGCCGGACGGAGTGGCCACGCGGAAATGGTGTGCTGCTGTAGCTCAGTGGTAGAGCGCATCCTTGGTAAGGCTGAGGTCGGGAGTTCAATCCTCCCCAGCAGCACCATTTCCCGCCCGTATCGGGCAATCACCCATTTATCAGGCGCGCAGGTCGGCCCACTCCGGGTGGCGGCGGAACGCGGCTTCGACATAGCTGCACTGCGGCACCACCTTGAAGCCCTTGGCGCGGGCATCGGCCATCAGCGCCTTGACCAGTTCGCCCGCCACGCCGCGTCCGCCGATCTCGGTCGGGACCAGCGTGTGATCGGCGACCAGCACATCGCCGCGGTCGGTTCCGCCCAGCCGCTGGTAGGTCAATCGGCCAATGGCGTCGCTGCCGGCAACGGCCGCGTGATATTCGCCGCGCGAGCCCTGATCGTGGTGGGTGATGGTAACGTCGGTCATCGTTGTTTGTCCTGCCCGAAAGTCGTGGCTGCACGTTCGCATGTTGACCGCAAACGCGCAGGGCCACATTGCGGTTTCCGATGAAGTTCTTCTCCGACAACGCCGCCGCCGTCCACCCCCGCCTGTGGCAGGCCATGCACGCCGCCGATGCGCCCGATGCCGGGTACGATGGCGATGCCCTTTCCGCGCGCATGGACGATGCGTTTTCCGATCTGTTCGGCACGCAATGCGCCGCGCTGTGGGTTGCCACCGGCACGGCGGCCAACTGCCTTGCGCTGGCGGCGATGGTGCCACCCCACGGCGGCGTGGTCTGCCACCGCGAGGCGCATATCGAGATGGACGAAGGCGGCGCGCCGGGCTTTTACACCCATGGCGCCAAGCTGATGCTGGCCGATGGCGAAGGTGCCAAGCTGACGCCCGAAGCCATCGCCGCGCTGATCGATCCGATTCGCAACGATGTGCATCAGGTCCAGCCCCACGCCATCTCGATCACCCAGGCCACCGAATATGGGCGCGTCTACACGCCCGAAGAGGTGGCCCGCATCGGATCGCTGGCGCAGGGCCGCGGCCTTGGCCTGCACATGGACGGCGCGCGCTTTGCCAATGCCGTGGCGCATCTGGGCTGCCATCCCGCCGAAGTGACCGCGCAGGCCGGCGTCGACGTGCTGACGTTCGGTTGCGTCAAGAACGGCGGGATGAATGCCGAAGCGCTGGTGTTCTTCGACATGGAACTGGCCGATGTCGTCCGCTATCGCCGCAAGCGCGCCGGGCACCTGCAATCGAAGGGCCGTTATCTGGCCGCGCAAGTGCTGGCGATGATCGAAAACGATCTGTGGCTGGAAAACGCCCACGCCGCCAATGCCGCCGCGCGCGAAATAGCCGGAGCCTGCGGGGACAGGCTGTTCCACCCGGTAGAGGCCAACGAGCTTTTCGTGGTGCTTTCCCCTGCCGAACAGGACGCCCTGCGCGCGCAGGGCTTCGATTTCTACGATTGGACGGCGCCTGCCGGCGCGCCCGGTGCGGCGCGTTTCGTCACCGCATGGAACAGCGATCCGGCGCACGTCTCGGCGCTGGCCCGCGCGATTGCCGCGCTGTGACCGGGCAGGAGTTGCCCGGGGGTGAGTTACCCGGCCAGGCGCGGTTCTGGCAGTGGTCGGTGGCGGGACCGTTCTTCATCGTTGCGCTGATCTGGGGATCGACCTGGCTGGTGATCAAGGATCAGGTCGGCAGCGTCCCGCCCAGCTGGTCGGTGGCCTGGCGGTTCGCCGCCGCCGCCATCGGCATGGCCGTGCTGGCGCTGGTCCGGCGCGAAACGCTGCGCATGCCCGCCGTCGGCCTGAAGGTCGCGGCGCTGCTGGGCCTGTTGCAATTCGTGATGAACTTCCAGTTCGTCTATCGCGCCGAAACGCACCTGACATCGGGCATCGTCGCGGTGTTCTTTGCGCTACTGGTGGTTCCCAATGCGGGGCTGGCATGGCTCATTCTCAAGCAGCCGGTGACGCGCGGGTTCGTTGGCGGATCGATGGTGGCGGGCGCGGGGATCGCGCTGCTGCTACTGCACGAATACCGCATGGCCCCGCCCGAAGGCCAGGTGCTGACCGGCATTGCCCTGATGACCGCCGCGCTGTTCAGCGCATCATCGGCCAATGTCCTGCAAGCCAGCCCTGCGGCCCGCGGCGTGCCGATGATCCCGATGCTGGCCTATGCCATGATCTTCGGCGCGCTGATCGATGCCGCCTTCGCCTGGGCCGTGGAAGGGCCCCCGCAATTCGATCTGCGCGCTGGCTATGTCTTTGGCGTGGCCTATCTCGGCATTGTCGGGTCAGTGGTCACCTTCCCGCTCTATTTCCGGCTGGTGCAGCGGCTGGGCGCAGGCCGCGCGGCCTATAACGGCGTGCTGGTGCCGGTCATCGCCATGCTGCTGTCGACGCTGTTCGAAGGTTACCAGTGGTCGGTGCTGGCACTGTCCGGTTCGGCCCTCGCGATGCTCGGCCTCGTGCTGGCGCTCAAGGCGCGAAGCCCTTCGCGATAGGTGGGATAGTCCGGCTTCCAGGCCAGCAGGCGCTTGGCCTTGCCATTGGCCACGCGGCGGTTCTCGGCATAGAAACCCAGCGCCATGGGCGAAAGATTGGCCTGTTGCAGCGATTGCATCGGCGGCGGATCAACCCCCAGCAGCCGCGCGGCTTCCTCGATCACCGCGTTCTGGCTGCACGGCAGATCGTCGGCCAGGTTGTAAACCCCCGCAGGCCCGTTCAGCGCGGCAATCACCCCGCTGGCGATGTCTTCCACGTGCACCCGGCTGAACACCTGGCCCTCGATATCGATACGATGCGCCTTGCCTTCGCGCACCCGGTCGAGCGCGCTGCGCCCCGGTCCGTAGATGCCCGGCAGGCGGAACACGTGCGTCCGGTACGATAGCGCCTGCCAATCAAGGTCGGCCTGCGCGCGCGCCGATCTGCGCCCGGTGCCGATGGGTGCCGTCTCGTCCACCCAGGCCCCGCCCGCATCGCCATAGACGCCGGTCGATGACAGGTATCCGATCCACGCCAGCCAGCCTTCGGCAATGTCGGTGCCATAGGCCTGCAGCACCGGATCCCCGCCATCGCGCGCCCCGTCTCTGTGCGGCGGGACCGACGACAGCACGTGGGTCGCCTTGCCCAGCGCGTCGAGAACGGCCGCGCGATCATCGAAGGCGATATCGCCTGCACGGCCTGTGCCGCGCACCGTCCAGCCCTGCGCCCGCAACCGCTGCGCCACGACTTGCGCGGTGTAGCCCATTCCGAAGATCAGCATGTTTCCCATGCTTTTCCCTATAACCGCGATTGCCGCATTGCGCACGGGTTCCTAAGTTGGCGGCATGAACGATCTTTCCGGCATGCCCGTCACCGCCCCAGGAGTCATCCAGCGCGCCGATTATCGCCCGCCGGAATGGCTGGTGCCCGAAATCGCACTGGATTTTGCCTTGTCGCTCAAGGCCACGCGGGTGCTTTCGACGTTGAAGGTGGTGAAGAACGTTGCGGGCAGCAGCACGGCGCAACTGCGGCTCAATGGCGATGGCCTGAAAGCCGAGGCCGTCACCGTCGATGGGCAGGCGCACAACGCCTGGCACATGGATGGCGCCGACCTGGTGATCGACCTGCCCGGCGATTCGCACGAAGTGGGCATCGAGACGCTGATCGATCCTGCCGCCAACACCCAGCTTTCGGGGCTCTATGCCTCGAACGGCCTGCTCTGCACCCAGTGCGAGGCCGAGGGCTTTCGCCGCATCACCTTTTTCCCCGATCGGCCCGATGTGCTGTCGGTCTATTCGGTGCGGATGAGCGGGGACAAGGCGCAGTTCCCGGTCCTGCTGTCCAATGGCAACCCGGTGGCTTCCGGCGACAATGGCGATGGCACGCACTGGGCGCAATGGAACGACCCCTGGCCCAAGCCATCGTACCTGTTCGCGCTGGTGGCAGGCGATCTGGTGGCCAACCATGACAGCTTCACCACCATGAGCGGCCGCAAGGTGAACCTTGCCATCTACGTCCGCCCCGGAGACGAGGCGCGCACCGACCATGCCATGCGCTCGCTGATCGCCTCGATGCAGTGGGACGAGCAGGTCTATCGCCGCGAATACGATCTCGATGATTTCAACATCGTCGCGGTCAGCGATTTCAATGCAGGGGCGATGGAAAACAAGGGCCTCAACGTCTTCAACACGCGCTACATCCTGGCCGATCCGGAAACCGCCACCGATGGCGATTACGATGCGATCGAGGGCGTCGTCGCGCACGAATACTTCCACAACTGGTCGGGCAATCGCGTTACCTGTCGCGACTGGTTCCAGCTTTCCCTGAAGGAAGGCTTCACCGTGCTGCGCGACCAGCAGTTCAGCGCCGATCGCGGATCACCCCCGGTCAAGCGGATCGAGGATGTGCGCATCCTGCGCGCAGCCCAGTTCCCCGAGGATTCAGGCCCGCTCGCTCACCCGATCCGCCCCGATTCCTATCAGGAAATCAGCAACTTCTACACCGCCACCGTCTATAACAAGGGCGCCGAGGTGATCCGCATGATGACCGTGCTGGCGGGCATGGAGCGGTTCCTCAAGGGCACCACGCTCTATTTCGACCGGCACGATGGCGAGGCGGCGACGTGCGAGGATTTCGTGCAGGCGATCGAGGACGGCGCAGGGCTGGACCTCACCCAGTTCCGCCGCTGGTACGAACAGGCCGGCACGCCCAAGGTCACTGTAACCATGGCGCTCGAAGGCACCACGCTGACCCTGACCTTGACGCAGAGCATGGCTCCCACGCCGGGCCAGCTGGTCAAGCAGCCGATGGTCATCCCGCTGCGCACCGCCCTGTTCGACCGGGCGACGGGCAAGCATCGTGGCGAGGAACTGCTGGTGCTGACGCAGGCGCAGCAGACCTTCACCTTCGAAGGCTTCGATGCGCTTCCGGCCCTGTCGATCAACCGCGGCTTTTCCGCCCCGGTCGAAGTCGTCGCGCCGGTCACGGCCGACGATCTCGTGTTCCTGGCGCGGCACGATGACGATCCCTTTGCCCGCTATGAAGCGATGCAGCAGCTGATCGTGCGCCATCTGGTGGGCGCGGTTGCCGGCACGCTCGAAGACCGCGAAGCCTCGCAATCCGCCATCGGGGCGGCCATGGGCGCGATCCTCGATGACACCGCGCTCGATGATCTGATGCGCGGTGAACTGCTGATCCTCCCGGGCGAGGCTTATCTGGCCGAACAGCTGACCCGCGCCGATCCTCTGCGCATCTTTGCCGAACGCGAGGGATTGAAGCGCTGGCTGGGCACGGCGCTGAAGGACAAGTGGCTCGCGCTGCATGACCGCGCCTGCGCGGTGCCCTACAGCCTCGAAGCCGCTGCCCGCGGCGCGCGCAAGTGCAAGACGCAAGGCCTGGTCTATCTCGCCGCCGCCGATCCTGCCGAAGCCGCCCGCCGCGCCAAGGCGCAATACTATGCCGCCACCAACATGACCGACCGCCAGGGCGCGCTGATGGTCCTGTGCAGCCTGAATTGCCCGGAACGCGAAGCGGCACTGGCCGATTTCCACGCGCGGTTCGAAGGCAACATGCTGGTGACCGACAAGTGGTTCTCACTCCAGGCCGGATCGCTCAACCCGAACGTGACCGAGCACGTCAAGGTCCTGGCCCAGCACCCCGATTTCACCATGACCAACCCCAACCGCGTGCGCGCGCTGTGGATGGCCTATGCAGTCAATGCGCAAGGCTTCCACCGGGAAGGCGGCGAAGGGTATGGCCTGATCGCCGACCTGATCCTCAAGCTCGATCCGATCAACGGCAATGTCGCGGCGCGTTTCGTGCCACCGCTCGGCCGCTGGAAGAAGGTCGACGATGCCCGCGCCGCGCTGATGCGGGCGCAACTGGAACGCATCGCCGCCGAACCATCGCTATCGCGCGACGTACGCGAACAAGTGACCAAGAGCCTCGAGGCGTGATGGTCGAAGCGCTCACCCACCCGCTGCTGGCCGGGGCCGCGCATGGCTTCCTCGGCCGGACGGGCGGCGTCAGCGCGGGCGACCTTGCGGGCCTGAACGTCAGCTACAGCGAGGATGACCCGGCACTGACATCCGAAAACCGCCGGCGTGCGGTGGAGGCCGTGCTGCCGGGCGGCACCTTGCAGACCTGCTACCAGATCCATTCGCCCGATGTGGTAACCGTCACTGAGCCGTGGTCCGATGCCGACCGCCCCAAGGCCGATGCGCTGGTCACCAAACGTCCGGGCCTCGTCCTCGGAGTGCTGACCGCAGATTGCGCGCCGGTGCTGTTCCATGACGCCAGCGCAGGCGTGATCGGCGCGGCCCATGCCGGCTGGAAAGGCGCGTTTACCGGCGTCACCGATGCCACCATCGCCGCGATGGAAGCGCTCGGCGCCAACCGCATCAATATCGCCGCCGTGGTCGGGCCGTGCATCGCGCAGAAAAGCTATGAGGTGGACGCCGCCTTCGAAGCCCGGTTTCTGGAACAATCCGCTGAAAACGAACGCTTCTTTCGTGCAGGTCGCGCTGGCCACAGCTGGTTCGATCTAGAAGGCTATGTCGCCTCCCGCCTGCGCGACGCGGGCCTCGCCAGGGTCGGCATGATGGGCGAGGACACCTATGAGCAGAAAGACCGCTTCTACTCCTTCCGCCGCGCCACCCACCGCGCCGAAGCCAGTTATGGCCGGCAGATATCGCTGATCGGGATCAAGGCCTGAGCGCTCTGCCTGTCCTCTACAGCTTCCGCCGCTGCCCTTATGCCATGCGCGCGCGTCTGGCCTTGGCGGTCAGCGGTGTGCCGGTCGAACTGCGCGAAGTGAAGCTGTCGGCCAAGCCGGCGCCGATGCTCGAAGCATCGCCCAAGGGCACCGTCCCCGTGCTGGTCCTGCCCGATGGCACGGTGATCGACGAAAGCCTCGACGTGATGCACTGGGCGCTCACCCTGAACGACCCCGAACACTGGCTAAAGCGCACCGACACCGCGCTGATCGATCGCAACGACGGCGCATTCAAGCACCACCTCGATCGCTACAAGTACCCCGAACGCCACGGCAGCGAAGCGCCGGCACATCGCGCATCAGGGCTGGCCATCCTGCAGGACCTCGATGCGCAACTGGCAGAGCATGGCCAACTTTGCGGACCGAACCGCGGCCTTGCCGATATGGCGCTGATGCCCTTCGTCCGCCAGTTCGCCGCGGTCGATCCGGCGTGGTTCGCGTCGCAGCCCCTGCCCCATTTGCAACGCTGGCTGGCCGATCACGCAGGCTCCGCCTTGTTCGGCGCGGTCATGACGAAATTCGCTCCGTGGCACGAAGGCGATTCGCCCGTCCGCTTCCGGCCTAAAGCAGGCCGAGCCCCTGCAATCGCGCCTCCAGCACAAGCGGATCGCGCACGAAATGGTGCACCTGCCAGCCCAGCGCCCGGGCCGCAGCGATATTGTCCGCATTGTCATCGATGAACAGCATGCTCTCCGGCGCTCGCCCGAATCGGTGCGCGGCCAGATCGAAGATCGCGCGACCGGGCTTGATCAGCCGCTCGACGCCGGAAATCACGATGTCCTGCATGTGGTCCAGCACCGGGAACGTCGGGCGGAACAGGGCCCAGGCATCCACGCCGAAGTTGGTGATGGAATATTGCGGCACCCCGCGCGCCGCCAGTCGCTCGATCAGCGCGTGCGTGCCGGCCACTGGCCCCGGCAGGCTTTCCAGCCAGTTGCTGGCATAGCGTGCGATTCGCGCGGCGTGTTGCGGAAACGCGGCCGTGCGCGCCGCCACCATTTCGGCGAAAGGCACGCCCGCGTCGTGCTGAGCGTGCCAGTCCTCGGTCACCACTTCGGCCACGAAGCGTGCGCGCTCGTCGGAATCGGGAATCATGTCTCGATAGATTCGCGCCAGATCGAATTCGACCAGCACGCGTCCGATATCCCACACGACCGCCTGAACCGCCATGATTACCCCAAGCCACCGGACCTGCAGACGCGGCCCACAAACGACAGCGCCCCCGCGTTTCGGCGGGGGCATCATGGCTACGTTGGCAGCCTGCCGGTTTCCGGTGCAGCCCCGCCGTCGCGAGACTGCACCGAAAATTGGACAAGATTATCCCTGGCGCGCCTTGAAGCGCTTCTGGGTCTTGTTGATCACATAGACGCGGCCACGGCGACGGATCACGCGGTTATCGCGATGACGGTCCTTGAGCGACTTCAGGCTGTTGCGAATCTTCATGTCGAATCCCTTTGCCCGAAGCTGACCGGGCTGAAAACTGAAGCGTGGCCGTTAAAGACGGTGCGCACCCAAGTCAACCTTGCGCAAACGCGATTGCTGCTTTTCCCGATTAAGCGCAGGTTTCAGGCCGATCGCGCGTTCAGGACTCCGACAGCCCTCCTGTGGGAAGCAATACCATGATCCTGAAAACACCGATCGTCGCACTTGTCGCGCTCTCCCTGTCCACCGCCGCATTCGCCCAACCTGTCGGCTGGGGCGGCGGCGGCATGATGGACCAGCGATTCGGCAGCACCCGCAACCAGCCGAGCCAGCCCGCCAGAAACGTCGAGGTCACCGCCTTCCAGTCCGCCGATGCCGCGCCGCTGCTGGGCAAAGGCCCGATCACCGTGGCCGCTGCCAGTGGCGCGGAAGTGGGATGGAAGCTGCCGGTCTATGAAGCCGCCGTGGTCGATCAACTGGCGCGGCTCGGCTATGATACGGCGGTCAGCGGCGCCGAAGGCGGGCAAGTCGCGCAGATCGGCATCACCCATTCGGTCGTCGTGCCCGAAGAACAGAAGCGCAAGCCGGTGTCCGGCGCGATGGAGGTGGGCGTCTCCAACCGCGGCAACTATCAGGCGATGGCGCTCAACATCGATCTGTCCAAGCCGCGCAAGGCCATCGTCGCCACCCGGCTCGACGTGCGCATCCGCGACAAGGCGACCGACCGCGTGCTGTGGGAAGGCCACGCCGAAGCGCAGACGCGCGAGGATGACGATGGGCTGGACAATGGCGCGGTCGCCGCAAAGCTCGCCACCGCGCTGTTCGCGCGCTTTGCCGAAGCGCAAGTCGTGCCGACCGGCGGCTGATCGGCTGCTGTGCCCTTTGACATTGCGGCGGGCGGCAATCGGCCCCACCTTGGGATCAAACAGATGGATGCCACCCCGATGAAACGCCTCGCCAGTGCCCTCGCCCTTTTGGCCCTCACCGCCTCCCCCGTGCTGGCCAAGGCCGCGCCGGTCGAAGTCACGCGCTTTCATACGCCTGAAACGCTGGCCAGGCTCAAAGGCACGGCCGCCATGGTCGAAGCCGCGCCCGGCAGCGATCCCAAGAGCCTTGAGGACCAGACCTGGCTGGCCGCGGTGCAGCGCGAACTGTCCGCCAATGGCTTTGGCACGGCCACTCCCGGCGCTACCGATGTCGTGGCCGAAGTGCTGGTCGAACGCGAAGTGCAGAAACGCGAACGCACGCGCAGCCCGGTCAACGTCGGCGTCGGCGGATCGACCGGCAGTTATGGCAGCGGGTTGGGCCTTGGCCTGGGCTTCAACCTCGGCGGCGGGCCGAAGGACTTTGTCGTCACCCGCCTGTCGGTGCGCCTGCGCGACAAGCGCACCGGGCAATCGCTGTGGGAAGGCCGCGCCGACAACCGTGAAAGTGCCAAGGACAAGGCGGCGGATATCGGTGAAGCGGCTCCGCGCCTAGCCCACGCGCTGTTCGCGGGCTTCCCCGGCACGTCGGGAGAGACTATCACCGTCAAATGAACGATATCCGCATCAATGCCGCATTCGATTCCGGCAACATAGACGTCCTGGCAACATCAGGCGCCAGCGCGACTCTCGCCATCCGCAAGGACCGCGATTCGGCATTCTTCCAGTGGTTTCACTTCCGCGTCGATGGCGCGGCGGGGCGAGAGCTCGAACTGAAGATCACCGGGCTTGCGAAATCGGCCTATCCCGGCGGCTGGCCCGCCTATCGCGCTGCATTCTCCGAAGATCGCGAATTCTGGGGCCGCGCCGAAACCCGCTATGACGCGGCCGAGGCCGATGGCACGCTGACCATTCGCCACACGCCGCAGGCTGGCACCTGCTGGTTTGCCTATTTCGCACCCTATTCGATGGAACGGCATCACGATCTGGTGGCCCAGGTCGCGGCCGAACCGGGGGTGGAATACCGCTGCCTTGGCACCAGCATCGAAGGCCAGCCGATCGATTGCCTCGAACTGGGCGAAGGCGACAGGCACGTGTGGCTCTATGCCCGCCAGCATCCCGGCGAATCGATGGCCGAATGGTGGATGGAAGGCGCGCTGGAAATGCTGACTGACCCGGCCAACCCGCAGGCGCGCCGCTTGCGCCAGTTGTGTCGGTTCCACATCGTGCCCAATGCCAATCCCGATGGATCGTGCCGCGGCCACTTGCGCACCAATGCCGTGGGCGTGAACCTGAACCGCGAATGGCACGAACCCACGCCCGAACGCGCACCCGAAGTGCTGGCCATCCGCAATGCGATGGACGCAAGCGGCTGCCATTTCGCGATGGACGTCCATGGCGACGAAGCCATCCCCTATGTCTTCATCGCCGGCTTCGAAGGCATCCCGTCATGGACCGAAGCGCTGGGCGAAGGCTACACCCGCTATCGCCGCATCCTTGAACGCCGCACCCCCGATTTCCAGACCAGGCGTGGCTATCCCACCGCGGCGCCGGGCCGCGCCAACCTTGCCATGTCGACCAACCAGGTGGCAGAGCGATTTGGCTGCGTGGCGATGACGCTGGAAATGCCGTTCAAGGACAACGACGATCTGCCTTGTGCCGATCAGGGCTGGAGCCCGGAACGGTCAAAGCTGCTGGCGCACGATTGCCTTGGCGCGCTGCTGGAATGGCTGCAGGATTGATCGCCTTTACCCGCTGTTAAGATGTGCGGGCGCATGCACGGCGCATGGCCCGCACAATCGCCCTGATCCAGACCGCCGCCCCCGCCCATCTGCTTGCAGACATGCCGCGCAAGATGATCGTGCTCGGTTGCGCCGTGGCCCTGATTCTGGCCGGACGTCCGCTGCCTTTCTGATTCTCTGAACCGGCTTTCCCTGCGGACCCACACGCTGGGCCCGCAAACGCGCCTCAGAGGATCTCCAGCACCTTTTCCTTCGGACGGCACAGGCGCACGCCCTTGTCGGTTTCGACCAGCGGCCGCTCGATCAGCTTCGGCTCGGCGACCATCGCCGCCAGCACCGTTGCATCATCGGCCTGCACCAGCCCGCGCTCCTCGGCATCGGTGCCGCGCAGGCGCAAGCCTTGCTGCGGGGTGATCCCGGCATCGCGATAGAGCTGCGCCAGCCTGGCCGCGCTCGGCGGCGCTTTCAGGTATTCGATCACGGTCACGTCGGCCCCGGATTCCTCCAGCATTGCCAGTGTATTGCGCGAGGTGCCGCAGCCCGGGTTGTGCCAGATCGTTGCCTTCATCGTTCGCTCTCCTGTGCCGCGTGGCGATAGGCTCCTTTATCGTCCTTGCCGCCTGCTGCAAGATTCCTCCGGTTTGACGTCGATCAATGTTATTGCGACCCACTCGCATAATTCTCCTTGCAAGTGCAATTGACTCGCAATAAGCGAAGTGACTGCAAGTCATTATCGTCAAGTCTGCAAGAAACTCAGGGAATTATCGTGCACCGCTTCACCACACTGCTGCTCGCCGGAACCGTCCTCGCCCCCACGCTCGCTTATGGGGAAGAGGTCAACGCCGCCGATGCCGCCTACGAGGCGACCGGCACCGTGATCGTGGTGACGGGTACGGCCGATGGCTATCGCCCGGTCGATGCCAATGCGGTGAAGACGCCCACCCCGCTGGTCGATGTGCCGCAGACGATCACCGTGCTGACGCGCGAACAGCTGGACGATCAGGGCATCACCCAGCTGGGCGATGCGCTGCGCTACGTTCCCGGCGTGGTGCTGGGCCAGGGCGAAGGGCACCGTGACCAGATCACCATTCGCGGCCAGAACACCACCGCCGATTTCTACTTCGATGGCCTGCGCGACGACACGCAATACTACCGCTCGCTCTACAATATCGAGCGCGTCGAAGTGCTGAAGGGGGCCAATGCCCTGCTGTTCGGCCGTGGCGGCGGCGGCGGCGTGATCAACCGCGTCAGCAAGACGCCGGACCTTGCCGGGGAAAAGGGCCAGGCCAGCGCCAACGTCGACAGCTTCGGCGCCTTCGCGCTGGCGGCGGACTGGAACCAGCCTTTCACCGCAACGGTCGGCGGGCGCCTCAACGCGACGTACGAGGAATTCGACAACCACCGCCAGGATTTCGAAGGCCGCTTCATCGGCGTGAATCCCACGCTGGCCTTCCAGCCCACCGAAGCCACACGGATCGAACTGTCCTACAACTACGACGATGATCGCCGCACCACCGATCGCGGCGTCCCCTCGCTCGGCGGCAAGCCGCTGACCGGCTATGACGACACCTTCTTCGGTCGCACCGATACCAATATCGCCACGGTCAAGGCGCACATCGCCCAGGCCCGGCTCGATCACGAACTGGCCGAAAACCTCAGCTTCAACGTGCTCGGCCAGTACAGCCACACCGACAAGCTCTATGGCAACATCTTCGCCAGCGGCCCGGTGAACACCGCTGCCAACACCGTTGCGCTGTCCGGCTATGAAAGCGGCACCGTGCGCGGAAGCTGGATCGGGCAGGCCAACCTTGTCTGGACCGGGCAGACCGGCGGCATCGGCCACACCCTGCTGACCGGCTTCGAAGTGGCCGATCAGGATACCCACGCCACCCGCCGCAACACCGCAAACGGCACCGTGACGCTGGCCCGCCGGCTGGCCATCCCGGCCCTTGCCTATGGCCCGCTTGTCACCAACAGCCGCACCGATGTGCGCACGCTGTCGGCCTATGTCCAGGACCAGATCGAACTGGCCTCGTTCCTGCAGGTCGTCGCCGGCGTCCGCTTCGATGAATTCCGCATCACCGGGCGCAACGCCATCAACGGCGTCGGCGCATCGCGCACCGATCGCAAATGGTCGCCCCGCTTCGGCCTGATCCTCAAGCCGCAGGAAAACGTCAGCTTCTACGGCAGCTTCACGCGCTCGTTCCTGCCGCAGTCGGGCGACCAGTTCGGCGCATTGGACGCAACGCAGGCTCGAAGCGGGGGTGAAGTGGGACGTCAACCCGGGCCTGGCCTTCACTGCCGCCGTCTATCAGCTGGACCGCGACAATTCGCGCTTCAACAACCCCGTCACCGGCCTGCCCGAGCTTTCGGGCAAGACCCGCGCCAAGGGCGTGGAACTGTCGCTGGCGGGCCGCATCATGCCGAACTGGCAGGCCAGCCTTGGCTACACGCTGCAGGATGGCGAAGTGCGTTCGCAGACCACGGCGGCGCCTGCGGGACGCAAGCTTGCCCAGCTTCCCCGCCACCAGGCCTCGGCATGGACGCGCTATGACCTGACCGGCCAGATCGGCCTTGGCCTTGGCGTGACGCACCAGTCCAGCAGCTTCACCACGATCAGCAACGGCGTGCGGCTGCCCGCCTTCACCCGGGTCGATGCCGCCGTGTACTATGATCTGTCGGACCGCGTCTCGTTGCAGCTCAATGTCGAGAACCTGACCGACACTGACTATTTCCCCTCGGCCCACACCGACAACAACATCTCCACGGGCGAGCCGATCAACGCCCGCCTGACAGTCCGTGCCAAGTTCTGATCTTCCGAGCCCCCGCCGCGCCCCCTCCCACCCCCTCCCGGGAGGGGGCGCAAACCGTCATTGTGGGCACAGCGACAAGCGCCGGAGCGACCGTTCTGACGCAATTCGCTGCGCCTGCAATGACGCGTTCCTGATCGGGCCCTAACCCGCGCCCGGCGCCACGATCGCCGGCGGTGGCGCCGCGCTGATGATCTCCTCGCCGCGCATCACGCGCGCTGCGCGCTGGATGGCGCGGGTCAGCCGGGGATAGACCCCGCAGCGGCAGATATTGGTGATGGCCCGCGCGATATCCTCGTCCGCCGGGCTGGCATTCGTGGCAAGAAACGCCGCGGCCGCCATCACGATTCCCGGCGTGCAGAACCCGCACTGGATCGCCTGCTCTGCCACCAATGCCTGTTGCACCGGGTGCGACCTGTCGCCCGAGAGCCCCTCGATGGTGGTCACGCTGCGCCCTTCGGCCTCGCCCAGGCGCAACGTGCAACTGGGCATGGCCTGCCCATCGACGATGACCATGCAGGCCCCGCATTCGCCCGTCCCGCAGCCATACTTGGTGCCGGTCAGGTTCGCCGCATCACGCAGCGCCCACAACAGCGGCGTATCGTCCTCAAGGCGATATTCCACGGGCTGATTGTTGACTGTAAGACGGGCCATCGGTTCCGCTTAGCGCGGGCTAGGCCCCGCGATCAATCCCGCCAGCTGCGATCGATCCGGTCGATGCGCCGCGTCCATGCCGCAAAGTCGGCCGCGCCGGCCGCGCCGCCTGCGCTCACCTGGCCCAGATCGCGCTGGTGCACCGCCACCACATCGTCGGGCACGTGGATCGGCGGGCGACCCATCGACAGCGTCGCCATCTGGATCTCGCAGGCGCGCTGCAGGCTCCATTGCATGATGAACATCTGCGGCAGCGTCTGCGCCAGCACCACCGGGCCGTGGTTCTTCAGCATCAGGATGCGCTTGTCGCCAAGGTTGGCCAGCAGCCGCTCGCCCTCTTCGGCGCGCACCGTCACGCCCTCGAAATCGTGATAGGCCAGTTGCCCGATGAAGTTGCAGGCATAGAAGTTGATCGGCATCAGCCCTTCTTCCAGGCTGCACACCGCCATCGTCGCGGTCGTATGCACGTGGCTGATCGCGTGCGCCCAGGGCAGGTGCCGGTGGAAATAGGCATGCTGGGTAAAGCCCGCCTGGTTCACCGGATAGGGGCTGGCGTCCAGCTTGTTGCCATCGATGTCGATCTTGACCAGGTTCGATGCGGTCACCTCGCCATAGAGCAGCCCGAACGGGTTGATCAGGAACGCCCCGTCCTCGTCCGGCACTTTCAGCGAGATGTGGTTGTAGATCGATTCCGACCAGCCAAGGTGGTCGTAGATGCGATAGCACGCCGCCAGTTCCTGCCGGGCCTGCCATTCGGCATCGCTGCATTCGATGTTGGGCCTGATCAGGGTGGCCATTTCGCTCTCCGGGTCATATCTGGTTGTTATGTGCAACTTGTATCGCATGACCAGCAACGTGCAAGCCATAGCGCAGATGTTTGGCCCGCTGGCCAATGCGCAGATGAACCTGCCCGCCTTCCACGAAATCTACCCCGATGCGCAGGCCCCCGTCCTGATCGCCCGCGCCCAGCAGCGCCGCCTTGGCACGATGCGCTGGGGCTGGCCTCCGTTTGGCGATATCAGGCGCCCGGTCACCAACGTGCGCAACCTTGCCTCGCCGATGTGGCGCAGCGCGCTGGAAGACCCTTCGCGCCGCTGCCTCGTGCCGGTGACCGAATTCTCCGAATGGTCGGCCACGCCCGATCCCGCCACGGGCCGCAAGCGCAAGCACTGGTTCGCGCTCAACGATCAGCCGCTGTTCGCCTTCGCCGGCCTGTGGCGGCCCACTGCGGAAGGACCGCGCTTTGCGTTCCTCACCTGTGCGCCCAACGCCACCGTCGGCCGCGTGCATCCAAAGGCCATGCCGGTGATCCTTGCCAGCACGCAAGCCGCGCACCAGTGGCTCACCAGCGAAGGCGATCTGGCAGCGCAGATGCAGCAGCCTTTCCCCGACGCGTTGATGCACGAGGTGGAAGGCGACGAGGAATCGCTCCCGCCCCCGCCGCAAAAGCCGGAACAGCCAAGCCTGTTCTGACCCTCAGCGCGCAGCATCGCTCCCGCGCTTCAACACCCGCCGCTCCACCGCCCGGAACAGCGCATCGAGATCGTCGGCCTCCACGTCCAGCGTCTCCTCCCAATCGGCCAGCACCGCGTCAAGATCGGCGCGGTCATACGTCACCGTCCGCAGCGGCGCAGGTTCGGGCGGCGCGATGGTGCGGTGCGGCCAGGCATGACCGGTCAGCGAGTTGTAAAGCCATCCCACCGCCACGATGCCCACCACGTTCAACGCCAGCGGAGCCAGCGGTCCCGGCAGGTGCGCATCGGGCGCAAAGCCGGCCAGCGCGCCAAGGATGGCCGCCGCCCCGCCCGGCGGATGGGTGCAGCGCGCCAGTGCCATCATCGCGATGGCGCTGCCCACCGCCACGCTCACCGCAAGCGGCGCGCCAAGGCCCATCCGTGCCGCCAGCCAGCCCACCGCCATGCCCACGCTGACGGAGAGCAGATTCCCGCCAACCACGGCCCACGGCTGCGCCAGCGGGCTGGCGGGCACGGCAAAGACCAGCACCGCCGATGCCCCGACCGGCGCCATGATCCACGGCAGGCCCGCGCTCGCCGGCACCAGGTGGCCCAGCACCGCCGCCAGCGCGATGCCCAGCACGGCGCCTGCCGCAGCGCGCGGCCAGCCCGCCGGAACCCAAATCCGCTTTCCGCTCATCGCTGGCATATCCCCGGCCCGAAGTGCTTGTCGCCGCCACCCTTGCGGGTCTAACCGGGGGCGATGCAAGCCCCCCGCTTTCGAAAAGTGCCCTTTGCCAGCACCTTGCCCCTCGCCCGCCCCCGCCTTGCCGCGGTGATCGGGGCGATCCTGCTCAGCATCGTGGCGGTGCTCTTTGCCCGCGCGGGGGAATGGGCGCAGATGCTCTTTGCCATCGCGTTCCGCCAGGCGCCCCAGGCCCCGCTGATCGTCACCCCGCTGGTCTTTGCGGCCGTGGTCTGGGCCACGCGGCGCTGGTTTACGGCCGCGCGCGGATCGGGCATCCCGCAAGTTATGGCGGCAGGCCACAGCCCGGGCACGGCCGCGCAAAGCCCGCTGGTCTCGCTGCGCAGCGCCGTGGGCAAACTGCTGGGCACCACCGCCCTGCTGCTGGTCGGCGGCTCGGCCGGGCGCGAAGGCCCCACCGTGCAGGTCAGCGCCGCGCTGATGGTCGCGGTGCATCGCTGGCTGCGCGTGCCCGTGACCGCAGGGGTCATCATCGCCGGTGGCGCGGCGGGCGTGGCTGCGGCTTTCAACACGCCGCTGGCCGGCGTCGCCTTCGCGATCGAGGAACTCGCCTCGGCTTTCGAACAGCGCCTGGCCGTGCTGGTCATGGCCGTGGTGATGATCGCGGGCGTGGTCAGCCTCGGCCTTGCCGGAGACTATGTCTATTTCGGCGCCATGGCCCAGCGCCTGCCGGTGGCGGACATGATCGTGCTGGCGCCGCTTGCCGGAATCGTCGGCGGCATTGCCGGAGGCCTGTTTTCGCGGCTGCTGATCGCCATGGCCGGGTCGGACCACGGCATGTTCAAGGCCATGCGCGCCCGCCCCGTCGTGCTCGCCGCCGGTTGCGGCCTGGTCGTCGCCATCACCGGCCTCGTCACCGAAGGGTCAAGCTGGGGCACCGGCTATGATACCACGCGCCATCTGCTGGCTGGCGGCGATGCCTCGCTGCTGTTCGGCCCGGGCAAGTTCGTCTCCACGCTGGCCACCGCGCTCAGCGGCGCACCGGGCGGCATCTTTGCCCCCTCGCTGTCGGTAGGTGCGGGCGTCGGCCAGTTGCTCGCTGCGCTCTTTCCCGGCGACGCCCCCGGCGCCATCGTCGTGCTTGGCATGATCGGCTATTTCACCGGCGTGGTCCGCGCCCCGCTGACCGCCGCGATCATCATCATGGAGATGACCGCCGACCGCACGATGATCCTGCCCCTGTTCGCCACCGCGCTGATCGCCGATTGGGCCAGCGCCAAGGTGTGCAAGCCCAAGCTCTACCACACGCTGGCCAGGCAGTTCGCACCTGCCACCTGAGGGGAACGGCGAGACCGCCGGAAGCCCGCCCCCAACCCCTCCCGCGTCCGGGAGGGGAGCTAGACTTGCTGAGCCGCAGGCGAAGCTGGTCGCAGCGGGGTGGGCTTCAGACCTGTCGGAGTTGCAAGCCACATCGACGCCAAGAAAAAAGGGGCCGGTCCGTAGACCAGCCCCTTGATTCTGTTCGACCTTGCAGCCGAAGCGCAATCAGCGCTTCGAGAACTGGAAGCTCTTGCGTGCCTTGGCCTTGCCGTACTTCTTGCGTTCCACGACGCGCGGGTCGCGGGTCAGGAAGCCGGCAGCCTTCACAGCGCTGCGCAGTTCGGGTTCGAACTTCGACAGGGCCTGGGCGATGCCGTGCTTTACAGCGCCAGCCTGGCCCGAAAGACCACCACCCTTGACGGTGCACACGATGTCGTACTGCTCTTCACGGCCGGACACGGCGAACGGCTGGTTGATCACCAGACGCAGCGTGGGGCGTGCGAAGTACACTTCCTGATCGCGGCCGTTGACGGTGATCTTGCCCGAACCGGGCTTCAGCCACACGCGGGCCACAGCGTCCTTGCGGCGGCCGGTGGCATAGGAACGGCCCTGCGAGTCAACTTCGCGGGCGCGGATCACGGCGGCGGGGCCGGTGCGGATCACCGGGGCAGCAACTTCACCAGCGTCGGCAGGTGCAGCGGCAACAGCCGGAGCGGCAGCCGTCAGATCCTTCAGATCTGCCAGGCTCGATACGGTGTTTTCGGTTTCGGACATGGTTTACGCCCCCACCTTGTTCTTGCGGTTCATCGAAGCGACGTCGAGCGCCACTGGCTGCGTGCCGCCATGCGGGTGTTCGGTCCCGGCATAGAGGTGAAGAGCGCGCATCTGCGCACGGCCCAGCGGCCCGCGCGGAATCATGCGTTCCACCGCCTTTTCAAGCACGCGCTCGGGGAAGCGACCACCGAGGACCTTGTCCGCGGTGACTTCCTTGATGCCGCCGGCATAACCGGTGTGCTTGTAGTAGATCTTGTCCTTGAGCTTGTTGCCCGTCAGACGCACCTTGTCGGCGTTGATCACGACAACGTGATCGCCGCAATCGACGTGCGGGGTGAAGCTCGGCTTGTGCTTGCCGCGCAGGCGGTTGGCGATGATCACGGCCAGACGGCCAACGACCAGACCTTCGGCATCGATAAGATGCCAGTTCTTTTCCACCTCGGCCGGTTTGATCGACCGGGTGACCTTGCTAAGAGCCTTCATGGCTACGGGTTCCCTGATTTTCAGCGCGTCGATCAGAGCGGAAACCCGCAAGCCTCACGACGAAGGAAGCGCGCCTTTGTTGCATATGGCCCGCAGAGTCAAGCAAACTGCGGGTTTTGGGAAAGGTAAAATAATACCGCCTTGCAACTGAGCGTCGCTTTCGTCAGAAGTACGATGGGGCTGGCTGCATCGACGCAGGTTCAGGCCGCGTGCGCAAACCGCCCGACCTTGATGTCGTCTTCATGCTCGCGCGCCCGAGCCAGATCGTAGGTTGTCTGCATTCGCAGCAGCGTATCGGCCTTCAGGCCAAACGCCTTCTCGAAGCGGATGGCCATGTCGGCCGAAAGGCTCGCATTGCCGTTGAGCAAGGTGCTGAGCGCTTGTCGTGATACGCCGAAGTGTTCGGCCAAGGCCGTAACGCTGATGCCTGCGGGATCGACGATTTCGCTTTTCAACCAGTCGCCGACATGGACAGCGAGCGAAGGATGCATCTTAAGCGCCATGATAGTCCTCCAAATCCATATCGATCAGTGCGCCTTGCGCATTGACGCCAAACGTCATCCGCCAGTTGCGCGTCACTGTCATCGACCATGTGCCCTTCCGGTCGCCCGACAGTTCATGGAGCCCGAAGTTTGGCGGAACCGCAAGTTCATCAAGGCTGGCTGCGGCGTCGATGAACGCCAGCATCCTGCGGAGCCGGTCGGCGTCTCCGACCAGGCCCTTCGTAGCGCCGGTCTGGAAGTAGCGCCGGAGACCCTTGTGCCGGATGCTGTCGATCTCCATGCCTTGAAGGTAAGATCAAAAGCCTCGACCGTCAAGTGTCGCGCGACACTTGACTTCAACGGCAGCAAAGCAGGCTAGGTTTCCGAACCGATTTCTATGCAGCCCAGGTTGACCAGCGCAACCAGCAGAGCGGCCACAGCCTGCCGCTGCACGTCGGAAGACGTGACCCTCATGTCAGCGAAGGCACACAAGCGTTCGGCAAGAATGGCACATTCCCTCGCGCAGGCGAACGAATGACCGTCGACGAACAGGACGACGCCCGCCGCACCTTCCCGCACGAACGAAAACCGGCTGGCGGGATTGCGAGTCAAGGGCATTGGCCCGGTCACCATTGCGCGAAGCTCGGCTTCGGTCATGCGCTCTTCCGGGGACCAGTCGATCTCCGGGTTCTTCGGCGCGCTGTTGTATTGCCCGAACCACTGCGCAAAGGCGCTGCGGTCCATCAGCTTTTCGGTGACCAGCGCGTGCAGGGCGTCAATCGCCTGCGCCGTGATCTCGCCGGGGTTGTCCTGCAGTGTCAGCGCCGGGTCGGCATAGCGGTGGTCGGCTTCGGCCTGTTCCACCACGTGCTCTGCCCATTGCACCATCAGCTCGTCGCGCGAAGGGGCGCGAAAGCCCACCGAATAGGTCATGCAATCATCGCCCACGGCCACGCCATTGTGGGCAACGCCCGGCGGCACGTAGAGCACGTCGCCCGGCTCCAGAATCCATTCTTCCACCGGTTCGAAATCTGCCAGCAGGCGCAGGTCAGGGTTCGGAAGCAACGCGGTCGCCTCATCGCACAGGCCGCCGATCTGCCACTTGCGCCGCCCGAGCCCCTGGATCAGGAACACGTCATACTGATCGAAATGTGGCCCCACCCCGCCCTGATCGACGGCGTAGCTCACCATCACGTCATCGATCCGCCAGTTGGGAATGAACCGGAAGGTATCGAGCAGCGCGCTCACCTCGGGCACGTGATGATCCACCGCGTTGACCAGCAGCGTCCACGGTTCGGCCCCCAGCGTGCCGAACCGCTCTTCGGCAAAGGGGCCGTGTTCCATCGCCATGCCGCCCCCGGTCTGCCTTACAAGGCGCGATTCGATGCCTTCCTCGCAGGCCAGCCCGGCCAGTTCGTCCGGCTCCAGCGGATTGCTCCACGTGCCCCAGAAGTTGCGGATCAGCAGCGGCTTCTTCTGCCAATGATCCCGCAGGAACTCAGGCGCATCGAATGTCATGTGCGCGGCCGGCTGCCCAGCAGATGCGCGCACCACACCGTCGTTGCCACCAGCAGCGCGCCGACCAGCTGGTGCAGCACGGCAATCCACAGCGCCACGCCGCTCCACACCGTCAGGATGCCCAGCAGCACTTGCGTGCCGAAGGCGCTGTGCAGCACCACCGAGGCGACGCGGTGATCGCGGCGCAGCTTTCGTGCCAGCACCACCAGCACCGCCACCACGCCCCAAGCCCACCAGCGGTGGATGAAGTGCACCAGGAACGGATCGGACAGGAAGGCGTGGGGCAGGCCCAGCGCCCAGTCCACGCCATCCGGGTAGATCTTGCCCTGCATCAGCGGCCAGGCATCGGCGCTGAACCATCCCGCACCCGCCGATGTTCCGGCGCGCATTCCCGCCACCAGCGCGCCGTAGAACAACTGCACCAGCAGCATTGCCAAGGCCAGCAGGCCCAAGCCGCGCAACCGCGCGCGGGGCCGGTCCCTGGCCAGCGCCATCAGGTCAAGCGCGGTCCAGACGAGGCCGCCGAGCGTGACCAGCGCCACCAGCAGGTGCGCGGCAAGGCGGAAGTGGCTGACCTTCACATCATTGACGATGCCGGACTTCACCATCCACCAGCCGACCGTGCCCTGCAGCGCGCCAAGCGCCAGCAGCGCCAGCAGGCGGGGCTTGTAGCCCTCCGGGATGCGACCCTTGATCCAGAACCAGGTCAGCGGCACGGCGAAGACCAGGCCGATGGTCCGCGCGATCAGGCGGTGGACCCATTCCCAGAAGAAGATGAACTTGTACGATTCCAGCGTCATGCCGGCCGGGCCGTTGACCAGCTGGTATTGCGGCGTGGCCTGATAGGCGGCGAATTCGGCCTGCCACTGCGCATCGGTGATCGGCGGGATCGTGCCGGTGACCGGCTTCCATTCGGTGATCGAAACCCCCGATTCGGTCAGCCGGGTGATGCCGCCCACCGCCACGATCATCACCACCATCAGCGCCACGACGAACAGCCAGCGGACCAGCGCGAGCGCATCGCTGCGCTGGTCTGTGAGGGCGCGAGGCTGATGGGCGGCGGTGGGGACGGCGCGTGTGGACATGGCCCCGCCCTGCTCCCGAGCCCGCAAAACCGCAAGGGGGATTGTTGGGCCGCGCGCCCGGACGTTCGGGCAAAATTGTTCGGCAGGCTACCTTGCGTCATGTTACACTATAACATATATGCTGGTGCAGATGAGCGATGCCTTCCCCACCTTGCGCGCCCGGCTCGACCGGTTCGGCGTGATCCTTTCGGGCCTGTGCCTGATTCACTGCGTGGCGGGCGTCTTTCTCGTGGGAATCCTGGGCGTTGGCGGCGGAGTGCTGCTCGATCCCGATTGGCACCGCTGGGGCCTTGCCTTTGCCCTTGCCATCGGCGCGGCCACGATCGGCCTGGGCGCATTGCGGCACGGGCGGATGCTGCCGCTGGCCATCGGCGGCAGCGGCCTGGCACTGATGGGCGCGGCGGTGGCGGTGGGACATGGCAGCGCGGAAGTGATGCTGACGGTGGCTGGCGTGGTGCTGGTCGCCATCGCGCACGTGATCAATATCCGCACCAACTCCTGCAATTCCTGAAGACCTGAAGGCCCCCTCTTCTTCAGAGGAGGGGGTTTGGGGGTGGTGCGGAAGACAGCGCGACGTGCGAAAAATCACCACCCCCCGGCCCCCTCCTCTGAAGAAGAGGGGGAGATTCCTGAACTGCACCTAGACGCACCTAGACGCACCTGGCTGCACCTAACCCGGCCTTGCGCCGCTCTGACGCATCGCTAAAGCGTCCCCCATGACCGCAATGCTATCCCTGACCGTGAACGGCGAACCGCGCCGTGCAGCATCCGGCTCGATCGCCGATCTGGTGCGCAGTCTCGATCTTGAACCCACCAAGGTCGCTGTCGAGCGCAATGGCGAAATCGTCCCGCGTTCGACGCTGGCCGATGTGCAGATCGCCGATGGCGACGTTCTGGAAATCGTGCATTTCGTGGGTGGAGGACAGACTGACGTGACGGATACAAACGCTGATACCTGGCCAGTAGATACCTGGACCGTTGCTGGCCGCACCTTCTCCTCGCGCCTGATCGTGGGAACCGGAAAATACAAGGACTTCGAACAGAACGCGGCGGCGGTGGCAGCCTCGGGCGCGGAAATCGTCACCGTGGCGGTGCGCCGGGTCAACGTGTCGGACCCCAAGGCGCCGATGCTGACCGATTATATCGACCCGAAGAAGATCACCTACCTGCCCAACACCGCGGGCTGCTTCACCGCCGAAGACGCGATCCGCACGCTGCGCCTGGCGCGCGAGGCGGGCGGCTGGGATCTGGTGAAGCTGGAAGTGCTGGGCGAGGCGCGGACGCTCTATCCCAACATGGTCGAAACCATCCGCGCCACCGAAGTGCTTGCCAAGGAAGGCTTTCTTCCGATGGTCTATTGCGTGGACGATCCGATCGCAGCCAAGCAGCTTGAAGACGCGGGCGCAGTTGCGGTGATGCCACTGGGCGCGCCGATCGGATCGGGCCTTGGCATCCAGAACCGCGTGACGATCCGCCTGATCGTGGAAGGCGCCAAGGTTCCGGTGCTGGTCGATGCCGGCGTCGGCACCGCTTCGGAAGCCGCCGTGGCGATGGAGCTTGGCTGCGATGGCGTGCTGATGAACACCGCGATTGCCGAGGCCCGCGACCCGATCCGCATGGCCCGCGCGATGAAGCTGGCCGTGCAGGCCGGGCGCGATGCCTATCTTGCCGGGCGGATGCAGACGCGCAAGTACGCCGATCCCAGCAGCCCGCTGGCGGGGTTGATCTAGCCCTAAACCGCTGCGCCCCCGCCCTTCGACAAGCTCGGGATAAACTTCCGGCTTTGCCGGAAGGCGGGGGCCTCAGGCGTTTTACTGAACCGCTCCGTTAGAACGCCGAGGCCCCCCCCTTCGCGGGGGCGCAAAAGCGTTGTCCTGCCCCCTCCCGCTTGCGGGAGGGGCCGCGGGTGGGCCTTAGCCGACCACCCCTGCTGCCGCCAGCACGGCCAGCGTCAGGATATCGGGCGCGAGCGAGGTCATCGGGGCGATCTGGACCGGCTTTTCCATGCCGATCAGCATTGGCCCGATCACCGCATTGCCCGCCAGTTCGCGCAGCAGCTTGGCCGAGATGTTGGCCGATTGCAGGCCGGGCATGATCAGCACGTTGGCAGGGCCGGACAGGCGGCTGAACGGATAGTTGGCCATGACCTTCGGGTTCAGCGCCGCATCGGGCGCCAGTTCGCCTTCGTATTCGAACCCGGGATTATCGGCATCGAGGATCGACACCGCGCCGCGGATCGGTTCGAGGAAGCGGCCGTTGGGGTTGCCGAAGGTGGCGTAGGAGATGAACGCCACGCGCGGTTCGTGGCCCATGCGGCGGGCAACTGCGGCGGTTTCACGCGCGATGTGGGCCAGTTCCTCGGCGCTGGGGCGTTCGTTCACGGTCGTATCGGCGATGAACACGGTGTAGTTCTTGGCCACCATCAGGTGGATGCCGAACGGCAGGTGCCCGGGCTTGGGATCGAGCACGCGGCGCACATCCTTGATCGACTGCGCGAAGGTGCGGGTCATGCCGGTGATCAGCGCATCGCCATGGCCCAGCGCGACGAGCAGCGAGGCGAAGACGTTGCGGTCCTGGTTGACCATGCGCCGGACGTCACGCTCCATGTAGCCGCGCCGTTGCAGGCGGTCGTACAGGTAGGTGACCATGTCGGGCACCAGCGGCGATACCAGCGAGTTGTGGATCTCGTAGGAATCGGGATTGCTGACGCCAAGTTCGATCAGCCGGTCGAGCACCGCCTGGGTGCGGCCGACCAGCACCGGGGTGCCATAGCCGAAATCGCGGAACTGGATGGCGGCGCGCAGCACCACCTCGTTTTCGGCTTCGGCAAAGACCACGCGCTTGGGATTGGCCTTGGCCTGCGCAAACACGTTGGTCAGCACCGACGTGGTCGGGTTCAGCCGCGCCTTGAGGCTGTTGCGATAGGCCTCCATGTCCTCGATCGGCTTTTGCGCCACGCCCGAATCCATCGCCGCCTGTGCCACGGCAGAGGACACCACCTCCATCAGGCGCGGGTCGAACGGGGCGGGGATGATGTAGTCGAGGCCGAAGGTGTGGTTCATGCCATAAGCTGCGGCCACTTCTTCCGGCACCGGTTCGCGCGCCAGCTTGGCGATGGCTTCGGCAGCGGCAATCTTCATTTCCTCGTTGATCGTGGTGGCCCGCACGTCCAGCGCGCCACGGAAGATGAACGGGAAACCCAGCACGTTGTTGACCTGGTTCGGATAGTCCGAACGCCCGGTGGCGACGATGCAATCGGGGCGCACCGCCTTGGCATCTGGCGGTGTGATTTCCGGATCGGGGTTGGCCATCGCAAAGATGATCGGCTGCGGCGCCATCTTGGCCATCCAGTCGGGCCGCAATGCGCCTGCCGCCGAAAGGCCGAGGAAAATGTCCGCGCCATCGAGCGCATCTTCGAGGCTGCGGGCCGAGGTATCGACCGCGTGCGCGCTCTTCCACTGGTCCATGCCCGATTCGCGGCCGCGATAGATCACGCCCGACCGATCACACATGATCACGTTGTTGTGGCGCACGCCCATCGCCTTGATCAGCGCGGTGCAGGCAATTGCCGCCGCACCGGCGCCATTGACCACAACCTTGACGTCTTCCAGCTTGCGCCCGGTCAGGTGGCAGGCGTTGAGCAGGCCCGCGGCGGAGATGATCGCGGTGCCGTGCTGGTCATCGTGCATCACCGGAATCTTCAGCCGCTCTTTCAGCGTCTGTTCGATGATGAAGCATTCGGGCGCCTTGATGTCTTCAAGGTTGATGCCGCCGAAGGTCGGCTCCATCAGCGTCACCGCTTCGATGAAGGCATCGGGATCTTCGGTGGCCAGTTCGATATCGATCGAATCGACATCGGCAAAGCGCTTGAACAGCACCGCCTTGCCTTCCATCACCGGCTTGGATGCCAGCGCGCCCAGATTGCCCAGGCCAAGGATGGCGGTGCCATTGGAGATCACCGCCACCAGATTGCCCTTGGCGGTATAGTCATAGGCGGTCGCCGGGTCTTCGGCGATCACGCGCACCGGCACGGCCACGCCCGGCGAATAGGCAAGGCTGAGATCGCGCTGCGTCGCCATCGGCTTGGACGCGATGATCTCGATCTTACCGGGGCGAATGGTGTTGTGGTAGAAAAGCGCCTCGCGCTCGGTGAAGCGGACGTTGCTTTCCTCGGTCATGTAGATCCCCGTGACTGGACGCCCGTGACTGGTCGGACGAGTGTGGTGTCCGCAGTGTCTGCACTTTTCCGCTACGTCAAGGCGCGCCGGATCAGGATTGGCGGAACCCGATCACAGGTCCGGCACATCCCGCGCCGGAACGCCCAGGCGGCGAACCTTGAACAGCAGGCTGCGGCCTTCCTGCCAGACCAGCTGCAGGCGCGGATCGGCGCGGCGCGGCAGGCCGGTATCGATCAGCCAGACGAAATCGACACGCTCGATCGGGGCGGTCTTCAGCGCGCTGTCGACATTGCGCCGCCAGCCACCGGCACAGCGGCGCGACCACACGAATTCCGAAGGATCGGCGGTGAAATTGCGGCCCGGGCGGAAGCGCGGCACGACCATGTGCAGGCCCGGCACCGCCCAGTTGTCGTTCACCCAGGCCTGCCGATAGAGGCTGGCAAGGCTGGCCAGATGATCGCGGCGGGTGTTGCGCCACGATTCATCGAGGCAGGAATGTTCGACGAAGGCCAGCACGCGGCTGCCCGGTTCGACATGCGTCAGCGCCGAAAGCTGCTTGTTGTAATCGACGGCGTAGTCGTTGAAGCTCCACGCCGTGACGGCAAGCCGCACCGCGAGCAGCGCCATGCCCAGATAGGCGACCGCCTTTGCCCATTCCGGACGGCGCGCACCGCTCCAGTCCTGCAGGCCAAGGCCGAGCATCGCCGCCACCGGCAGCAGGCGGATATCGACGAACGACGATCCGTTGATGTCGCTGGGAATGGCGAGGAACAGCAGGAACACGGTAAGCGCCGGAAGGCCCTGCCGCCAGCGCCACTTCGCGCCAAGGAACGGGCCGACCAGCACCAGCAGGCCGGCGATGATCGAGGTGGTGAAATCGAGCAGCTTGGACTGATCGCGCAGCGTCAGCACGAACGACCAGGCCTTCTGGTCCCAGCGCCAGATGTTCATCGACTTGACCGGCGGCGAGAACGCCTTCCACAAGGCGATGGTGATGACCGTGGCCAGCAGCGGCCAGCAGGCCTGCCACAGGCGCAGGCCAATGGCCTTCCAGTCGAGCGTCTTCAACCATTCGCGATTGGTGAAATCGCGCAGGCGCCAGCCCGCAGGCAGTTCGTCCAGCGCCCGGCCCAGCGCGTGCGCGCCCACCAGCAGCGCCAGCAACAGACCGCCGATGGCATGGCACAGCATCGCCACCGGCTGCGCGATGATCAGCATCGTGGCCCGCGCCCGCGGGTTCTTTTCCAGCCACAGCGAGGCACCGAAGGCGGTCAGCGCAAGGCCGGTGGCGAGGATGTAATTGAGGAAGCCGGTCAGCAGCGGGAAGCTGAACACGAACATAAGCGACCATGCCGCCGCGTGGCCGCCACGGGGGTTGAGCATGCGGATGGTCCACAGGCAGCCGCCGGCGAACAGGCCGGTGGCCAGCACCGTGCTCCACCACCCGGCAGCCAGGATGCCGAACTGCGCGCCCAGCACCTTCATCAGCACGCCGCCGCCGATGTTCAGCGTGAACACCCACTTCCAGGTGAAATACTGTTCGAGCGGATTGCCCGGCCCGGCCGCTTCGATCGCGGCGGCGCCCATGTGGCCCGGCACGTCGATCAGGGGCGGCACATCGACCAGCGCGAAAGGCGCGCAGATCAGCAGGATGCCGATGGCAATGCCCGGCCCGGACAGCCACGGCAGCGCGCCTGCGCGGGCCATCAGCGTCTTGACCGAATCGAACCAGCTCTTTTCGCGGACTTGCGTCAAACTCTGCTTACCCCAACTCACCCGCGTCACCGTGCCCGTGGTCTTGCAAACCTTTCGGGCGCGCAGTTGCGGATATCCAGCTTCGATGGTTTGAGAAACACGCGCGGCTGGTCTAGCCACCTCCGCGTGACGCCTAATGCCCCAACTCCGATGATGGTGCAATATCTTGCTCTCAAGGAGCAGGCGGGCGAGTGCCTGCTGTTCTACCGCATGGGCGATTTCTTCGAACTGTTCTTCGATGATGCGAAGATCGCGGCGCAAGTGCTCGACATCGCTCTGACCAGCCGGGGCGAACACGGCGGCGCGCCGATCCCGATGTGCGGGGTGCCGGTGCATTCGGCCGAGGGCTATCTTGCCCGGCTGATCAAGGCCGGGTGCCGCGTGGCCATTGCCGAACAGGTGGAAACGCCCGAGGAAGCCCGCAAACGCGGCGGTTCCAAGGCCCTGGTGGCACGCGATATCGTGCGCTTCGTGACCGCGGGCACGCTGACCGAAGAGGCGCTGCTCGAACCGCGCCGGGCCAATGTGCTGGCTGCGGTGTGCGAAGTGCGCGGGGTGATCGGGGTGGCCGCCTGCGACATCTCGACAGGGCGGATGGAGCTGGAGGAGTGCACCGCCGACCAGATGGGGGCGGCGCTGGCGCGGCTGGGCGCGAGCGAGGTGGTGGCTGCAGAAGGCTGGGCCGAGGCTCCGGTTGAATGCGTACACCGGCCGAATCGGTCGTTCTCCAGCGACGAGGGCGAATCGCGGCTGAAGGGCCTGCATGGGGTTTCGACGCTCGACGGGTTCGGCCAGTTCAGCCGCGCGATGCTGGCGGCGGCCGGCGGGCTGATCGCCTATCTCGACCATGTCGGGCGCGGCAGCCTGCCGCTGCTGCTGCCGCCGGTGGTGCGCGAAGCCGGCACCCACATGGCGATGGACGAGGCCACGCGGACCAGCCTTGAAATCCTGACAAGCAGCAGCGGCACGCGCCGTGGTTCGCTGGCCGAGGCGATCGACCGCTGCGTGACCGGTGCAGGCGCGCGGCTGCTGGCCGAAGACCTGTCTGCGCCGCTGACCGATGCGCGGGCGATCAACCGGCGGCTGGAACTGGTCAGCTGGCTGCATGACGATCCGCTGCTGCGCGGCGATCTGCGCGCCGTGCTGCGCGCGCTGCCCGATGTGGGCCGCGCGCTGGGCCGCGTGGTGGCGGGGCGTGGCTCTCCGCGCGATCTGGGGCAATTGCGCGATGGGTTGAGCGAGGCGCGGCGGCTGCACGATGTGCTTGTTTCCCGCACGGACATGCCCGAACCGATGGCGACGCTGCTGCCTGCGCTGTCGGGCCATGGCGCGCTGACCGATCTCTACGCCCGCGCGCTGGTGCCCGCGCCGCCGACCGAACGATCGCAGGGCGGGTTCATCGCCGAGGGCTATGACGCGGGGCTGGACGAATTGCGCCGCGTATCGGGCAATGCCCGCCGCGCCATCGCCGCGCTGGAGGCCAGGTACCGCGACGAGACCGGCATCGCCGCGCTGAAGATCCGCCACAACGGCGTGCTGGGCTATTTCATCGAGGTTCCGGCCAAGCATGCCGACCGGCTGATGGCCCCGGAAACCGGCTTTACCCACCGCCAGACGATGGCCGGCGCGGTGCGCTTCAATGCGCTGGCGCTGCACGAGGAAGCCAGCCGCATTGCCGAAAGCGGTGGCCATTCGCTGGCGGCGGAAGAGGCGCATTTCGAGGATCTGGTGGGCCACGCGGTGCGGGCCAGAGAGGCGATTGCCGCCACCGCCGCCGCGCTCGCCCGGATCGACGTGGCCGCAGGACAGGCCGAACGCGCGGCCGAGGGCGGCTGGGCGCTGCCGCGCGTGGTCGACGAGCCCTGCCTGGAGATCACCGGCGGGCGCCATCCGGTGGTGGAGGCCGCGCTGGCGGCGAAGGGCAAACGGTTCGTTGCCAACGATTGCGCGCTGGGGCCGCAGGATCGGCTGTGGCTGGTGGGCGGGCCGAACATGGGCGGCAAGTCCACGTTCCTGCGCCAGAACGCGCTGATCGTGCTGCTGGCGCAGGCGGGCGGGTTCGTGCCCGCGCAAGCGGCCAAGGTCGGGCTGGTGGACCGCCTGTTCAGCCGCGTGGGCGCTTCGGACAATCTGGCGCGGGGGCGCTCGACCTTCATGGTCGAGATGGTGGAGACCGCCGCGATCCTCAGCCAGGCCACCGACCGCAGCTTCGTGATCCTTGACGAGGTGGGGCGCGGCACATCCACCTACGATGGGCTGGCACTGGCCTGGGCGGTGGCCGAGGCGGTCCATTCGATCAACCGCTGCCGCTGCCTGTTCGCCACGCACTATCATGAACTCGCCCGGCTGGCCGAATCCTGCGATTCGCTGTCGCTGCACCATGTGCGGGCGCGCGAATGGAAGGGCGATCTGGTGCTGCTGCACGAACTGGCGCAAGGCCCGGCCGACAAGTCCTATGGCCTGGCCGTGGCGCGGCTGGCAGGCGTCCCGGCGCCGGTGCTGAAACGGGCCAAGTCGGTGCTGGAAAAGCTGGAAAAGGGCCGCGCCGCCACCGGGGGCCTTGCCGCGGGGCTTGATGACCTGCCGCTGTTTGCCGCCGCGATCGAGGCTGCAGAGGAGAAGGTGGACGCCCTGCGCGAGAGCCTGAACGCGCTGGACATCGACGCGCTTTCCCCGCGTGAGGCGCTGGACCTGCTCTATCAGTTGAAGGCGCAAGCCAATGGTTGAACTCTCCCCGCTGGGCCGCAAGCGCGCGCTGTTCGTGATGGCGGCAGAGCTGGAATACGGCCCGCACCTGCGCGCGCGGTTCGCGGCCCTGATCACCGGCATCGGCCCGGTCGAAGCCGCACTGCACGCAGGGGTCGCGCTGGCGCGGCTGGAGGCGGCGGGGCAGCTGCCGGATGTGGTCGTCTGCCTCGGCTCGGCCGGATCGCGCCGCTGCGCGCTGGGCTCGGTCCACCAGATCGGCAGCGTATAGTGGCGCGATATCGATGCCTCGCCGCTGGGCGTGGCGCCGGGGGTGGTGCCCTATCTCGATGAACCGAAGGACCTGCCGCTCGAAACGCCGCTGGGCCTGCCGGTGGCCACGCTGTCGACCGGCGGCGACGTTGTCAGCGGTTCAGGCTGGGACCGCATCAGCGCCGACATGGTCGACATGGAAACCTACGCCGTGGCCCGCGCCGCGCGCACGTTCGGCGTGCCGCTGGTCGGCCTGCGCGGCGTGTCCGATGGCCCCGGCGAACTGGCCGGCGCGCACGATTGGCACAAACTGCTGGGCTATCTCGATGGCGAGCTGGCCAAGGCGGTGGACCTGCTGGCCGCGCATTACGGCTGACGCCCCCTTATCGTCGGCCCGGACTTGATCCGGGGCTTGGCTTATTGCGGCGCGCCTTGGAAAGGAAGCCTTGGCCCGGATCAAGTCCGGGCCGACGCAAGAGGGTTACCGGAGTATCTGACTTCAAAGGCTCAGGAACAACCCCGCCAGCGCCGCGCTCATCAGGTTGCTCAAAGCGCCTGCCACCAGCGCGCGCAAGCCGAGCTTGGCGATCACCGGGCGCTGGTTGGGGGCAAGGCCGCCGGTCACCGCCATTTGGATCGCGATCGAGCTGAAGTTGGCAAAGCCGCAAAGCGCGAAGGTGACGATGCCCACAGTGTGCGGCGACAGCGCGGTATCCTTGCCCAGTTCGATGAAGGCGACGAATTCGTTCAGCACGATCTTGCTGCCGAACAGCCCGCCCGCCTGCATCGCCTCGGCCCAGCCATCGGCGCCCAGCAGGTAGAACACCGGTGCGAACACGTATCCCAGCACCATCTGGAACGACAGCTCGGGCATGCCCAGCCAGCCGCCCAGCCAGCCGAGGATGCCGTTGGCCAGCGCCACCAGCGCCACGAAGGCCAGCACCATCGCGCCCACCGCCACGGCCAGCTTCACCCCGGTCTGCGCGCCCTGGCTGGCGGCCATGATGATGTTGGCGGGGCGCTCTTCCTCGTCAGAGGCGAGGCTGGGCTTCACGTGCGGGTTGGGCAGGTCCTCGTCCGCCACTTCGGCGGGGCAAGGCGGCTCGTCCGGCATCATCAGCTTGGCCATGAGAATGCCGCCGGGGGCGGACATGAAGGCGGCGGCCACCAGGTAATCGATGCGGATGCCCATGCTGGCATAGGCGGCCAGGATCGTGCCTGCCACGCCCGCCATGCCCACGGTCATCACGCAGAACAGCTGGCTGGGATTGAGCGCGGCGAGATAGGGCCGGATCACCAGCGGCGATTCGCTCTGCCCCACGAAGATGTTGCTGGCCGCGCACAGCGATTCGACCTTGCTGATGCCGGTGACCTTTTCCAGCGCGCCGCCGATCCAGCGGATCACCAGCTGCATCACGCCCACGTAGTACAGGATCGAGATCAGCGCGGCGAAGAACACGATCACCGGCAGCGCCGAGATGGCAAAGCTGGTGCCGCCGATCGCCGGATCGGCCAGCGGCCCGAACAGGAACTGCACCCCGGCGCGGGCAAAGCCGAGCAGCCCTTCGACGCCCGAAGCCGCGCCCTGCAGCATGCGGTTGCCCAGCGGGACATAGAGCACCAGCGCGGCAAAGCCCGCCTGCAGCGCAAAGGCCGCCGCCACCACGCGCAACCGGATGGCGCGCCGGTTCGACGACAGGGCATAGGCGAGGGCAAGGATGAGCAGCATCCCGAGAAGGCTTGAAAGTACGCGCATCGGGAAGGTCAGTGCTCCGCAGCCGTTGGTTACAGGCGAACCTAATAGCGAATTGGCGCAGAGTGAAAAGCACGCTATCGGCCCTGAATGAACGATAACGCCGCTTCTGCCCCCGCCATCCCCCGTTCCCTGTTCGCCGTATCGCTGCTTTATGGCGGAATGTGCGTGCTGGCAGGCGTGCTGGGCGTAAAGCTCGCCTCGCTCGGCACATGGCCGCTGCTGGGCGATCTGGCGGTGGAATCGGGGATTTTCGCCTTCCTGCTGCTGGTGGTGATGGCCAGTGCCGTTGCCGAACTGTTCGGGCAGGACACCGCCAACCGGCTGGTCCGCTTCGGTTTCGTGCCGCTGATCGTCTCGATGATCCTGTTGACCACGGTGATCCGTGTGGTGCCGCCCGCCCCGTTCTGGACCGATCAGGACGCCTTTGCCCGCCTGCTCGGCCAGGGCGCGCGGATGCAGTTTGCGGGCCTGATCTCCTACGGCACCTCGCAGACGCTCAACGTCTTCCTGTTTTCGCGCATCGCCGGCGGCCGCGGCAAGCTGCTGATGCTGCGCGCGTGGATCGCCTCGATGCTCAGCCAGGTGGTCGATACGATCCTGTTCATCACGATCTCGTTCTACGGTCAGGATCTGCCGCTGCTGTCGATCATGGAAGGGCAGATCATCTCCAAGCTGGTGCTGTCGACCATCATGGTCCCGCCGCTGATCTGGGTGTTCGTGCAACTCGGCAAGTGGCTGGACCGGGCCGACCGATAGACGCCGTTGTAACCCGGTCTGGATTGCTTCGCGGCTTTGCCGCTCGCAATGACGAATGGCCCCAAGCCCCCCGTGGTTCGTCATTGCGAGCGTAGCGAAGCAATCCAGTGCTCCACCAGATGACATGACCGGCATGATCCACCGCGCCACATGCAATCCGCAATCTTGGATTCCGCACCCATTGCGCGTAAGGGCGCGGGCATGAGCCAGAACCACGACCCCGCCATGCTCGCCAAGGCCGAGACCCTGACCGAAGCCCTGCCCTATCTGCAGCGCTATGCCGGCAAGACTTTCGTGGTGAAGTACGGCGGCCACGCGATGGGCGATCCCGACCTTGCACAGGATTTTGCCGAGGATATCGTGCTGCTGAAGGCGGTGGGCATCAATCCGGTGGTGGTCCATGGTGGCGGCCCGCAGATCGGCCGGATGCTGAAGGCGCTGGGCATCGAATCGCAATTCGTCGATGGCCTGCGCGTGACCGACAAGCAGACCGCCGAAGTTGCCGAAATGGTGCTGGCCGGCGCGATCAACAAGGAACTGGTCGGCTGGATCGCGCGCGCCGGCGGCAAGGCCATCGGCATTTCGGGCAAGGACGGCGGCATGGTCGTTGCCCGCAAGGTCCAGTCGAAGAAGGCACCCAAGGCGATTGCCGGCGACGATGGCGAAGCGCTCGTCGTCGATCTGGGCTTCGTCGGCGAACCGGCGCGGATCGATACGACGGTGATCGACACCATCGTCGGCGCGGGCATGATCCCGGTGATCGCCCCGATCGGCGTGGGCGAAGATGGCGAGACCTACAACATCAATGCCGACACCATGGCGGGCGCGATTGCCGCGGCGCTTGGCGCATCGCGGCTGTTCCTCTTGACCGACGTTCCGGGCGTGCTCGACAAGGACAAGAACCTGCTGACCGATCTGCGCCCCGCCGATATCGCGCGGCTGGCCGAAGACGGCACGATCAGCGGCGGCATGATCCCCAAGCTGGAAACCTGCGTCCACGCGGTAGAGGCCGGGTGCGAGGCGACGGTGGTGCTCGATGGCCGGGTGCCCCACGCGATGCTGCTGGAAATCTTCACCGCACAGGGCGCAGGCACGCTGATCCGCGCCTGAGTTTCAGCAGCGCGGGGAACAACCGGCGATCTCGCACGCTGAGGCGGAATGATCCGCACCGCGCTTGCCTTCGCCGCCGCCTCGGCGCTCGTCTTCCATCTGGGCGGGTGCCAGAAGGGCCCCGGCTCCCCCTCGCCCGACGCGACAGAGGCATCCGAGGCAGCAAGTGCTGCCCCTGCGGCCACCGTCCCGCTGGTGCCGACCGAGCCGCTGCCGATGATCACGCCCGTGGCGACCGCGCAGACGCGCGATCCGGCACAGGCGATGCAGGCCTTTGCCGCTGCCATCGAAGCGCGTGATTGGCAGGCGGTGCGCGGGTTCTGGGGCGATTACGGCAAGGCCAGCGGCCTGGAAGAGCGCGCCTTTGCGGCACGGTGGAACGCCCTTGCGGCGCCTGCCGTCACCATCGGCAAGGGCCAGCAGGAAGGCGCGGCAGGCTCGCTCTATTACACAGCGCCGGTCACCATCGTCGACGGCGCGCGCACGATCAGGGGCGAAGTGACGATGCGCCGGGTCAACGACGTGGACGGCGCCAGCCCCGAGCAATTGCGCTGGCATATCGAAAGCGCAACGCTGAATCCCTGAGAGTTTGCTGTGCAACCTGGCCCCGAGACCTTGCCAAATTAGTATGCAACACATACAGACCGCAGCCATCGTCGCCATCGGTCGGCGAAGGGGCACTTGTGGCACCGGGAGAGGGTCGGCTAGGAGCGGGAACAAGCTGCTTTTCAGCCGATAGGGAAAACGCGCCAATGCTGCTGTACACGCTGATCGCGATGATCAATTACCTCGTCAACATCATCGTCGTGGTGGTGATCGTCCAGTTCGTGCTTGGCCTGCTGATCTCGTTCAACGTCGTGAACATGCACAACAACGCGGTTGCGGCGATCTGGAAAGCGTTGAACGCCATTCTCGAACCGCTGCTGCGCCCGATCCGCAAGATCATGCCCGATACCGGCGCGATCGATTTTTCGCCGATGGTGCTGATCATCGGGCTCAACCTGCTGACGATCCTGCTGAGCGGCATTGCCGCCTCCACCGCAGGCGTCTGAACACCAGGACTATTTCATGACTGCTGCCGTGATTGACGGAAAGGCCTTTGCGGCCACGCTGCGCACCCGCGTGGGCGAACTCGCCGCTGAATTCGAGGCAAAGGCCGGGCGCAAGGCGGGGCTGGCCGTGGTGCTCGTGGGCGAAGACCCGGCCAGCCAGGTCTATGTCCGATCGAAGGGCAAGAGCACGCTGGAAGCGGGCATGAACAGCTTCGAACACAAGCTGCCCGCCGATACGTCGGAAGCCGATCTGCTGGCGATGGTCTATGCGCTGAACGCCGATCCGGCGGTCGACGGCATCCTGGTGCAATTGCCGCTGCCCCGTCATATTGACGAGCAGAAAGTCATCGCCGCGATCAATCCGGACAAGGACGTCGATGGCTTTCACGTGACCAATGCGGGCCGTCTTGCCGTGGGCCAGCCGGGCTTCGTCCCCTGCACCCCGCTGGGCTGCCTGATGCTGCTGCAGGACCGTCTGGGCGACCTTTCGGGCCTGAATGCGGTGGTGATCGGCCGGTCGAACATTGTCGGCAAGCCGATGGCGCAACTGCTGATCGCGCAAAGCTGCACGGTCACCGTGGCGCACAGCCGCACGCAGGATCTGGCCGATGTGGTGCGCCGCGCCGATATCGTGGTGGCCGCCGTGGGCCGCCCGGAAATGGTCAAGGGTGACTGGATCAAGCCCGGCGCGACCGTGATCGACGTTGGCATCAACCGCGTGCCGGGCGCGGCAGAGGGCAAGACGCGGCTGGTCGGCGATGTCGACTATGCCAGCGCCGCCGCCGTCGCGGGGGCCATCACCCCGGTACCCGGCGGAGTCGGGCCGATGACGATTGCCGTGCTGCTGCGCAACGCCCTGGTCGCGGCCTATCGCAACGCCGGGCTGGACCTGGCTGCGGACGCGGTCTGAGGCGCGATCAGCTTCTGCGCCACCGCCCCCCGGCAAATTCCCGCTCGTCCTGAGCCAGTCGAAGGACGCTGGCACCGCGCAAGGTGCTTCGACAGGCTCAGCATGAGCGGCTCGGGGTTCCGCTCTTTGTGACCCACCACGGCAGACGGGGTGGGCATCGCGCAACCCATCGGCTAGACCGGCGCCATGAAGCGCCTTCTTTCCCTCGCCTTGCTGCTGAGCGCCACCCCGCTGCTGGCACAACCCGGCCCCCCGCGAGAAGGCGAAGCCGGCCCCGGCCGCCCACAGCGCGCCTATGCCAACCCCAGCGCCTTGATCGCGGCAGACATCGCCCTTGCCCGCCTTGCGCGGGAGCAGGGACAATGGACCGCGTTCCGCGAGACCGCGGCCGACACAGCCGAAATGTTCAACGGCCGGCGCATTGCCGCCAGGGACTTGCTGAAGGACCGCAAGGACCCTGCCGAGCCTGCCCGATGGGCCGCGCGCGCGGCGTGGATCGCGTGCGACGGATCGGCGGGCCTGACGATCGGCGGAGTGACCTATGCGGACGGCGGCAACGGCGAATACCTGACCGTGTGGGAGCGCCAGGTCAAAGGCAAGACGCCATGGAAATGGGTGCTCGATGATGGCGCCCGGCTGCCCAGGGCCCTGCCCGAAGTCGATTGGGTGCAGGGCACCGTGGCCGATTGTCCGGTGCGGCGCAGGCCGGACGGCGATCCGGCGCCGCAGCCCGGCAGCAAGCGCGAACGCGATGAACGGCGCAAGCAGATGAGCAAGGACGCGCCGATGCTGCCGCTGGCCGGGCCGTTGCCCACCAGCACCGAACGTGCCGGGGCTGACAGCAAGACCGGCCAATCGCGCGATGGCAGCCTGGCCTGGCGCTCCACCGTACTGCCCGATGGCAGCCGCCACCACACCGCGTGGATCTGGAAAGGCGGCGCGATGACACAGGTGTTCGACCGCGTCTTTGCCGCACCCAACGCTGGCGGAGGGGCCTGAGCTGATGTGGCAACTGTTCGTATCGGCCTTCATCACGCTGTTCGTGGTGATCGACCCGCCAGGATGTGCGCCGATCTATGCCGGGCTTACCGCCAATGCCAGCGCGAAGCAGGCCTTCTCCATGGCCCTGCGCGCCTGCCTGATCGCCACCGGCATCCTCGTGGTGTTCGCGCTGTTCGGCGAAGACCTGCTGGGCGCGCTGCACATCGAACTCGACAGCTTCCGCATCGCCGGCGGCATCATGCTGTTCCTGATCGCGCTCGACATGGTGTTTGAAAAGCGCACCGAACGGCGCGAGGAGCGCGCCGAGAAGGTCCGCACCGCCCAGCCCCAGGTCGAGGACGTCTCGGTCTTTCCGATGGCCATGCCGATG
>JAPLPG010000198.1 GCA_026400375.1 Novosphingobium sp. | reverse complement strand
GCCGCCCAACTGCATAAGCAATGGCCTGCTCCGCTACGCCCTACGGGCTACGCTGCACAGGCCATTGCTTACCCCGCGCTCATGCGCAACAAAGCAGCCCGGCTCTAACACCAGCTGGTGGAAAGCTGGGGGTCACGTCACCTTCTGCGCGCTCACTCTCCTGCGCGACGCCAGATGCCGGGCGTCTACGTCCTGTCTTCCCAGCCATCAAGCTGGGCCGCTGCGACAAGCCGAAGGCGCGGAGCAGAGGTGCGAGAGCACCGGGTGCTGTAATACAGCACCCATCCTGCTAAAGTCATTTCCTCCCACTTTAAGCGAAGGCGATAGCCGTAGCGCTGCCGCCAAGACCTTTCCCCGATGCCGGAGGCGGATGCCCTGCAGGGTCATGCTGCCGTCTTTCCGTTCCGTGCCTTAACTCGGTCAGGTCGAGCCTCTCGACCCTTGCGAATGCGTGCAGGCAGGAGCCTGATTTCCTTTGGCGCCGGTAGTTGGTCCGTTACCTTGGGCAGTATGTTTACAGCCTGAAGCATCGTTTCGAGTTTCGTTGCCGACGAGTATCGTCCGGCCCCTTCACCGGGGTTCTTGTGGCCCATAAGGTCGTTGCGGGTTTCGAGACCAACGCCTGCCTGCTTGAGTTCGTCACTGAAAGCATGGCGCGTAGAATGCATTGATTGCTGCTGCGTGAGGTCAGGAATGCGCTTGGCAATCCTTTGGTAGACGCGTTTGTAGAAGACATCCCCAAAGGGGGCAGTCGATCCCAGCGATCGTAGCTCCGGAAAAACGAGAGTTTCACCTTCAGCGCGAAGCGCCTCAATATAGTCGATAAAGCCTAAGCGAATGACTTCGTCGGCCAATGGTATATCGTGTTTCGACGTTGCCGTTTTGACAGTGCCGGTGGAAGTTTCCCGAACCTGGATGTGTGGGATTGGATGATCAATCACGACATCGTCGAGAAGTAGCTTGCAAATTTCCTCGCGGCGAGCGCCGGTGTACCAAGCCAGGATAAAGACAAAATACGCCGCGTCGTGGTAGACTGCTTCACCTTTTTCTACGCGATCTGTTCCTCCGTCGCCGGCTGCCGAGATTTCACGACAACCGGTCCAAGGCGGCAAGCTAAATATCGCTCGACCCTGTTCAACAGAAAAACGGTCTTTGTCGTCACGATCATCCTTAGGCGGCGACTTGGTAAATCGAGAAAAATTTAATTCCTGCACCTCATTCGCGTTTTCTCTCAGATGCGAATGAATCTGATGTATCATTCGAAAATGCCGTGCAGTGGTTCCGGGGGCAAAGCCGATGTCTTTCTGCAGGACCTTGCCCTCGGCGAATCGTTGCTTGGTACGCTCAACGGCCTTAGCCAACGTGTCGTTTGGCTCCTTATCTTCTTGGTTCTTCCCGTAACTTCGAGGAAGCTCCTCGAAGAAGGCATCCAGCTTTATGAGATGCTCGCGAGTGAGGTCGGCCAACGCGAACCCAGGGCACTGTGACAACTCAAGCAGTTTTGCAGCCCGGCGAAGCTGCGTTTCCGTCTTAGGAGCCACTTGTCTTGCACTACGCTTGCCACCCTCACGGTGTTTAAGAAGCCCAATGGTTTCGGCGATGAAGGCTTCAGCAACTTGTGTCGGCGTCATGGTGAGCCTGGGACTGGCCCGTTGAACCGTAATGCTCGCAGTGCGCTCTGGGTGGGAAGACGCTTCAACGGATTGCTGCTTCTGCGTTGCAGCTCGCTGAGCTTCGCCAACTACATCGGTTGAACGCAAATTCGCTTGCCTGTAAGTCCCAACCGTCCCGTTCAGGCTGCTTTGAAGCTCGGCTTCAGCGTCGAGGCAAGCATCCCGATACGCTGGAAAAAACTCCGAAAGAACCATCTGCCGCAAGCCATTGTGCGGCCAGTAACCTCTCTCCCTCAAATGAAAATCGAGGGTTCGTCGAGAGATTGGATAATTGCCTTGGTCAATGTCTTCCAGCTTTTCGCGAAGTCGCTTTATCCGTACGTCATCCCAGCCCTTGGCCACCAGGTTCGCTTCGTCAACTTTCGTAACTTCGCGTTTGCCGCCGTTGGAATGCAGGTAGCCGTAAACGTCGGCAGACGTCCGGTTGGACAGACTGAACTCAGCTGCTCTGTCAGGTTTAGAACGCTGTTCCTGAACCAAGCGCGCTAGAATTTCGCCGTAAGCGACCCTCGCCATCTGCTTCAGCTCATCCATGGTGGGACAAGCAGTTGGGTCCTTGAACGGATTATCTTCCATCAGTTCAAGCACCCCAGCAGTACCTGCAGCGAGCGCTGCGCTACGCAGCCTTGCTTCCTTGGGGCTGGCCGTTTGGAGCGAAAGACGGACCTCCACCCGCGATTTGTCCGCAAGGATGTGGGTGCGGCGCCACCAATAAATGGCGCCTCGGCGATAAACGTGTTGAATCGAAGCCAAAGTGCGAGATTCTCCCCGCACAGTCCGATGGCACAGTCAGGTGTACACATTGGACCGAGCGTACTGGCGTGAGCCAGTGAAATCAACGACTTAGCTAAATGCTGGCTGGGGCGGCAGGATTCGAACCTGCGAATGGCGGCATCAAAAGCCGCTGCCTTACCACTTGGCGACGCCCCAGCAGAGGGCGCGCTTATAACGTGGCTTGCGCAGATGCCAAGGGGCATGAAAGGGGTTTTGCGGGTTTCGCGCCACCCCTTTCGGACACGCCAAATTGACAGGTCAGATTGGCAGGTCAATCATGCTTCACGATGCGTTGCAGCATTTCGGGCGGCAGCGTGTCGAAATCGCTGGCGTCGTGGCGTTCGGCAAGGCCCTTCTGCGAGTTGACCAGGCGTCCGCGCAGGACACCGGGGCGGGCGTCGATCTCGGCCACCCAGCGGCCGACGTGTTCGTATTCGTGCATCGACAGGAATGTGGCGGCATCACCATAGGCCTCGCCGCGATAGATGTTGCCGAACCAGGTGTAGGTGGCGATGTCGGCGATGGTGTAATCGTCGCCGGCCAGAAAGCGGCTTTCGGCCAGGCGGCGGTTGGCCACGTCGAACAGGCGCTTGGTTTCCATCGAATAGCGGTCGATCGCATATTCGATCTTGAACGGCGCATAGTTGTAGAAGTGGCCGAAGCCGCCGCCGATGAACGGGGCGCTGCCCACTTGCCAGAACAGCCACGACAGGCACTCGGCACGGGCCGGGCCGGACGAGGGCAGGAACACCCCGAACTTTTCGGCCAGATGCATGATGATCGCACCCGATTCGAACACGCGCACCGGTTCGGGGCCGGAACGGTCGACCATTGCCGGGATCTTTGAATTGGGATTGATGTCGACAAAGCCGCTGGTGAACTGGTCGCCTTCGAAGATCTTGATCAGCCAGGCGTCATATTCGGCTTCGGCAATACCCAGCTGGAGCAGCTCTTCCAGCATGATCGTGGCCTTCTGGCCATTGGGCGTGCCCAGCGAATAGACCTGGAAGGGATGCTTGCCCACCGGCAGCTCGCGTTCGCTGGTCGGCCCGGCGATCGGGCGGTTGACGCTGGCAAAGGCGCCACCGTTGGCCTTGTCCCAGGTCCAGACCTTGGGGGGGACGTATTCATCCGACATCGCTCTGCTCCACAATATTGTTAGTGTTGCATACATACTGGCAACAAGCCCGCCGCGCCGCAAGGGGCACGATGGGCCTGTCTTTCGCGTCTGTCTTTCAGTCCTTCGGCAAGCGCCCGCTGATCAGTTGTATTCGATCACAGCATCGCGGCGCAGGTCGCGCAAGTAAGTCTGGGCGCGCTTGTTGACGCGGTCGTCCTCGATCTGGGCCATCATCTCGTCGAAGTTGGGGCCACTGGCGACCTGCGGATCGTCGCGCCCGCACAGCATCAGCACGCGCACGCCTTCCTCGATCGATCCGAAGGGCGGTGTCGTCTGGCCGATCGGCAGGTTGAGCAGCGTCTCCTGCAAGGCGCCGGGCAGGTCGCGCGCCTTGATCTGGTCGTTGGCCACCACCGTCGCGCCGATCTTGCTTGCCTGGGTATCGGCATCGCCGCAGCCCTTGATCGTCTTGACCATCGCGGCGAATTCGGCAGCGCGGCGGGTCGCCTGATCGTTGGTGGTGCCCTTGGCAAAGTCGATCGAGATCTGCTTGAGGCTCAGCAAGGCGTCGCGCGGATCGGCGGTCAGCACCTGGCGCTTGTCGATCAGGTACAGGATCGAAAACCCGCCCGGGATCGGCACGGGCCCGGCCAGTTGCCCCGGCGCCATCGTCGCGGCTGCTGCGCCCAGCTCGGTCGGCAGCTGCGCCAGGCGAATCCAGCCAAGGTCCCCGCCCACCGCCGCGGTCGAGGCCTGCGAGTACTGACGGGCGTAGGCAACGAAGCTGCCGCCCTCCTTGAGCTGCTCGACGATCTTTTCGGCATTGGCCTGGATCTGCGCCTGGTTCACGTCGGTCGCGGCAAGGAAGATCTCGCCGATGCGGTATTCCTCGGTACCCTTTTCCGCCTGCAGCCGCTGCAGCCGCTCCTGCACTTCGCCTTCGGATACGTTGACGAAGGGCTGCACGTTGCGGCGCAGCAGGTTCTGCCAGGCGATTTCGCCGCGGATCTGGCGCTTCAGTGAGGCTGGCGAGGATCCCACCCGCTCGAGATACTTGGCCATCGCCTCGGGCGACTGGCCGAAGTTCTGCGTGGCCACGCGCTCATACGTGGCTTCCACTTGCGCATCGTCGGCCGGCACGTCGGAGGCCTTGGCCTCCTGGATCTGCAGCGTCTCGTCGATCAGGTTGCGCAGCACCTGCATGCGCAGGCGTTCCTTTTCCTCGGCGTCGATCTTGTTGCCATTGGCCGACATGATCAGCGCCAGCCGGTGTTCGACATCGGTGCCGGTCACGATTTCGCCGTTGATGATCGCGGTCGCGCGGCGCACGTTCGGGTCGTTCTTGCCGAACATCGTCGGGTTTGCCGGAATGTTGAGCGGCGCATTGGCGCCCTGCGCCAGCACCGGCGATGCGCACAGCGTCAGCGCGGCGGCAGACATCGTCGAAGTTCCGATCGCGCGCTTCAGCGCCGTGCGGGAAATGGTCAGCTTGGACATCATGCGTGAAGTTGGTCCTGTCGAACGGGCGCGCTTTCGGCAGCCTCTGGCACTACCGGCCTTGTGGTGCGGCACGGCTTAACGCAGGCTGAGTGACGCATCACACGCAAAAGGGCAAGAGTTCACCCCTTATTTCACGCCAAGGTTCTTGAGCGAGAGCGAAATCTGGAACGAGTTGCCGCGCACGGCATCGCCGATGTTCACATAATCGCGCCGCCAGGTGAACGACAGGTCAAGGCAATCGTCGGTCCACGCCACGCCCAGCCGGTGCCGCAGCATCTGGTAGCCGTCAGAGCTCATGGTCGGGTCTTCATCGCGGTTGGTCAGGTTGACGATGGTCGATCCGAACACCGAAAAGTTCCTGGTGATCGGCGTGCGCGCGGCAAAGCGCAGTTCCTCGCGGTCCTGCAGATCCTCAAACGTGCTGGCGATATTGCGATTGAGCTTGAGGTATCCGGCTTCGATATAGCGCCGATGGTTGCCGATCGTCGCGTCGAACTCGTTGCGGCGCAGCGCAAAGCTGTCCTTGTCCAGGCGGAACCGGTGGGTGAACTTGATGATATCGTCAAAGCGCACCACCGTGCGGCCGACATAGTCCGATGCGCGGTTGGTCAGCCCGGTGCCATCGGGCAGGAGCGCGTTCTGGTTGGAGAGGCGATAGCTTTGCCCCACCGTGGTCATCACTTTCAGCCCCGGCCGCTGGAACGTCCAGTCAAAGCCATAGGCCACGCGCACCCCGTCCTCGATCCGGTCGTACCCCGGAAAGCGGTTGAGCGAAAACAGGTTGGTGTCTTCCAGATCGACCGAGCGCGAATCCTCGTTGGGGATCTCGAAATTGCGCACGCCCGGCGTTGCCACCACCTGCACGCGCGGGGTCAGCACCTGGCTGCCACCGAAGAATTCGCCCACGAACGGCCATTTCACGTCGATCGCCGCGGTTGCAATGCCGCGCGTCTGCCAACCGGGAAGGCCGCGATAGACGGCGTTCGTGGTCAGTTCGTTTTCCGCGCTGTGATACACATCGCCGCGCACCAGCCCGGTCAGCGTCACTTCCTGCCCCATGCCGGTGATCGTGCGCAGATCGTACTGCGCCTTGGCAAAGGCGCGCTGGCTGTCCTGCCCGGCCGTGCGCACGATCGCCAGGCTGTTGGCCTGCAGTTCCAGCCGCCCCGGCGCGCTGCCGAAGGTCATGCGGCGGCGATAGTCGACCACCGGCAGCGCCAGCGGCACCATGCCTTGCGGATCGTTCACCCGCACCGTCTGCGTCACCCATCCGGCCAGCGAGAAGTAGCTGTCGTCGTCGATCCTCTCGAGGTTCAGCGAAGACCGCAGCCGGTCATCGCGGCTGATGTCGTAGCGGCGCAGGAACGTGCGGTCCGATGCCAGGCGGCCGTATCCGGTCAGGCTCCATTCGGGTGAAAACTGCGCCTTGCCATTGGCTTCGATATAGCCGCGAAAGCGCTGCTGGCCCACCGGGGTGGTGTTGATCGGCGCGCCCAGCGGGATGCGGCCCGATCGCGTGGCGTGGCCGGTGATCTGGAACGCGCCCAGATTGGTCAGGTGCCGGTACTTGGCCGAAACCATCGGCAGCGATCCGGTATAGAACGTGCCGGTCAGCGCCAGGTCGCGGTTGTCGGCAATGCGCCAGTACCACGTCTCGCTGATTTCAGCGCCATTGGCCGCGCCCAGCCGGAAATCGGGGATCAGCAGGCCCGTTTCGGCGCGAAAATCCGACGTATGACCAAGCCCCGGCAGCGGCAGCACCGGAATGCCGAACATGCGCAGCGTCGCGCCGCGATACTTCACGCGCTTTTCCCTCGCGTCGAAATAGACCCGCGCCGCCGTCACTTCCCAGCTCGGCTTTCGCGGGCAGCCCTTGTCGTCTTCCACCGCGCAGCCCGAATAGACCGCGCGTTCCAGCGTCATGTTGCCGAATTCGTCGCGCGTCCCGCTTTCCGCCGCCAGCCGCCCGCCCGTGCGCAGCACCACCAGCAGGTCCTCGATCGCGCCTGCCTTGAACTCGTCGGTCAGCTCGACCTGGTCGGTATAGACGATGTTGCCATCATCATCGACGAAGCGGATATTGCCCTTGGCCAGGATCTGCCCGGTGGTGCGGTCCCACGTCACATTGTCGGCGCGCACCGTCTGCGTTTCATGGCGAAGCACCACGTTGCCATCGGCAAAGACCTTCTCGCCCTTGCTGTCATAGCGAACCTTGTCCGCTTCGAACCGCACCACGTCATCGGCCGAAGCCTCGTCGCCGGGGGCAGGGGCCATCGGGGCCTCTTGCGCCAGCGCCGGGCAAGCTGACAACATCAGTATCGCCGCAAGCGAGACGGCAGTCATGTGCGCAGGACGCAAGCGTCGATAAGGGGCTTGCGGCTGCGGCCGCCGGGCAGGTTGCATGCGCTTGCCTATCGCACCAGTGCACCCTAACTGCAATTCCACATTTTCCGCTTCTTGCAAGGTTGCGTCGAAGCGTTGCACGATTACCCACAGGAGTTCCCGATGAAGGTCGTTTTCCGCACCGCCGATGCCCCGCAGCCCCGCCTTGTCGCGCGCCTGATCGCGCAGGATGCGCTGCCGGCCGATCTCGATGCGGTGGTGCGCGAAGGCGCCGCCGCCGCACGCTTCACCGGCAAGGCCGGGCAGACGCACGAAGCCTTCGTCGCCGCGGACGGCGGCGTAAAGCGCCTCGCGCTCGCCGGAACCGGCAAGGCCGACGCCGGCAGCGATCGCTCCGCCAACCTCGAAAAGGCCGGCGCCGCCCTCACTGCCAAGTACCTCACCTCGGGCGAATCCGCGCTCGCCATCGATTTCACCGGCTCCGGCCTCACCGGGGCAGAGGCGGCCTCGGTCCTGTTCGGCGCGCGCCTGCGCGGCTGGCGGCACGATGTCTATCGCACCAGGCTGACCGACGAGCAGAAGCCCTCGCTCACCGAAGTGATCGCCGTCGCCGCGCCCGAAGGCACCGCTGCTGCCTGGGAAAGCGAATCGGCGCTGGCCCAGGGCATCGAATTCACCCGCGAACTCGTCGCCGAACCGGCCAACGTGATCTATCCCGAAAGCTTCGTCGAACGCTGCAAGGCGCGCCTCGCAGGCACCGGGGTCGAAATTCTCGTGATCGGCCTCAAGGAAATGACCGAACTTGGCATGGGCGCGCTGCTCGGCGTGGCCCAAGGCTCGGTTCGCGAACCGCGGCTGCTGGCCATGCGCTGGAAAGGTGCCGAGGCCGACAAGCCCACCGCGTTTGTCGGCAAGGGCGTGACGTTCGATACCGGCGGCATCTCGATCAAGCCTGCTGCCGGCATGGAAGACATGAAGTGGGACATGGGCGGGGCAGGGGCCGTGGCCGGCACCATGCTGGCGCTGGCGCTGCGCAAGGCCAGGGCCGATGTGATCGGCGTCTGCGGCCTGGTCGAGAACATGCCCGATGGCAACGCCCAGCGCCCCGGCGATGTGGTCACCTCGATGTCGGGCCAGACGGTGGAGGTGATCAACACCGACGCCGAAGGCCGCCTCGTGCTGTGCGATGCGCTCACCTGGGTGCAGAAGGAATATGCGCCGCGCACCATCATCGATCTGGCCACGCTCACCGGCGCGATCATCATCTCGCTGGGCAACGAATATGGCGGCATGTTCACCAACAACGATGCCCTTGCGGCAAAGCTCGATGCAGCGGGCAAGGCCTGCGGCGACAAGCTGTGGCGCTTCCCCCTCGGCGCGGCCTACGACAAGTTGATCGACAGCCCGATTGCCGACATGAAGAACGTCGGCCCCCGCTATGGCGGCTCGATCACCGCCGCGCAGTTCCTGCAGCGCTATATCGACAAGAGCGTGGCCTGGGCGCATCTCGACATCGCCGGCATGGTCTGGGCCGACAAGCCCGGCCAGACCTGGGACAAGGGCGCCACCGGCTTCGGCGTCCGCCTCCTCGACCAATACGTCCGCGACGTGCTGGAAGCCTGATGACTCTCCCTTTCGTCATTGCGAGCCCTGCGCAGCAGGGAGAAGCAATCCAGAGCGGTCTGCCCATGACTCTGGATTGCTTCGTCGGCTCCGCCTCCTCGCAATGACGAAGTCCAAGGGGGCCTGTTGCTGATGCCCAAAATGCGGCGCAAGTCCGATCTGCCCACCAAGACTTGCGCCGCCTGCGGCCTGCCCTTCACCTGGCGCAAGAAGTGGGAACGCGACTGGGACAACGTGAAGTTCTGTTCCGACCGCTGCCGCAGCGGGAAGGGCAAGGCGAAAGGGGAAGGGAGCTGATGCGCGTCGATTTCTACCAGCTCACCAACGATCCGGCCGAACACGTCCTGCCGCTGATCGCGCGCAACACGCTTGGCACCAGCCAGCGCCTGCTCGTCACCTCCGAAGACGCGGCACAGCGCAGGCGCATCGGCGAAGCGCTGTGGACGCGCCTGCCCGATACCTTCCTCGCCCATGGCCACGCCGATCAGCCCCACGCCGCGCGCCAGCCCATCCTGATTTCCGCCGAACCAGACCCCGCCAATGGCGCAAGATACCTCGCGCTGGCCGATGGCATCTGGCGCGAAGGCGATTTCGAACGGGTCTTCCTCCTGTTCCCCCCGGCCCGCATCGACGACGCCCGCACCTGCTGGCGCATGCTCGGCACACGCGAAAGCGTCGAACGCCACTATTGGCGGCAGGAAGCCGGCAAGTGGAAAGAGGGGCCTTGAAGGCCAACCGTCGTAAACCCACCCCTTCGACGCCACAGGCGGGCACCCACCGCGATCTCGAAACCTGCTGGGCAGCGACAACAAATTTTTGCCCGAAGTGGACGTTCTCAGAGCGGCGCCATTGCTGATCACCACTTCCTGGCGGATTGCACCCCCAAAGCCCGACACCCACCGTTTATCGTCGCCCCGGACGTGATCCGGGGCTTGGCTTCACTTCTTAATGCCCCGCCAAACAAAGCCTGACCCCGTGTCATGCACGGTGCGGCGGTTGGTTTGGAGGCGGGGATGTCCGCTCGCCACCCACTCCCCGCCATGAGCAGAACGATGGCTCGATCCGGAAAGCGGCATGGCAGCTTCGCCGTGCTC
>JAPLPG010000058.1 GCA_026400375.1 Novosphingobium sp. | reverse complement strand
TCGATTATATGCCGGCGCAGTGGGACGAGATCGCGCCGCTGCTGGCCGAGCGCCAGGTGCTGCCGCTGATGGATCTTGCGTACCAGGGGCTTGGTGCCGGCATGGAAGCCGATGCCTATGGCCTGCGCAAGGTCCTGTCGGCGGTGCCAGAGGCACTGGTGGCCTATTCTTGCGACAAGAATTTCGGGCTCTATCGTGACCGGGTCGGGGCGTTCTATGCCGTGACTTCCGATGCGACCGCGCTGGCCAACGCGATGGCCAATGGCGCCACCATCGCCCGTGCTTCGTGGTCTATGCCACCCGATCATGGCGCGGCTGCCGTGCGTCTGATCCTGGCCGACGAAGCGCTGACCGCGATGTGGTTGGCCGAACTCGACGACATGCGCGATCGCATGCGCTGGGTGCGTGATCGCCTTGCGGCGGCGCAGCAGGTGGGGCCGATCAGCATGGCGCCGCTGGGCGTGCAGAACGGCCTGTTTTCCATGCTGCCGCTGAAGGCCGAGCAGATTCTCGCGATCCGCGAAAAGCATGGCGTTTACATGGCGGGCTCGGGCCGCATCAACATTGCTGGGCTGACCACCGGCAACATCGACCAGTTCGTCGAGGCGCTGCGCGACGTCGCTTGAGCGGCGTTGCCGTCACTCGCCGTGTGCCCCCGCGAAGGCGGGGGCCTCAGGCCCTTTAAGCTGCCGTTGCCTAACCACAGGCGTTTGCAACATCCCTTCGGGAACAACACCGAGGCCCCCGCCTTCGCGGGGGGCACGTCGGGTTTTGAGGGGGTGTCTGTATTTTGTCAGGCTCAGCCCTTGCGTGCTTCCTTCAGGCTACCTTGCCGCGCAATCTCCGCGGTGATCGCAGGGTTGCGGAACAGCATGGCGAAGGTTTCCTTGTACTCCGGGTTTTCGGGCAGGTGAGTCTGCACCGCCGCGGTCGTTGCCAGTCCGCGTTCCTCCACGCCGGTCAGGAATTCGGCATGCGTGAGGATGTAGAGCTCGTCGTTCAGGATGCCTTCCAGCACACGCTCGCCCACTTGCTCCTTGGTCTGGTACAAGTGCATGAAATTGCCGCCTGATGCGCGGCGCTTGTCGGCTTCGGCATAGCCGGTCTCGGCAAGGTCGGCAGGCCGGGTCTTGGCTGCATCGGCGATGTTTGACTGCACTGCGCCAGGGCAGAAGGCGCTGCAGATCACGCCGCGCGATTCCAGTTCCGGCCGCATGCATTCCATCATCGAGGTGACGGCGGCCTTGCCCGATGAATAGATGGTGGTCATGCCAACCGGCACCAGCGCGCTCATCGATGCCGTGCAGACGATGTGCCCGCCTTCACCGTGCGCCAGAATGCGCGGCAGCATGGTGACGATGCCGTTGATCGTGCCACCCACGTTGACACCCATGACCCAATCCCAGTCGGCGTAAGTGGCCAGTTCGGTCGGCCCGACGACCGCGACGCCTGCGTTGTTGACGAGAATGTGGACCTTGCCGAAGCGGGCTTCCACGGCATCGGCCACCTCGGCGAATTGCGCGCGGTTGGTCACGTCCAGCTTTACCGCCAGGACGCGGTCCCCGCCGGCCAGTTCCTCCACCGCCGAATCGAGATGGTCCTGGCGGATATCAGCGATGGTCACGTTCATGCCCGCGCCCAGCAGGGCCTTGGCAATGCCAAGACCGATGCCGCTGGCCCCGCCCGTTACGAACGCCGTCTTGCCCGGCAGATTTTGCATTGGCCTCTCCTCGGATGTTTGCCCAACATGCCGATACCGGTGTCGGGAATCATTTTTCGACTTAGGTATTCACCAGCCGGGAATTGTATGCAAGACTAACAATATCGATGCTGCGAAAAGTCCGTTAACGGGCAGGTGCGGCAAGAGAGGAAAAGTCATGGCAGGTGTCGTCGCGCCCATGGATCCCGGGGCCGAAGCTCGGGCAAATCCCGAAGCAAATGTATTGCCCGAACGGCAATGGCCGTCGAGCCGATCGGCCTATTGGGCGCTGTTCGTGATCGTGCTGGCCACCTTCCTGACCTTTTTCGATGCGATCACTTTCGGGATGCTGGCCGAACGGATCAAGCGCGATTTCGGGTTGTCCGATTCGCAGCTTGGCTTCCTAGCCGGGCCGGCCAGCATCATCTGCTACTTCTTCGTTGGCATACCGCTGGCACGATTGGCAGACATCTATCCGCGCAAGTACGTGCTGGCCGGGGGCACCGCGCTGGTCGGGGTCATCATTTCGGCAGGCGGACTGGCGCAAAGCTTCGGGCAGTTCGTGGGCAGCCGCGTGTTCCTTGCGGCAGGGGGATCGGCCCACGCGCCATCGTCCTATTCGCTGCTGGCCGATGCCTTTCCGCCCAAGAAGCTGACGCGCGCCTTTGCCCTGCTGCAGTTCGGTTTCATCGGCGGCACCACGCTGGGCCCGATGATCGGCGGCATGCTGGTCATGGCAACGGCTGGCTGGGGCGCGTCGCAACTCGGGCCGCTGACCATCCTTGGCTGGCAGTGGATCCTGATCTTCATGGGCCTGCCATCGCTGCTGGTGGCGCTGCTGTTCCTGACGGTGCAGGAGCCGCCTCGCCTCGCACCTGCGGCTGATGCTCCTCCCGTGGCTACGGGCGGCGGCTTCTGGCGCAGCGTTGCCACGTTCATGGGCCTCGATGCCTTCCGTGCCATCAACGCCAAGCCTCGCGTCTATTATCCGCTGTTCGGCGCGCTGGCGCTCAGCGCCGTGGAAACCTTCGGCCTGCAATTCTGGCGCGTTCCGTTCATGATCCGGACCTTTGGCTGGAACGAAGGACAGATCGGCGCGGCCCTGGGGGGCACCATCCTTGTCGCATCCCTTTCAGGACTGTTGCTGGGCGGCATCTTCGTCGAATGGCTGGCGAAGCGGCACAAGGATGCCAACGTGCGCGCCGCCACCTGTTGTGCGGCCGGCGTTACCGTCTGCACCATTGCCGCGATCCTCATGCCCACGGCCTGGGGATCGCTGATCCTGTTCGGCTTCTCCGGCATGTTCGGGATCGCAGGCGCCGTTCCGCAGAACGCGGCCGTGCAGCGCGTGGCGCCCAATGACATGCGCGGGCAGGTGACGGCGTTCTACCTGTTCATGTTCACCTTCTTCGGCGCGATGGGCAGCTATGTGGTGGGCAAGGTGCAGGACGTGGTGATCGGCGATCCGGCGCAACTGTGGAAGGCGCTGCTGATCACGGCCGGTGTGCTGATGCCGCTCGCCACCTTCCTGATGTTCCGCGCGATCAAGCCCTATCGCGAGGAAGTCGAACGACTTGAAGCGCTTGGACGTTGACGCTTCACCGTTGACAGGCGCGTCTTCATCACGCAAATTGTTAGTAACACAAACTAAATATGGGAGATGGACGTGTCCGACGATAACCAGATTGCCGCGCTTGAAGCGCGTCTGAACGACCTTGAACAGCGCCTGACCGTCCGCGAGGACGAGCTGGACATCCGCAAGCTGCAGCACCTCTACGGTTATCTGATCGACAAGTGCATGTATAACGAGACGGTGGACCTGTTCACCGACGACGGCGAAGTGCGCTTCTTCGGCGGCGTCTGGAAGGGCAAGGAAGGCGTCCGCCGCCTCTACGTCGAACGCTTCCAGAAGCGCTTCACTTATGGCAACAACGGCCCAATCGACGGCTTCCTGCTCGATCATCCGCAGATGCAGGACATCATCAACATCCAGCCCGATGGCGTCACCGCGCTTGGCCGCGCCCGTTCGATGATGCAGGCCGGACGGCACAAGGACTACGAAGGCGATGCCCCGCACCTCAAGGCGCGCCAGTGGTGGGAAGGCGGCATCTATGAAAACACCTACAAGAAGGTGGACGGCGTCTGGCGGATGCACATCCTGAACTACATGCCGATCTGGCACGCCGATTTCGAGACCGGCTGGGCCAACACGCCGGCCGAATACGTGCCGTTCCCCAAGGTCACCTACCCGACCGATCCCACCGGGCCCGACGAACTGCTTGAAGGTCACTGGCTCTGTCCGACGCACAAGGTCAACGCCTTCCACATGTAGCATCCGGTCACGGGCGAGGCCATGATCCCGCAACGTTGGC
>JAPLPG010000219.1 GCA_026400375.1 Novosphingobium sp. | reverse complement strand
CGGAGCAGTTCTCGAGCTGGAGCTTCCAGTTCGCTTCGTAGGTGAAGGTGACCTGGCCCGGCACCAGTTCGAGGCCTTCCTCGCTCTGGTCTGCAACCAGATCGAGCAGCTTGGCTGCCTCGCCCAGATACTCGCCCAGCGGCGGCACATCGGCCGACAGGCTGCCGAACAGGAACCCGCGATGGTTCTCGAACCGCGGCAGCGCGGCCAGCCCATGGTCCTGCTGGTCAAACGCGGCGCTGTAGCATCCGGCCTTCTGCCACTTCACCGCCTTGCTGCGCCCCGCGCTGTCAAAGCTCCAGCTGTGATAGGGGCACACGTGCAGCCGTGCATTGCCCGCCTGCACTTGCGCCAGCCGCGCGCCCTTGTGCGGGCAGGAATTGACGAAGGCGCGCAAGGTGCCCTCGCCATCGCGCTGCACCATGATCGGCACGCGCCCGGCAAACGTGGTGAAGAAATCGTGGGGGGCAGGGGCCTGCGCCTCGAGCCCGAGGAACACCCAGCCGCCCTCGAAGATCCGCGCCATCTCCGCCTCGAACACCTGCTCGTCGGTAAAGATCGCACGATTGACGCGGAAAATGCCTTCATCGGGCCGGTCGTCGACAAAGGCGGACGTGTCGATCGTCATGCCACCACAGCCTCCACCAGAGTCGGCCCGTCCGCCGCAAACGACCATTGCAGCGCGGCGTCCAGCGTGGCGGCATCCTCGGCGCGGCGCGCCACCACGCCATGCCCTGTCGCCAGTGCGCAGAAATCGAGTTCGGGAAACTGCGTGCCGACAAGGCTCTGCATGCTAAAGTGCCGGCCAAAGCTGTGCAGCGCTTCATACCGGCCGTTCTTCAGGATCACGAAGCTGACCGGCAGCCCCAGTTGGGCGGCAGCGTGCAGGCCCTGAATGGCATACATCGCCGACCCATCGCCCAGCACCGCCACCACCTTGTCGTCGCGCCGCGCCAGCGCCATGCCCACGGCGGCGGGCAGCCCGTGCCCCAGCCCGCCACTGGCCGTGGTATAGAACGTGTCGCGCCCGATGATCGGCAGCTGATCGTGCATCGCGCCCCGGCTCGATGGCGCTTCTTCAACGATGATTGCGCCGTGCGGGCGCATCGCGGCAATCTGCTGCAGCACGAAGGCGTCGGTCATCGCGCTGCCGTCCAGCCGCGCCGGGCGGGCACACGGGGCAGGCGCCTCGCGCTCCACCGCTGGCCCTGCGCCTTCCAGCAACATTGCCAGCGCCGCATCGCAATTGGCGACGATGGCCGTGCCCGCCGGCGCCCACGCCGCGTGGACGTGATTGTCGCCGATCAGCCAGACCTCGGCACCTTCCGGCATGTGCGGTCCTGCGCCCTCCACGTGGTAGAGGTTCATCGGCCCGCCCAGCGCCAGCACGAAATCGTGGGGGCTCAGCGCGCTGACGATCGCCTCGCGCCCGGCCGTCAGGAACCCGGCAAACAGCGGGTGGTCTTCGGGAAAGCTGCCCCGCGCAGACATTGGCGCAACCCACACCGCTGCCCTGTGCCGCTCGGCCAGCGCAATCACCGCGTCCCACGCGCCATCGCGCGCCACGCCCGCACCCACCACGATGGCGGGCGCCCGCGCCCTGGCCAGCGCCGCGCCGCATTCTTCGATAGCGCTGCGTTCCGGCACGCGCCGCGCATGGATGCGCCGCGCCGGATGCGGATCGCAGGGCTGGTCCCAATCGTCGATCGGGATCGAAACGAAGGTCGGGCCGCAGGGCGGCTCCATCGCCACGTGATATGCCCGCTCGATCGCCGCAGGCACGTCCTGCGCGCGGGCCGGTTCGCACGCCCACTTCACGAAAGGCCGGGGAAATTCGGTGGGCCGTTCGGCAAACAGGAACGGCTCATAAGGCAGGATCGAACGCGCCTGCTGCCCGGCAGTCACCACCAGCGGCGTCTGGTTCTTCCACGCGGTAAACAGGTTGCCCAGCGCGTGGCCCGTGCCGGCAGAGCTGTGCAGGTTGACCAGCGCGGCGTTGCGCGCGCCTTGGGCAAAGCCATCGGCCATGCCCAGCACGACCGATTCCTGCAAGCCCATGACATAGCGGAAATCGTCCGGGAAATCGCGGAACATCGGCAGTTCGGTCGATCCCGGATTGCCGAAGATCGTGGTCATGCCCAGGTCGCGCAACAGCGCAACGGTGGCGTGGCGGACGGTCGGCATAAGGTCTCCCGGACATGCGCCGATTGCGGCGTCTATGGCCCTCAGTCTGTTGCCCCGGCGCATTGGATGCAATTGCATATTCGGCGCAAAGCCATACAGATGTTGCATGGATCTTGATGAACGCCAGTTGCGCGCCTTTCTGGCCGTTGCCGAAACCGGCAGCCTTGGCCGCGCTGCCATGCTGGTGCATCTCACCCAGCCTTCGCTTAGCCGCGTGATCCAGCGGATGGAACAGGGCCTCGGCCATCCATTGTTCGAACGGCAGAGCAAGGGCATGACGCTGACCGCGGCGGGCGAGACCCTGCTGCCGCACGCACGCCTGCTCCAGTCCGAAATGCTTGCCGCCCGCGCCGAACTCGATGCCCTGCGCGGCCTGCGCCGGGGCACGGTGCGGATCGGCGCCGTTGCCGCGGTGATGCGCACGCTGGTGGCGCAATCGCTCGGCCGCCTTTTCCACGATTTCCCGCAGTTGACCGCCGAGGCGATCGAGGCGGTGGACGGCGAACTGGGCGATGCGCTCACCAGGCGGCGGATCGATCTTGCCGTTACCGCCAGCGCGCTTGATCCGTCAGCGCTGGAATGCATCGGCACGTGCGATTATTCCGATGACTTCGCGGTATTCTGCGCCTGCGAAAACCCCCTTCCGAACGATCCCGGGCTGGACCGGCTTGCCGCCCAGGGCTGGGTCATGCCCGGGCGGGCGATGACCCCGCGCAT
>JAPLPG010000182.1 GCA_026400375.1 Novosphingobium sp. | reverse complement strand
CCGGCCTCCTCGCAAAGCCTGGCGATCTCCAAGGTCGTGGTGGAAGCATGCTCGCTGGGCTTGAGGATCACGCAGTTGCCAGCAGCAAGGGCAGCCGGGAGAGTGTTGGTCAAGATCGCGACCGGTGAATTCCATGCCGTGACGCAGGCGACGACGCCGTAGGGCACACGGATCGACAGCGCGCTCGTGTCTTGCTGGTCGATCGGGATCACATCACCGTGCAACTTGTCAGCCCAGGCCGCATAGTAGCGGAATATCCTCGCCGAATAGCCCATCTGATTGTGGGTCTCGCGGATGACCTTTCCGTTGTCGGTCGTTTCAAGCACCGCCAGCCGGTCGGCATGAACATCGATCAGATCCGCGACCTTGTTGAGCAGACGTGCGCGTTCTCCGGGCGAGGTCTTGTTCCATACGGTGCGGAAGGCGCGCTGGGCCGCCGCGACTGCCTCGGCAACGTCGTCTGCGGACGCCACTGCCAGGAGACCGTGGACCTCCTGATTGTAGGGATTGATCGCCGGGATCGTCTCACCGGTCGAACCTGAGCGCCAGCGGCCGTCGATGTAGAGTTGGTAGGTCTGTGTCATGCCGGTATCCTCTAACGTACCGATTCACCGAAGATTCCGTCAGGCAAGTCGCCGTGCCCACCGTACCATCGCAATGTCGATCATCTTGCCATCGAGCACACCCACCCCGTTGGGGGCTGCGTCGAGAATTCGACGGGCCTGGTCTCGCTCTGCATCGCTTGGTTCGTACGTCTCGCGGATGGCATCGACTTGCGACGGGTGGATCGCCGCTTTGCCGTGGAAGCCCATCGCCCGTCCGACTGTACAATCAGCCTGCAGGTCATCTGGCCGGTCGATCGCGAAGAAGGGGGAATCGATGGCCACGACCCCGCCTGCAGCGGCGGCGTTTACCAAGGTCGCACGGGCATGGTCCGGCCTGAAACTCCCAACCTGCTGACCAAGATCGGAGGCATAGTCGGCTGCGCCGAACATCAAGAAGGCAAGGGAATCGTCGGACCTTGCAATCGCCATCGCCTCGCCCACACCGCGCGCGGATTCAATCAGTGCCCCTGTTCGAGCCTTGCTGCCCGAGTTGCGTAGCAGCCGTCCCACCGCCGCAATCTGCCCGGCCTCCTCGACCTTTGGCACCAGGATAAAATCGGGGCCGTGCTCCAGTCGTGCAAGCACCGCGAGGTCGTCCAGCCCGTGCACCTGATCGAGGGGATTTATGCGGACGACAAGCGCCTGGGCAACCTTTGGCCGGCTGGCCAGAAAGTCGACGACGTGCCCGCGCGCCGTGGCCTTGTCGGCGTGGGCAACAGCATCTTCGAGATCAAGGATCAGCCCGTCAGCCGTGCGGCGCTCGTCAGGACGGTCGCCACCATGTTCCTGGCGCCACCCTGACTGGTCCAAAGCTCTGCGCCCGTGTCTGTCGGCTCGCCGCATACGTGCAAAGTGCAGCCATCGAAGGCCGGCTGCTGACCGCGAAACTCGAACCCGGACACGGGGAGGCTAAGGTGTCGTGTCGCCATCCGCATAAGCAAGGTGGCTTGCAGCGGGCCATGCACCACAAGCGCGGGGTAAGATTCATCATCAACGGCGTAAGGGCGATCGTAATGAATGCGGTGTCCGTTCATGGTCAGAGCCGAGTACCGGAACAGCAGCACGGCATCGGGATCAACCGCAGCGCGCCACGTCGCCTCGGGCCCGGCCGAAGCCACCGGGTAGGGCAACTTACCCGCGGCGGGCTCGCGATAGACGAGGTCCTGCTCCTCGCTCACGGCGACGTTTTGGCCTGCGCTCAGTTCGTGCCGAACAGTCACGAACATCAGAGTTCCGCTCTTGCCTGTCTTTTCATTCACAGCCGTGATCGTCGACGTCTTGGTTACGCTCGCCCCAAGTTCGAGCGGTTCATGAAAACGCAAACGCCCGCCAGCCCACATCCGGCGGGGCAACGGGACCGGTGGGAGGAACCCGCCCTTCGCAGGGTGCCCATCGCTGCCAAGTCCATGCGGGGGTTTCACGTCCCAGAAATAGAGCCAGTGATGCAGAAGTGGCATGGCATCGCCAGCCTGCAGCATCCCTTCCCCGCCCAGGGCGAGGTCCAGCGCATTGCTGCGCGCTGGTTCCAGCGTATCGACTACAGTTTGACTGCGGCCGATCCAGTCAGCATATTCGCTCATGTCATTTTCCCTTCGGATTTGCAGATGAGGCGACGCGGTTGCCTATGCGGCGGTCGCGACGAAGTGGCTCAACTGCGCTGATGCAGAAGCGGCAGGCCGGGCCGCGGCCAATCCGCCGCGATCAACAAGCCGTGCCCGGACACGGTGATGTAGGCTGTCTTCATGTCGGGTCCGCCGAAGGCGATATTGGTGCAGTAAGGTTCAGGTCCCTGCCAATACTCCAGTTTCTCGCCCGTGGGGGAGAAGACGGTAATTCCGCCAGTCACCAGAGTTCCCACGGCAATGTTTCCGCACGCCTCGACCGCCATGGAATCAAAGCGTTGGAAGCCCGTCGCCTGACCGATCATCGCGCCGCCGTTGGGTGACGGCCAGGCGCGCTTCGCCACTTCTCCGCGTCCTGTAATTGGCCATTCCCATAGGCGCCCGGTTTCGGTCTCGGTGGCATAGAGGATGCTTTCGTCGGGTGACAGGCCAATCCCGTTGGGCGTGAGCATCGGGAACACCGCCGGCCTGATCCATGATCCGTCGATGGCTGCATGGTAGATGACGCCCTGGTCCATGACTCCATCATAGGTTTTGCCATGATCGGTGAACCACATGTCGCCGCTGGCATCGAAGACCAGGTCGTTGGGACCGTTGATCGCCTTGCCGTCGCAGTGGGTGTAGAGCGTTGTCACCTCGCCAGTGACAAGATCGACGCGCTGTATCGATCCGCCGGTATAATCATGCGCTCGGCCGTGAGGGCGCATGTAGTCCCTCACGCCGAAGATGTCCTCACTAAGCCAGTGAAAGCCGCCGTTCTGACAGACGTAGCAAGCACCATCAGGACCGATAGCCGCACCGTTTGGTCCGCCACCAAGCACGGCAACCACGTCCTTTGCCCCATTGGGGTGCACGCGGATCAGCCGGCCGCCCTTGATCTCTACCACCAGCACCGAACCATCGGGCATCGCGATCGGTCCTTCAGGGAACATCAGGCCTTCGGCCACGATGCGATAGGACAGGCTGAGCTTCTTCATGCTTTTCCCTCCACCAACTCGATGATGGCGGGAAAATACTTGGCGCCGATACCGCGGTCGACAGCGGACTGGTAATATTGATTGGCAAGCCGTGCCATCCGAGGTTCGACATCCATCTGTTCGGCGAGCTCGATCGTGTATGCCAGATCCTTTATGGCATAGTCGCTCGGGAACGCACGTTCAGGAAAATGACGTGGGATCAAGGCGTTCTTCGCATGATTCTGGAGAGCGAAGGAATTGCCGGAACCAAGCCCTACGGCTTCGACCAGTTTTTCGCCGGTCACTCCCGCCCGTTCGGCAACCACCATCATCTCGGCGATCGCCGCGACCTGCTCGAAGAGCAGAGTGTTATTGATCAGCTTGACCACCTGCCCGCAGCCCACCTCGCCGCAATGGGTGATGTCGCTGCCTAAGTACTGCAGAAATGGCCTTATCCGGTCGAACACCTCTTGCGAGGCGCCAACCATGATCGACAGCGTACCGTCTACTGCCGCTTGCCGCGCCCGCGCCACCGGGGCATCGGCAAAAGCCATGCTCCTTGCGGCGAACATGCTTGCAACGTCGCGTGCATCAGCAACGCTGGTGGTGGATAAGTCGATTACAGTCGTGCCAGGCGCGGCATAATCCGCGATGACGCCACACACCGCACGGACCTGCTTGCCACCGGGCAGAGAGAGGAAGATGACTTGTGCAGAGGCGGCCAAGGTCGCCACATCGGTCGCCGCAACCGCGCCATTGGCGATCTGCACGGCCATTGCACCAGCATCGAGATCGAATACGTGTACAGCGGCAGCGTGCTTGCGAACGGCGTTTGCGCACATTCCGGCGCCCATCGCACCGAGGCCGATAAATCCGATCGTCAGGTCGCTCATTGGAACCTCTCCGCCTCGCCGGTCAATGTATGATCTCGGCCTCTTCCAGTTGGTTTCGCTCTGCCCGGGTCAGGCCAAGCAGCTCTCCAAACACGTAATCCTCGTCCTCGCCCAGTTGCGGGGTTCCGCGGTGGATGCCGATCTCGGGTGCGCCTGAAAGGCGCATCGGCGCAGCCACGGCGGCACGCTGCTTGCCATCAGGTTCGCTGACCTCCACGATCGTGCCGCGGGCTCGCAGGTGCGGATCGGCAGCGATTTCGGGCGTAGTCCAACTTGCATGAGCAGCGACGCCGACCGCCTGTAGTTCGGCGGCTGCCGCGTTGGGCTCCCGCACACAGGTCCAAGCGGATATTGCCGTGTCGGAGAGGCTGCCAACCAGCGCCGCCAGCGCAGCGCGCTCGGCATCTGATCGTACCGCGATGGATATCCATCGATCCTCGCCAAGCGCAGGATAGACTCCGTGTGGCCCAAGCCCTTCGACATGGTTACCCATGCGCGCTGGATTGCCGCCGGCTGCGGCGAGCAGCAGGGCCTCACCGCACAGGGCCGAAGCGACCTCGCGGGCGGCCACGTCGACGTGACTACCCTCGCCCGTCGCCCGGCGCCGGTGCAGCGCCGCCATCACTGCGACGGCCGAGTGCATGCCAACGGTGTGGTCCATCACATGGCGCATCTCTACCGGCGGGCCATCGGCAAAGCCGGTGAGATCGGACAGGCCTCCCCAGGCACCGAACAGAGGCGCGTAACCCGCGAAATGGGCGTCGGGACCCTGTTGGCCACAGGACGAGACAGATAGGAGAATGATGTCCTGCTTGACCGCGCGAAGCGCTTCGTAACTGATGCCGAGACGGGCCAGCACCCCTGCCCTGAAGCTTTCCGCCGCGATGTCCGATATGGCGACCAGCCGTTGGGCAAGAGCGACGCCATCAGGCTTCTTGAGGTTGATGCGGATCGACAGTTTCGTCGAAGCGACCTGATCAAAGGTTGCTGGTCCTTCGCGGCCGTAGACAGGATGCGGCTTGCGGAACGCATCGGGCCGCATCGCGCTTTCCACCTTGACGACTTCTGCACCGAGCTGGCTCAGCAGATTGGTGCAAAAGGGGCCGGCATTATGTACCGTGAAGTCGGCGATCCGGATCCCGGCGAGCGGCTTCATGCAGGGACCTTTCCGTGTAGCGATAATGGCCCGCCGTCGAAATGGAACGGAGACACCAGCATGGGCAACATGCCTGAACCGCACGGACAGCGCCTGTCCGTCTCGCACCACGTCGTCCACTTTGCGCGTGCGCGCCCAGGCTCGAATGTATCCGTTGATCTCGGGTCCGCGGCGGCTGCGTGCCACGCTGTCATTCAACTCGGGGTCCCGCGCCCAGTCCGGCGTACCGAGCAAATCGACCAGGCCTTCCCACTGGCGCTGTTCCAGCGTCAGAAGCTCGACGTACCCGTCTTGGCATTCGATCACGCCGCCAAACCGGAACGAACGTTCCACCCTGTGCTCAACCGAACCGTCACCAAGCCGCTGTATGGCAAAAGCCCCAACGGCAAGACCGGCATCCTGGCTTGAGATGTCGACAAATTGGCCACCGCAAGCAGGTTTGGCCCAGAACGCCGCAAGAGCACCGAGCGCTGCGGCGGTGCCGCCTTGCATCTCTGTGAAATGACCATAGATCTTTACCGGGGGGCGATCGGGAAAGAGCTCGGTGGTCAGCCCGTTTGGTAGAAGATAGCCCTCTCCGGAAGCGTGGAGAACGTTGATTTCCTCGCCCTTCCATTCAGCCTTGGGACCAACCGCGCCAAACGGAAGCGTGGAAACGTGGATTAGACCGGGGTGCAACTGCGCCAATGTCGCTTCATCAAGGCCAATGGCAGCGCGCTTTGCAAGCGCCGTGTCATGGATGAATATGTCGATCCCACCGAGCAGATCGCGGCGTGCATCCGCGTCGCTCAGATCGACCTGCTGCGGCGTCATCCCGACTGTAAGGTACGCGAAAAGCGCCGAGCAGCCACCACCGGGCAGGAACGGCGCTTCCCGTCGCAGAGCTGATCCTTCGGAACCTTCCACCAACGTGCAGGCCGCGCCGAGCGTACCGAGCAGCCGGGCGGCATAGGCTGCCGCCACGCCATTGGCGTAAACGGCAACCTTGACACCTTCAAGCGGAGCAATGGCCACTGGGCGCGCCCCCGTCGCTCAGCGCACCACAGGCAGTTCGAGGTCGCAACCGCGGCCGTCGAAAAACACATTGTGCTGCGGATTCAGGCTTGGCAGCAGAACCGTGGCCAAACCGGGCGTGGTCAACTCGCCACGCTGGTTCTCACCGCGAATTTCGATATCGACGAGAGCGTTGCCGTCCTTGACGTACTTGCGCGTCACCTTTCCGCGCGCCCAGGTGCAATCGCCCATGATGTTGAACCCGCGCATCTGCGTACGGACCCGTTTCAAGAAGCCTGCGTCTCCCATCCAGTTGGTGACAAGCGAAGCCATCCACGAAGACCGCTGTGGGCCGTAGTCGTACACACCGGGAACCCCGACTTCCTTGGCGGTCGATTCCCGATGGTGGCCGATCCCGGTGTACTCGATGCCGCCGCCCGCTTCCGGATTCCGGAAGAAGTGCCCCGGATGCTTGACCGCGTTCTTGAAGATCACACCGTGGGTGTGGCCGCGGCCCGAACCAACCAGAAAGCCCATGGTGTCCATCAGCGACAGCGGACCACGAACGATTTCGGGAAGCTCTTCACCCTCCTGGACTTCATCCCAGTAGCGCACGTTGCTGCCACGCATGTTCTTCTCTTCCATCAGGATCGCATTGTCGATCTTGGCGAAATCCTCTGCCGAGTATTCGTGCGTCTTGATCTCTGAGTACTTGCCGGCATCGCGCGCGGCCTTGCGTTCGTGGCGGGTGCAGGTGCCGAGGGCACGAGCAACCAGATCCCCGTGCTGGTTGGCGTAGCTCGCTTCGACATACTGGATTACCAGCGCGCCCGAGAACTTCGATTCCTTGACATCGATTCCGACCACGCGCTCGATCGCAGTAATGCGATCGCCCGGGCGGACATGACGGAAGAACTCCCAGTCATTGCCGGCGTAGAATCCGTGCACCCCGGGCAGGCCCCAGCGCGTGCGACCGACCCAACCGAATGCCATCGGGAAATTCGGGTGAGCGACAATGGAACCATGGCGCGACAAACGGCCATGCTCTTCATCGCGGTAGAGCGGATTCAGGTCACCGATACCATTGCACCAGTTGCGCATCGTGTCGGCCGTGGCGTCTTGCAGATAGGGACCTTCCGGCCGCAGCTGCATGCCGATCATGTTCTCGGCTGCCTTGATCGCCTCCGGAGTGATCTTCCCTTCTGCCGGAGCTGCGCCGACGTCCTGCTCAGTGGTGCTCATTCACATCATCCTTGATTGCCGTGCATGATGGATAATGCATTATCCTGAGGGAGGTCAACGTCCCACTGGGCAATAACGCCACGGCGTTGCGCATCGCTGGTGTTCAGGACACCCAGTCGAAATCGGAGCTCGTAACAATTCTCGCGAAACGCTGGAGGCACGACAGCGCGTGTTCATGCTCTTGCGCGGAAACCCCTGCGCAGCAGTCCTCGAGGATAACCACCTCGTAGTCCCGGTCATGCGCTTCACGCGCTCCGGAATGAACCACGCCATTGGTGGAAACACCCGCCATGACGATCCGCTCGATCCGGTTGGCCCGAAGAATGGCATCCAGCGACGTCGCATAGAATGGGCTGACCCGGTGCTTGACGATGTCGAAGTCGCCTTCGGCGGGGGCGACCGCGGCATGAACTTCGGTTCCCCAGGTCCCGAGCTTGAAAATGCCGTTCTTGCGTGCGCCGGAGAAGATCGGCGAGGAAACCGGGCACTCCCGGTAATCGGCCGAAAAACCTACGCGGACGAAGCCGATCTTGGCACCCGCGGTGCGCGCCCCCGCAATTGCCGCCGCGGTATGGCTCAGGACACCTCGATCCGCGACCTGGCGGCCATAGCTTTCGGCACTGAACCCGTCAGCAGCCACCAGATCATTTTCCATGTCCATGACCAGAAACAGCGTCGGTTTCATCGGCTTGCCCTTTCCTGTGCGTGAAGAGCCAGCGAGGAGCGCAGTTCCTGCCAGCCAGCTTCGATGTGTTGGCGCGTCGCCAGCATTGCGCTGGCGCTGTCAGAAGCAATGATCGCATCGAGCATCTGGTCGTGCTCCTCGACAGCGCGGCTTACGCGCCCTTGCAGCCGGTTGATCAGGTCAAAGGGGTACCGTGCCCACAGGATCTGCACGAAATGCAGGGTCTGCGGCATGTTCGCCACCTCGAACATGCGATGGTGAAAGCGGTAGTTTGCAGCCCGCGCACCCTCATTGTCACCAGCGGCGAAGGCGCCGGCAAATTCGGCAGCCAGCACCTTCAACTCCGCGATGTCACGGGCAGTCGCACGCTCCACCGAGCCTTTGACAAGTTGAGTCTCAAGGAGAATCCGGAGGTTCAGGACCTCGGTCGACGCCTCGATGTCGAATGGTGCCACCACGGCACCCCTGTAATTGTCGCCAACGACGTAACCTTCGGCGACAAGCAGCTTCAACGCCTCGCGAACCGGCGTGATCGACGTGTTGAGCTGGCTGGCAATCTCTTGCTGCTTGAGCCGCGCACCCCGGGGAATCCGGCCAGATATGATGCCCTCACGCAAGAAGTCGGCGACCTGCTCCTCTTTGGTCTTGTAATGCATCAGCGACATTGTACCCGCCTAGTTCTTGTCGCGCACAGGGGCCCACGCGAACTTCGCTGGATCTAAGGCCTGCACTGCGCCCGATGCCAGCAATGCCGCAACCTCCGACTGATTGAAACCCAGGCTATCAAGCAGTTCACAGGAGTGTTCGCCGAGTTCCGGCGGCGCGAGATTGGGTGTGACTTCGAACTGACCGGGGAACTCTGGCACCTCAAACTGAAGCCCACGGAAATCCAGTTCGCGCAGCTTGCCCGGCTGCCTTGCCTGCGGAGCGTCGAGCACGCGCTCGAGTGGCATGACCTCGTTGAACCCTAGCCCGGCCGAGCGCAAACGCGCCTCGACCTCGGCAAACGCATACTTGCCCACGGCTGTGCGGACAGCTGCCTCGACTGCCTCCCGCGCCTTCTTGCGATCACGCAACCGGGCGAACTCGGTCTGTCCATCTTCAGGCATGTCCAGCGCCCGCGTGAGCTTCGCCCAGTGGGCGTCGGTCAGTACGAGAAGATAGACCCACCGCTGATCGCTGGTGAGATAGGAGCCATATCCCGGCATCGAAAACTCTCCGCCACCTTCTTTCTCAAGCCTGCCGAGCAGCTGCGATTTGAGCTGCATGCCTGCAAGGTCACGCGCCGCAAGGTGCAGTCCGGTTTCATAAAGTCCGATCTCGATGCGTCGGTCGGCCTCGCTCGCTGCGGGATTCAGCATTGCCCCGAGAATACGGATCACGGCGTAGGTGCCAGCGAACTGATCGTGATAGCTCGGTCCGAAGCGCGTCGGACGGCCGTCTACCCGGTGATCATCCATGGCCCCGGTCGCAGCTTCGGCGATCGGGTTGGTCATCAGGTCTTCGGATTGCGGACCGTGCGTGTAGCCCTTGATGTGCACATGAATGAGGTCGGGCTTCGTCGCCAGGCAGTCGTCCGCTGTGACGCCCAGCTTGCGTGCTGCCGAGGGTGCGAGATTGTGGATCACGACGTCGGCCGTGGCCACGAGCCGGTGGAAAACGCGCTTTCCTTCGTCCGTCGCCAGGTCGAGGCACAGACTTTTCTTCGAGTGACTGTAGGCGATGATGGTACCTGAGGGGCCACCTCGCACAAGCGCCCGGGTCGTATCGCCGGCAGGCGGCTCAATCTTGATCACCTCCGCGCCAAGCTGCGAAAGAATGTGCGTCGCGAAGGGCGCGGCAATCATTGTGCCGAGTTCGATCACCCGTCGGCCTGCCAAGGGCATGGTATGGTTGGTCATGTCCGCCGTATTGCGAATAATGCATTCTGCATCAATACACAGTCGATTACTCGGCCGCTGAATCCGTGTTCACTCGGTCAGATTGGGCGGCTGATAACCCGCGGCTACTGGTGTCCTGCCATTCGATTTCGCCTCGGCGATGGATCAGGACAACAAACATTGCTGCCCTGATCACCGCCGATTCCTTCGATCCCGCGCTCCAATCGCCTGCGACGTGGGGGTTAGGCTGGCCTTCTGGACAATTCGATCTCCGCCTTGGCAGTGGCGAGAACCGCGCCGAGTTGGTTGGTCATCTTGCAGTCCACAGCGACGATATCGCGCCCGTCCGTATCGACATACTTGTCTATGACCGTGCCAGTCATGATCGTGATGTCGCCCGTAAGTGCGGGGCTGCGGTAGTTTGCGGCACAGTGGCGAATCATGCCCCACTCACCTGCCCATCCCGCCAGGTAGTCGGTGATCCAGGCACCCATGGATGCACCATACCCGTAGCCGCGCGGCATACCGATGTAGCGGGCCCAGCGGGGGAACAGGTGCCCACGCGAGGGTCCGATGTAGGCTCCATCGGTGTTTTCAGGATTGTTGGCCTCTTCGATCGGGTCCTGTTCCGGCCCGGCCATCGGGCCCACAAAGCCAAGTTCAGCCTGGTTCAGGTCGGTGCGGCGGTGCATCGAGCCCCATTGTGTAAAGGAGTAGGCGCGCCACTCGGTCGTGAAGCTGACGATCGAATGCGGCCCGAACACTCGCTCTGGCAGCTCGGCATTTATTACGACATCGTTCCAGTAACGAGGTGAATGCCCAAGTTCGTGCAGCATCTTGATCCAGCTGTACTTGCGACCTTCAAGCTCTTCGAGTTCATCATCGGTCCAGACAGGATCGTCGTAGCCGGCCGAATTGTCGTTCTGGCTGGCCTCTCCCGCCGCCTGAGAGTAGCGGATCGACGTGGACCGCTGCTTTGCGATCAGACTTCCGTCCTGATTATAGTAAAAGTTGTCGCCACGCTGAAAACAAGTCTCTCCGGCGAACTTGGTTTCCTTGATCGTGTAGTCATAGGGAATCCGTTCGTTCCAGATCCGATCCCCCGCCTTCATCCGTGGGCCGTAGTACCACCACTCGTCTCCACCGAACAGCATGTGGGAATTGGGGATGCTACCGATACAGGCTGGTGCGGCGCCATGGCCGTCATCAGCAGATACGGCAAAGCTCTGAGGCGCAATCAGTTCGCCAAAGCGGCTCTGCATCGCAAACATGGCGTCATAATGCAGCCGGTTGGGGTAATGCATGGCCTGTACCCACCTGCGGATATCCGCGTTGGCGATCGGCTCAACCATGCGCCCAGGTTGCAGGGGCTTGCCCATGTACCGCTCAAGATCGGAGCAGTCGAGTTTCGACGTAGCCATAGTATATTTCCTTGCTGATCGGTTTTTTGGTAATCTCGGTCGATACGTTTCAATTAAAAGAGCTTCACCCTGGATCACCTGACGTCAGACAGTGTCATCAGCGATCCAAGTCAGTTACGCTGTGCCGAAGCGGCCTCGGATAGCCGTGTCGCACCGGGTCGACCGGAAGAAAGGACTTGCGCAGAGCAACCCCACCAGATCATCCGAAGAACTCAGTGCCGGCCTAAAAGCGAACCGATGCCGTCCGAGCCATCTAGCCACACTGACCGACCCGCAACCGCTAGAGGCCCCTTCCCCCTTTCGAGCTTGATCCAGCTTCCGGCACCGCCTGCCAAACACCCTGGGTGATCAGGTCTGTCAGCACGCCAAGAACCACCTCCTCACAGATCAACGAAGCCTGCGTGACAACAGCGCTGCTGTTTCGAACCAGTGCCAGCGTTCGACGCACCGAGCCGCCATCAATCCTCGCTATGCTGACTTGGCCGGAGGCGAGCGGATCAGCAATCGCTGCGAGCGGCAGGATCGAGTAGCCGTATCCGTCGCTGATCAGGGTAGGAATGTGAGACAGCGCATCAAGCTCACGAAACACGTGGAGCTCACTTCCATGTCGAATGAATTCGGCGTCGATCAACTGCCTGAGGCTGTGCGGAAAGCCGGGAAGGATGAGTTGCAGACTGCAGATCTCTTCAAAGCTCAATCCCGGAAAATCTTCAAGGGATCCGAACTTGCCTGCTGGTCCTACGACAAACAACTCCTCAACGGCGATGTGCCTGAAGTTCATGTTTTTCCGCGGCCCACCAACTGCACTTGTATTAGATGCAACTACCGGGGTGCCAGCAGCCAGAGACTCAAGGGCAGCTAGGCAAAATGTTTCAATTGGGCCAGGTGCAAGTGAAACATCTGCAGAAGCAAGAATTT
>JAPLPG010000264.1 GCA_026400375.1 Novosphingobium sp. | reverse complement strand
TCGAGAAAGCCGATGCCGGTTTCCACCTTGTAGGTGCCGGTGCCATCGAGGTTTACCGACACGGCAATGTCGGTTTCCTCGGTCTTGCGGGTGATCGATCCGGTGCGCATGGCTTGCGCCTATACGCCCCTCTTCTTGAGAATCAATGTCCGTCCCCACTTGACCCACGCGGCCTGTGCGGTCAGGTGTGGCGGCATGAGCGATGCACCAGACAGCCTGATCCCCTACGACGAAATCGTGCAGGAGGCGCTGCGCGCGGTGGTTGGCCGGGTGCTGGGCCAGGTGGCCGCTGGCGGCGGCATGCTGCCCGGCACGCACCACTTCTACATCACGTTCAAGACCGGCGCGCCTGGCGTGGACATTCCGCAGCGGCTGCGCGAGCGGTTCCCCGATGAAATGACCATCGTGCTGCAGAACAAGTTCTGGGACCTGCGCGTGGAAGCCGACCTGTTCAGCGTGGGCCTTTCGTTCAACCAGATCCCGTCGACGCTGGTGATTCCGTTTTCGGCGATCACCGCCTTTGTCGATCCGGCGGTGGATTTCGGCCTGCAGTTCCAGGCCGTGGTCGATGACGAGGCCGAGCCGGTGGAGCCTGCGGAGAACGATTCGCCGGAACAAGCCGACAAGCCTGCCGTTGAAGGCGCAGATGACGGGTCGAACGTCGTAACCGTCGATTTTGGCAAGAAAAAGTAAGGGGCGTAGCGCCCCGTCGGAACAAGGGCTGGGTCATGGCGAAAAGCGGCAAGAGAGTGGCAAGGGGGTCCAGCCCCGCCGCCAGCAAGATTCCCGGGCCCAAGATTCCTGGCCCCAGCCCCAATCCCATGACCAACCTGATCCTGACCGACATCGCGCTGCGGGCCGGTGCGGTGCTGCTGCGGCGCGGGGTGGAAAAGGGGCTGGTGGGCAGTGCGCTCGGGGCCAAGAAGGCTGGCAACATCGTGAAAGGCCGGTCGATTTTCCAGACGCTGGTGGGTTCGGCGATTGCCCGCGTGGCCACGCGATCCGTGCCCGGCGCCATCATTGTCGGCGGTTCGCTGGTGGCCAAATCGCTTTATGATCGCAACAGGCAGCGCAAGATCGGCACCGACGTCACCATCGAAGGTGCCATGGCGGTCGAGGAACAGGCCGATCGCGGCAAGCAGGATTAATCCGCTTCCGAAAGTTCGAGACTTGACCGGCCGGGAACCCATGCGCCACTAGCGCGCATGGTTCACGAGTCCACCGACGACGATACCCTGCACCGCCGGGGCCTGATGTTCATCCTGTCATCGCCTTCGGGTGCGGGCAAGACCACCATCGCCCACAAGCTGCTGGCCCAGGACGACGAGATTGCCGCGTCGGTTTCGGTCACCACGCGCCCGATGCGCGAGGGCGAGGTCGATGGCCGGGACTACTGGTTCGTGAGCAAGGCCGAATTCGACCGCATGGTCGACGAAGGCGAGTTCTATGAATGGGCGGTGGTCTTCGGCAACTGCTATGGCACGCCCAAGGCCCGCATTCGCGACCGGCTGAAAGCGGGCGGCGACGTGCTGTTCGATATCGATTGGCAGGGCACGCAGCAGTTGTATCAAAAGGCGCAGGCCGATGTGGTGCGCGTGTTCATCCTGCCCCCCAGCCTTGAGGAACTGCACCGCCGCCTGACCGGGCGCGGCACCGACAGCGCCGAAGTGATCGCCGCGCGCATGGCCCGCGCGCAGGCCGAGATCAGCCACTGGGACGGGTACGACTACGTGGTGATCAACGACGATATCGAAAGCTGTTTCGACAAGGTGCGCGAGATTCTGGCGGCGGAGCGGATGAAGCGCACGCGGCAGACGGGGCTGATCGATTTCGTGCGCGGGTTGATGCGGGGTTGACCGTCAGCAAACGGTGCGTCCCCGCGAAGGCGGGGACCTCAGGCCGTTTACGCCGAGGTTACCGTTAAACGCCTGAGACCCCCGCCTTCGCGGGGGAGCGGGGCAGTTTTGCATTCTCCCCTCCCGCAAGCGGGAGGGGGTCGGGGGTGGGCCTAGCGCAAGGCGCCATCAATGCCCGCTGGGATCGATCGCGTTTTCGGGGATCCAGCCGTTGACGATACCGCCGTCGATGGGCAGCGGTGTGCCGACCACGTAGTCCCCTGCCCGGCTGGCGAGGAAGATCGCGCCGCCGGCCATGTCCTCGACCGTGCCGACCCGCCTTGACGGGACGCCCTTGGACGAGGCTTCGGGATTGCGCGCTGCGGCCTTGTTCATTTCCGAAGGGAAGGCGCCGGGGCAGATGCAGCTGACCACGATGTTATCGCGAATCAGGCGCGCGGCCATGCGCTTGGTCAGGTGGACCAGCGCTGCCTTCGAGGCCTGATAGCTGTAGGTTTCCCAAGGATTGATGCGCAGGCCATCGATCGAGGCGATGTTGATGACCTTGGCCGGGCGATCATGGGCCGCAGCCTTGAGCAACCCGTGCAGTTTCTGCGTGAGGAAGAACGGGGTCTTGACGTTGAGGTCCATGACCTTGTCCCAGCCGACTTCGGGAAAGTCTTCGAAGTCTGCGCCCCAGGCGGCCCCGGCGTTGTTGACGAGTATGTCGATCCGCTCTTCGCGCGCGGCAAGATCGGCGGCGAGCTGTTCGATCCCGGCGACGTTGGAAATGTCACCGGCGATGGCGATGCAGCGTTCGCCAAGGCGGGCAGCAGTTTCCTCGACCACTGCCACCTTGCGCGCGGTGATGTAGACGCGGGCGCATCCGGCGGCGATGAAGCCTTCGGCGATCATTTCGCCAATGCCGCGCGACCCGCCGGTGACGACCGCGACGCGGCCTTCGAGGCCGAAGAGTTTGCTGAAGTCCATTGATCCGTTCCCTTGCAGCCTGTTTGTGCGGCCGTTGTGCATACGTCTTTCGACAGGCTCAGGACGAGCGGGTCTGGGATCAAACCAAATCCCGCTCATGCTGAGCTTGTCGAAGCATCACGCGTTTCGCTAGCTCAGTACCCGCTGAGCTGGGCGACGCGTTCGGCGTGGTAGTATTGGTCACCCATGAATTCGGCCAGGGACCGGTCGCGCTTCATGTAAAGGCCGATGTCGTATTCGTCGGTCATGCCCACGCCGCCGTGCATCTGCACGCCTTCGCGGACCGAGAGGTTGCAGGCCTTGGCGGCCTTGGCCTTGGCGACCGAGACCATGAGGTCGGCCTTTTCGGAATTGCCGTCGAGCAGTTGCTGCGCCTTGATCACGGCGGCTTCGGCGATTTCGAGTTCGGAATAGAGGTGTGCGGCGCGGTGCTGGAGAGCCTGGAATTCGCCGATCAGCTGGCCGAACTGCTTGCGCGTCTTGAGATAGGCGGTGGTGATGTCGAACGCGCCCTGGCCGACACCGGTCAATTCGGCAGCGGCACCGATGCGGCCGGCGTTGATGACCTTGTTGAGCAAGGCGCGCCCGCCATCGACTTCGCCGATCACGCAATCGCCATCGAGTTCGACATTGTCGAAGGTGACGTTGCTGGCCATCGCGCTATCGACCAGCCGCAGGTTTTCATGGGTTACGCCCGATGCGTCCTTGGGCACGGCAAACAGCGTGATGCCATCGGCATCATTGTCGCTGCCCGATGTGCGCGCGGCGACGATTATGGCATCGGCCGATGCGCCGTGGACGACGAAGGCCTTGCGGCCTTGCAGGCGGAAGCCGTTGCCGGCCTTTTCGGCCTTGCACGCGATGCGTTCGGGGCGGTGCTTGGGGCCTTCATCGATGGCCAGCGCCAGCACGCTGTCACCCGCGATCACGCCGGGCAGCCAGCGGCCGCGCAGATCGTCGGACCCGCCGGAGAGCGCCGTGACGCCCATGACCGCGGTGGTCAGGAACGGCGACGGGGTGAGGTTGCGGCCGATTTCGCGCAGGACGATTCCGGCTTCGACGTGGCCCATGGCAAGGCCGCCGTCAGCCTCGGCCGCGAGCATGCCGGTGAGGCCCATCTCGGCAAACTGCTTCCACAGGGCGTGGCCAAAGCCGTCCTGGCAGTTCATGTCACGATAGTGGCGCAGCTGCTGCTTGATCGCGCCTTCATCGGCCATGAAGCGGGTGACGGTATCGGCCAGCATGGCCTGATCTTCTGTGTGGTACAGGGGCATGGATCAGGCTCCCGGCAATTCGAGAATGCGTTTGGCGACGACGTTGAGCATGACTTCGCTGGTGCCGCCTTCGATCGAGTTGGCCTTCGTGCGCAGCCATGAGCGCGATGGCGTGCCGCCATTGGTGCGGTCGCTGTCCCATTCGAGCGCGGTGGCGCCGCCTGCCGACATCAGCAGTTCGTGGCGGCGCTTGTTCAGTTCGGTGCCGACATATTTCATCATGTTGGGCTGTGCCGGGTGGGCCTTGCCGACCTTGGCTTCATCGAGGAATTTCTCGCCCATGCAGGCATAGGCCAGCGCATCGACATCGAACTGGGCGAGTTCTGCGCGCAGGATCGGGTCTTCCAACCCATTTCGGGCGACAACCGCACCGATGGCGTTTAGCCGGTCTCCGCCGCCCGCGCCCGAGATCATCTCGCGCTCATGGCCCAGCAGGTACTTGGCGACATCCCAGCCGCGGTTCAGTTCGCCGACGATCTGGTGCTTGGGCACCACGACATTATCGAAGAAGGTTTCGCAGAAGGGCGAATTGCCGCTGATCAGCTTGATCGGCTTGGTGGTGACGCCGGGCGTCATCATGTCGAACAGCAGGAAGCTGATGCCCTGGTACTTGTTCGCCTTGTCGGTGCGGACGAGGCAGAAGATCCAGTCGGCCTTGTCGGCGTAGGATGTCCACATCTTCTGGCCGTTGACGACCCTGTGATCGCCCTTGTCTTCACCGAAGGTCTGCAGTGACACGAGGTCGGAACCGGAGCCGGGTTCGGAATAGCCCTGGCACCAGCGGATTTCGCCACGCGCGATCTGGT
>JAPLPG010000025.1 GCA_026400375.1 Novosphingobium sp. | reverse complement strand
GCCGGAGACAACTATCCTCCCTTCAACATCGAGCGCAGCGGCGAGGATGCCTATCGCATCACGCTGGCCGTCGCCGGGTTCAAGCCCGAGGATATCGACATCACCGCCCAGCAGAACCTGCTCGTGGTCAAGGGCCAGCGCCCCGAGCCGCAGGATCGCGAATACCTGCACGTCGGCATCGCCAACCGCGGGTTCGAGCGTCGCTTCGAACTGGCCGATTTCGTCCGCGTCGAAGCGGCCGATCTTGCCGATGGCCTGCTGACGATCGATCTCGTGCGTGAAGTGCCCGAGGCGATGAAGCCGAAGAAGGTGCTGATCGGAGCGCAAAATACGCTCAAGGTCATCGAAGGCGATACGTCTGCCGCTGCCTGACAGGGGCGACAGCTAAATTGCAGGGTGGGCCAGGTGGCCTGCCCTGCTTCTCCAAGGCTTCTACCAGGCTTCGGCCACGTCGATCAGCGCATCCCGGTCAAGGATCGTCACCCGCCCGCCCTTCAGCGCGACCATGCCGTTTTCCGCCCAGGCGGACAGCTGGCGATTGATCTGTTCGCGTGACATGCCTGCGAAATTGCCGAGTTCGCCCTGGCTCAGGGCGATCTTCAGCTGATTTTCATGGCCCCTGCCTTCGCCCATCATCAGCCGCAGCAGGAAGCGCGCCAGCCTTGGTCCGGAGGTGTAGGCACGGTCGGCTTCGATCACCGCGTTGTTCTGCCGCAGCCGGCGCGCCATTGCCTTGAGCAGGCGCAAGGCCAGGCCCTTGTGCTTCTCGATGATGTCGGAAAACGCGCCCCGCGTCAGCACCAGCGCCTCGACCGGATCGATCACTTCGACCGACGCGGTCCGTTCGCCACCATCGAGAAACGCGATCTCGCCCAGCACGTGGCCGGGTTCGGCATAATCCAGAATGATCTCGCGCCCGTTGGCGGCAACCATGCTGACTCTGGCCAGGCCCTTCAGCACAATGAACAGGGTCGATCCCTGTTCGCCCTGCCCCATCAGCACTTGCCCGGGCTTGAACGTCCGCACCTGGCCACGAGCGATGATGTCCGACAGTTCGGCCTCTTCGCAATCGGCGAAAAGGCTTTGCGCCGTGAGTGCCTCGGCCAACCGTGCAGCATCCATAACGACTTCCCCTGTTGCCCCGCTACGCGTATTTTGCCCGCAGCAAGTAATCAGGGAATGTCGCTAAATACCAGTGATTTTCCGCGCAATCATGTTGCGCGGATGTTCAAACCAGACGCGCCTGCTTGACCGCTGCCGCAATGAAGCCGGCAAACAGGGGATGGGGTTCGAACGGCCTGCTCTTCAATTCCGGGTGGAATTGCACGCCAATAAACCACGGATGGTCCGGCCGCTCGACGATTTCGGGAAGCAGCCCGTCGGGCGACATGCCGGAAAAGACGAGCCCGCCCTTTTCAAGGCGCTCCTTGTAGGCGACGTTCACCTCATAGCGATGGCGGTGCCGCTCGCTGATTTCCGAAGCGCCATAGACATTGGCGACATGGCTGTTGCCGGCCAGCTTTGCGTCATAGGCACCAACCCGCATCGTGCCGCCCAGATCGCCGCCTTCGGACCGCTTTTCCAGCCCTTCGGCCGTCATCCATTCGGTGATGATGCCCACCACCGGCTCGTCGGTAGGGCCGAATTCGGTGGAGGAGGCATTGGCGATTCCGGCCGTATTGCGCGCGCCTTCGATGCAGGCCATCTGCATGCCCAGGCAAATGCCGAAGAACGGCACCTTGCGCTCGCGCGCGAACCGCACCGAGGCGATCTTGCCCTCGGTCCCGCGCTCGCCAAATCCACCGGGCACCAGGATGCCGTGCATCGGCTCCAGCACGGCGGCGATTTCATCGTCGTCCTGTTCGAACAGTTCGGCATCCAGCCAGCGGATGCGCACCTTCACGCGGTTGGCCATGCCGCCATGCACCAGCGCCTCGTTCAGCGACTTGTAGGCATCCTGCAGGCCGACATACTTGCCGACAACGCCGATCGTCACCTCGCCTTCGGGGTTGTGATAGCGATCGACGATATCGTCCCAGCGCGAAAGATCGGGTTCCGGCGCGGTCAGGCCGAAGTGGCGCAGGACTTCGTTGTCCAGCCCCTCGGCATGGTATTGCAGCGGCACCGAATAGATGCTCGACGCATCCAGCGCCGGGATCACCGCGGAATTGCGCACATTGCAGAACTGCGCGATCTTGGCGCGTTCGCTGGGAGGAAGCGGCTTTTCGCAGCGACACAGCAGAATGTCGGGCTGGATGCCAAGCCCGGTCAGCTCGCGCACCGAATGCTGCGTCGGCTTGGTCTTCAGTTCGCCCGCGGCCGCGATGTAGGGCACCAGCGTGACGTGGACGAAGCAGGTCTCGTCGCGGCGTTCGTTGTGCAACTGGCGCAGCGCCTCGATGAAGGGCAGGCCCTCGATGTCGCCGACCGTGCCGCCGATCTCGCACAGCACGAAGTCCAGATCGTCCGTCTCGGCCTGG
>JAPLPG010000144.1 GCA_026400375.1 Novosphingobium sp. | reverse complement strand
CCGAGCAACTGGCTAACCTGCGTTTCGTCCGGTGTTGCGCGGGCCGGCGGAGCGCCGGTCGGGCGCGGGCCGTTTGCCGGAGGGAGCGCGTCAAGCACCGGCCGTTCCTCGCGCGGGGCACCATTGGCAACCACGAGATAGCCGTGGCTGGCGATCTCGCGCAGGAAGTGGCTGGCCGAAAGGCCGTTGTCGCGGCATCCACCATTGCCCCACAGCACCAGCGGAAGCCGCTTTTTCGGCCAGATCGCGGGGCGGTAGATCGTATAGCCCGGCGCATCGGCGCGCGCCTCGGCCACGGCCGGTGTTCCGCCGGTTCCGGAAGGCCGGCCAATCACTTGCGCGCTGGCAGACACTGGCGCCCCGCAAAGCGCCACGGAAAGGGCTAGGGCTGTCAGACGTTTCATGCACCACTCCCACAAGAAATCCGGTCCCGGTCGTGCACGGCGGCGCGGGCAGACCGGAACGCCGCCTCGCCATCGATGCCGAACGCCTTCAGGCCGCGCGCGTTCGCCGCTGAATCGCGCAGATAGATCGCGTCGAAACGCTGCTGGTCCGCCGCGCTGGCAGGATGGAAGCGGACCTTGTAGGTCGCCGCCTCGGCCACGCCCTTGGCCACCGCCGCGCGCACCTGCCGCGCCAGCGCCGCTTCCCACACGCCGATGCCGTCTTCCAGCACCGCGCGGTCCCGGGGCGAAAGCGCGTTCCACCGCTTCGCGCTCATCGCACGCGCGGGGTACGCTCCGCGCGGCACCGCGATCTTGTAGAAGTGCTTTGAAATCTCGTCGAAATGCAGCGACTTGAAGGTGTCCTCCGGCGCGATCACGCCATCGATCACGCCCTTGGCCATCGCCGAATAGACCTCGCCCATCGGCATGTTCACGGGGTCCGCACCCAGCGAATCCAGCACGCTCAGCAGCTCGGTCGGCGCGCGGATGCGCAGGCCCCTGATGTCGGCGAGGCTGCGCACCGGGCGGTTGGCGGTGACCAGGCCGGGCAGCGTTCCGCCTTGCACCGCCAGGACTTTCAACCCGGCCAGTTCATGCCCGACCTGCGGATTGGCCGCCGCGATGCAGCGATAGAGTTTCACTTGCGATTCAACGCTGTCCGCGCCCTGATAGAAGCCCGACTGGATGCGGATCAGGTGCGTGCCGCCGCGCACGTAGATCGGCGTGATCAGGCCGATATCGGCCACGCCATGGCGCAGTTCCTCCATCGACATGTCGGACGAAAGCAGCGCGCCCGACCACACCGGCTTGATCTTGAGCCGTCCTTCTGACCGCTTTTCGACGAAAGCCATCCATTCCTGATCGGCCTTCGAAAACGGGTGGTTGGGGCTATAGGGCGAGGCATAGACCAGCTCTGTCACCCCGGTTTCAACCGGGCGCGAGCAGCCTGAAAGCAGCCCTGCAAACAGTAAAGTCTGAAGTGCACCTAGAAGCACATAGATGACACCAAGGCGCCTCAAGCCAGCCCCCGCTGCACCAGAAAGTCCGCTACCAGGCCGACCATGCGGTCATGGTCCCAGTTGCCCGCATCGACCATGTCGGCATCGATCATCAGCACCGGGACGCCCGCCTTTTCCAAAGCCTCGGCAGTGATCTTGGTGCCCGATTGCGACAGGCGGTTTTCCGGCGGCAGCAGCACGACGCAGGCATCGACGCCGCAGCGCTCCGCCTCGCTGGTCATCCACCCGTTCATCCACGGCGGCAGGTGGAGCACTTCGTTCATCGAACAAATGCGGCTGGCAAGGGCATCCATCGGGCGGCCCTGCAATTCGCGGATATATTGCGGCCCGGCAAAGGGCATGTACATCGACCAGACGAACACCGCGCCCATGCGTTCTTCAAGTGCCTGATAAAAGCCGGGATCGTGCCATACGCCCGCGCCGATCCACATCAGGCGGATCTTCTCCTGCGTGGCGCAGCCTGCGCCTGCGGCGACGCGTTCCATCACTTCATCACGGAAGCGCCGGGCGTGGTCCACCGCCCAGTCCGATCCGCGATGCCACTGCGGGATCATCGTGTTGGGCATCTGTTCGGCAATCGACACCGGGCAAGGCCGCGCGGTGCCGATGGCTTGCGCGGCTTCCCAGATATAGCCTTCCTGCTCGTTGATCCGCTCCATCAGGTACTGCAGCTTGGCCTCGTCGAACCTGCGGCCCGTGCGGTTTTCCAGCAGCGTGATCAGATCGCGCATTTCGGAGACGGCCAGCGCGATGCGGTCTGGGTCGTAGACTTCGTTCCACTGGTCCTTCGAATGGGCGAACCAGCGCGGGTCCTTGTGTTCCCAGGCGGGCGCTTCCATCGGAAAGAACTCGCTGCCCAGCGCATCGGCCCACTGGCCGAACACGTGCTGGATGCAATCGCAGGTCATCCGCGCCACCAGCACGGTGGGCTTGGGCAAGCCGCCCCACGGCGCCTTTGCCGGATCGTTGGCCAGCGTGCAGGCAAGGCCGAGCGAGCAGTACTTGCAGCTGTTCTTCGGGTATCCGGCCTGCGCCATTACCTCGAAATAGTGGTTCGACAGCTGCTTGGCCGAGATATAGGCCGACCACCACTGGTTGGTGATGATCGGGATGCCCATCACGTGAAATATTTCGTGCGGGGTATCGGCCTGGACAATGGCGAAGGGCTCGCCCTCATCCACCACGCGGCGCTTCAGGTCAGCGCCGAACTGCTTCTGGTAGGCGTTGGCGGCGGCGGTGCAGACAAGATCCTTGCGGCTGCGCTGGCCAGAAGCCAAAACCGCGGGTGCGATAGGTGCGGCGCTCACTGGAAAACTCCTGCCTGGTCTAGTTCGGCAATCCGGGCCTCGGTCAGGCCGCACAGATCGCGGGCGATTTCATGGACATGTTCGCCCATGCCGGGCGCGCGGAAGGGTTGGAACGCATCGCGCGAAAAGCGGATGGGCGTGGCGATGTGCCCAAACGGGCCGAGCAGCGGATGGTCCAGCATGGCCAGCGCGCCGCGCCCGATCAACTGGGCATCGCGCTCGATCATGTCCTCGCAATCCTGCACCACGCCGCAGGCAATGCCCTGCGCCTGAAGCTGCGCGGCGATGGCGTGATCCTCACGAGCGGAAGTCCATGCGGCAATGTCTGGCCCGGTCAGCGCCAGCAGGCGCGCATGGTCTGCCTCGGTCGGGCAGGTGATCGCCACCCAGCGATCATCCCCGGCGGCGGGCAGCACGTCCTGCCAGAACAGGCGCGCATCGGCATTGCCCATGCGCTGCGGGCGCTGGCCCTGCTTTGCCTGCCCCAGGTAATCGCGCATCTGCTGGACGCAGATTTCGTACATCGACGCATCGATATGGCAGCCACGTCCGGCTTCGCGGCGGTGCTGCAACGCTCCGGCCACGCCTGCGGCCATGACATAGGGCACGATCACATCGCCGAACGGCACTGCGCCCGGAATGACGGGATCGCGGTCGGCCCACCCGGTAAGGAAAGTGCGGCCCGAAAGCGCGCCGCCCGTGCCATCGACGCCCCATTCCTGCGCCATCGGCCCGGTCTGGCCGAACACGCTGCCCGAGACCATGACGATGCCGGGATTGCGCGCGGCTAGACTGTCATAGTCGAGGCCCAGCTTGGCCATCGTGCCGGGAGAGAAATTCTCCACCACGACATCGGCCCAATCGATCAGCGGATCGATCAGTTCGCGCGCTTCGGCCTTCTTCATGTTGAGCGACATGCTGCGTTTGGACGTGTTGAGGTGCGCAAACCACGGCTTGTCGTCCCAGTTTCCGGGCTTGGAGGCCGAAACCTGCACATCGAGCCGGGCGAGGTCTGGCCGGGTGCGGGTTTCGATCTTGACGATCTCCGCGCCCATATCGCCCAGCGTCTTGGTGGTGATCGAGCCGACCAGCGCCCAGGCGAAATCGAGCACCTTCACGCCCGAAAGCGGGCCGGGGCGGGTGCCGGTGTGGATGGCAGGCGCGGCCACTTGTGTGGTGCCTTCGCGGAATGTGGCAAAGCGTTCGGGCAGGCCGTCTGCCGTATCGAAGAAGCCGCGCGCGGCAAGATGCGGGTCGGCCAGCACGTCTGCCGGTTCATTGGCCACGCAGGCGTTGATCCCGCGCCGCAGCCCTTCGGTGGCGATGTCATGCTTGGTGCGCGAGAGGAAGAACGCCGCAATCGCCGCTTCCCACACGCTGCGGGTTTCCGCCGGAAGGGTGGAGCGGTTGTAGGCAAGCCAATCGGTGCCCGCCAGCGGATTGGGCACGCCAGCCTCGTCCATCCAGTCCGACAGCGCCTGGTTTGCGGGCGCGCCCAAGCGCCCGGTCATCAGCGAATGGAAGCACCAGCCATCGGCCAGGCGCCAGATCGCGCGCACCGTGGCCTTGCCGTAGGCCAGCGCCCCGCCGACGCGTACCAGCTTGCGCCGGTCGAACTGCCACACCAGCACACCGTTGAAATTGCGGCTGAAGGCGACCTGCTGGATCGACACGTCAACGTGCTGGCCTGTCCCGTGGCTGCCGCGTGCATAGTGCGCCGCCAGCGCGCCTGATGCGGCGACCATATCGGCATGAAAGGTGCAGGCATCGCCCGCTTCCTTGACCGGCGGCAGGCCCGGTTCGCCGGTGACGCGCAAGGCCCCGCCCATGGCCGAGGCGACGAGTTCGCCGCCCTGCCACGTTGAACGCGGCCCGCCCGATCCGAAGGCGGTGACCGATACGTGCACCGCGCTTTCGGGGATGGCGACGCCTTCGAGCGCCTCCAGACCGAGATCGTCGATCACGAACGAGGCACCTTCGACCGGGCCGCCCAGTTCGGCGCCCAGAGAGGCGAGGAAGCGGGCGAGCGCGCGCTCACCCATGGTGCCGAGCACGGCAACGCGATGGCCGGATAGCGGCTTCATGCGGAAATTCCCTGCAAGAACGATGCGATTTCAGTGTCGATCCCGTCGCCGCACGACCAATCGCGCCGGGTGGCGACGAGCACGGGCAGGCTCAGCCCTGCCAGCGCATCGCGCATCGCGGGCAAATGCCAGACGGTGGTATCGTCCTCTTCGATCAGCCAGAGCAGCGCAGCCTTGGCACCAATGCGCTGCGCATGGCCGGCAAGAGCTTCGGCACGATTGCAGAACCCCCGCGTGTCGAGATGGCGGGCATTGAGCTGGCGCGCGAGGGCTGCAAAGGGATCGCCGGTTTCGTCGACCTGTGGGCCGCGATCAGCCCATTCATCGGCGAGCGTGCGACCATCGGCGCTCCACCCGTGCCGCGCCACCATGGCGTGCATCCGGTGATCAGGAAGCGGGCTGCCCGCGATCAGGCAGACCGGGGCGACGGGCGCGGCGCTGGGCTGCGCGCTGCTTCGTGCAGCATTGCCGCTGGCGATGGCTGCGGACAGCGCGGGACCATCGACGCCGAGCCGTTCGGCAAGCTGGCGCAAGGAGGCCTCGGTGCGGGCGATGCTGCTGGTGCGCGCGATCTTGGCGACATCAAGGATCAGCGGCTCGGGGCCCTTGATCGATCCGGCGCGGCGCAGTTCGCACACATAGTAATAGAGCCGCTGCGCGCTGTCGTCGGCACGGGTGAAGACCACCGCATCGAGGTGATCGAGCGCGCCATCGGCCCAGTCCTGCACGGCCGAGCGGGTCCATGGCGCGAACTTGCTTTCCAGCCAGCGGTCGGCCGCAGGCATCGCGCGATCGATGTTCCAGGTGAGCGGCCCGGCATTGCGGCCGGTGGCATCGAACAGATCGTGCGGCAGGTTTGGTCCGGCGTAAGCAAACATCTGGTTCAGTTTCCAAGCAGTTCGGGCAGGCCCAGCGCGAGCGCGGGGAACAGGATGATGATCAGGAGGTGCAGCAGGTCGCTGGCAAGGAACGGCATCACGCCCTTGAAGATTCGGTTGATGGAAACGTCCTTGGCCACGCCCTGAATGACATAGAGGTTCATGCCGAGCGGCGGGTGGACGAAGCCGATCTCCATCGCGCGGCACAGGAAGATGCCGAACCAGATGGCCGACATGCCCACGCCCTCTACCACCGGCAGCAGGATCGGCGTGGTCAGCAGCATCAGCGCCAGGCCATCGAGCACCGAGCCGCAGCAGCGTCGGCACGGTGCCCAGCGCCAGGCCGGTAACCCACGCGCCGACCGCCTCGGTCAGTCCGGTGATCGAGACGAACACCGAGAACACCAACGCGCCGATGATGACCATCAGGATCAGCCCGCTGGTGCGCAGGGTTTCCTCAAAGGCCTTCATCAGCATTTCGCGGCTCAGGCGGCGGCGCCATGCGGCAATGGCCAGCGCGCCCGCTGCGCCGATGGAGGCCGCTTCCGACGGGCTGAACCAGCCCAGCGCAATGCCGCCGATGACGAGCGCGATCAGCAGCACCATGTCGGCGATCTTGCCCAGTGCCGCGCGGCGCTCTGCCCAGCTGGCGCGTTCGCTGGCAGGAGCAGCGTTAGGGCGCAGGCGCACGACGATCCAGATCACCGCGCAGTAGAGCAGCGCCTGGGTGATGCCGGGCACGATGGCGGCGGTGAACAGCTTGCCGATGGACTGTTCGGCAATGATCCCGAACACGATCAGCGCGCCCGAAGGCGGGATCATCTGCCCCAGCGTGCCGCCCGCCGCCACCGTGCCGGTGGCCAGCGCATCGGAATAGCCGCGCTTGCGCATTTCGGGCAGGGCAACAAGGCCAATGGTCGCCGCCGTGGCAAGGCTCGAGCCGTTGATTGCGCCAAACCCGGCACAGCCACCGACCGAGGCATAGGCCAGGCCACCGCGCCGGTGGCCGACCATCTTGGCCGCCGCATCGAACAGATCGCGGCTGGCGTTCGATGAAAAGAACAGGTGCGCCATGAACATGAACAGCGGCAGCGTGCCCAGTTCGTAGCGGGTCAGCGTATCGACCAGCACCACCCCGCCCTTGATCAGTCCCGGTTCCAGCCCGAGCACGAGGAACAGTCCGCCGAGGCCGACAAGGCCCAGCGCCACGCCGATGGGCAAGCCTGCCAGCAACAAGGCAAACAGGATCAACACACCGATCAGGCCGGTTTGCGGGGTTGCCAGCATCATGGCCGCCGCCTCCGCAACGCCTGCCCGAGCAGCGCCACCACGATGGCCACGAACGCCACGTTGGCAAACAGGCGCATCCAGCGCCACGGCACGCCGACGACTTCGCTTTCTTCGTGCCCGTTCCACAAGTCGGCCATCAACCACCCGGCACCTGCCAGCAGCGCGGCGAAGAACAGCGCACCGAGCAGGGCGGAGAAGCGATCGAGTGCAGCGCGGGCGTCATCGCTCATGCGGTCTACCAGCAGATGAACCCGGGCGTGCGAACGGTCGACCGTGGCCACCAGTAGCGCCAGCGATCCGGCGACGAGCACGGCCACTTGCACCAGTTCGATCGAGCCGCGCAAGGGCAGGCCGATGTGGCGCCCGATCACCGCGATGGTATCGACCACGGTGGCAGCGAGCAGCGCAATGCCCCCGGTCAGCGTTACCGCCTTGCGCAAGCCGCTCATGCCGAAACGGTACCGTTTGCGGCAATCTTGATCGGCGGTAGCCCGGCGGCAACGGTGATCTGTTCGATATAGCGGGCCACGGCGTCCTTTCGCTCTCCTTGCGCCAGCACCGGGCGGCCCGGTGCCACTACGTCTACCGGCACAATGTCGACAGTTACGCTGCCGTCTGCGTGCAGGGTCAGCCGTCCGAGCATGGCATTTACGGCTTCGGGATGAAACGGGGCGAGCGTGTAGGCCGGGTCCGGTTCGAAGCCGAACATCACCTTGCGCCGCTCAGCCCATTCGCGACGGGCCGGATGGTCCTGCGCCGGGCTGAGAGCGCTGGTGACGACGCAGCCATTGCCAAGGCCGTGGAAGATCGGCTTGCCGCGATGAAATTCGATGCCGCGCACGATGTGGGCGTGGTGGCCGATCACCACATCGGCGCCGGCATCGATGGCGGCGTGGCTGATCGCGCGCTCATAAGGGGCGAGACGTGCAGGGGTGTGGACGATGCCCTTGTGCAGGGCGACCATCACGAAATCGGCCTGTTGGCGCAGGGCGGCGATATCGGCTCGCAGGGTGGCCATGGCCTCGTCGGTCACGCGTCGGAGATCGGCGGCAGGCGCGATGGGCGAGCCGTCCGGCGTTTCCACGCGCAAGTAGGCGCAACCGGCGCGGCTTTCGCTGGCCCACGAGAGTTCGGGGCCGACGCAATTGTAGCTGAGCAGGCCGAACGTGCGCCCGCCCCGCTCGACAATGGCCGGCGCGCGGGCCTCGCTCAGCGTCAGGCCCGCGCCGGTGCCTTTGAGCCCTGCGGCTTCGAGCAGGGCCAGCGTATCGGCAATGCCTTCCGCGCCGCAATCGGCGATGTGGTTTCCGGCAAGGCTGAGCATATGGAAACCGGCGCCTGCAATTGCGCCCACGTTTTCCGGCGGCGCGGCAGGCGCGGGGACATCGCCTTTCAGCTCGACCCCTCGCGCCGAATGCGGCACTTCGAGATGACCGACTGCAAGGTCTGCCGCCTGCAGCGCCGGAGCGATCCCGGCCAGCCAGTAAGGCGCATCGGGCTCATCGAGCACGAGATCGCCTGCCAGCACAATCGAGATCGCTCCTTCACGCATCACTGTCGCTCTATCAGAACGACTTGCGAACGCTTACCGCGAACAGGCGTCCGATCGGGTCGCTGGCGCTGGCGTCATAACCGCCGCTGCCGTTGCCGCTGGGCGCCAGGTTCACGTAAGGCGGATCGATATCGAACACGTTGCGCACCTCGAGGCTGAGCGTCATGCCCTTGTCGAAGAAGCCCGTCGCGCTCTGGTCGCCGATCCGGTAGGTCAGGTTCAGTTCGATCGGGGTGTAGCTCTTCACCTGCTGGCCGCCGGCGGTCAGGTTATTGAAGTAGCCGCCCACGTGGTTGGCCAGAACGCGGGCGCTGACCGGGCCGTGATCCCACATCACGCTGGCGCGGGCGCGGAACTTCAGCGGGTTGAAGATATAGTCCAACCGGTCGATCAGTGGCGCGCTGGGCGTCAGGGCGACGCGGTACTTGGTAAGGTACGTGCCCGATGCGTTGAACGTCAGCGCATCCTCTGCGCCAAGTTCGGCCCGCCAGCTGCCGATGAAATCGAAGCCGCGCGTGATCGAAACGCCAAGGTTCTGGCTGCGTCCATCGACGAACAGCGCAACGTTGGCCGCGCTGCCGCCGGGGAACGAACCGCCCGCCAGCGTCACGCCCTGTGCCAGCAACTGCTGCACGCGCGTGGCCGCCGCGGCGCCGCGCAGGATGATGCCGGTCCCGGCATACTGCGCCTCGGTGCCGAGGATGGCGAGGTTCGAGAGGTTGGCCAGCACCTGGTTCTTGTAGTTCACATCCCAGTAGGTCACGCCGAAATGCAGGTTCGGCGTGGGATCGAAATCGATGCCGACCGACCATGACGTTGCCGTTTCGGGCTTCAGATCCAGGTTCGGACCAGACAGAGCATAGCCCTGCAGCGGCGCGCCGCCCGCCGGATTCTGGTAGGATTGGCCGAAGATGTTGTTCGAATTGCCGTAGAGTTCAGGGATCGTCGGCGCGCGGAACGATGTGCCATAGCTGCCGCGCAGCTTCACCCCATCGAACGGCACCCAGTTGACGCCGAACTTGGGATTGGTGGTGCCGCCAACGTCGCTGTACTTGTCGTGGCGCACGGCAGCGTTGAATTCGAGGCGCTGGAAGCCGCCCATCGCGTTGTCCGGGCCGACCACCGGCACATAGACTTCGGCGTAGACCGAATCCACCTTGCGGCCGAACTTGCGGAACACGACGGGATTGGTTGGCGCGCCACGCGCAGAGCCAAGCGCGACCGCAAAGTCCTGCCGTTCATAGCCCGCCGCCAGCTTCACGTCGCCACCCGGCAACGCGAACAGGGTGCCGTTGAGGCGGCCTTCATACGTGCGCAGGCGGCCATTGGTGGGAGCAAGGAAGATCTGGTTGGCGATGCCATCAAGCACGGCCTGGCTGGTGCGGCCCTGACCATAGGGATCGAACGCGGTGGCCGGGTTGCTGCTGGCGAGCGCCGCGTTCAGCGCCGTATTGTTCACGCCGAAGTACGATCCGGAAAAGTCGTTGGTCTTGCCATAGCCGAACAGGGCTTCGGCTTCCCAGTTGCCGGGCAGCTTTACCTTGACCCCGGGCGTGACCTGCCATGACCGGGCAAATCCCGATGAATCGTTGGTCGGCAGATCGTCCCTGAAATTGTAGTCCAACGTGTAGCTGCTGCCGGTGAAGCCGACCGGGCGCACGAAGAAGGCGTTGGTCTGCGGCACGGTCAACCGTGCATTGGAATAGGCCGAATTGCGATAGAACGAGCGCTTGGAATAGAAGCCGTCGTAGAACAGCTCCAGCCAGTCGCTCACTTCGAAGCGGCCGGTGCTGTTGACCGAATCGTACTTCTGGCGCGGGATCAGATCCTGGTTGAGCAGTTCGTCGCACTTGTTGAGCGATCCTGCCACGAGCCGTGCTGCGCCTGCCTGTGTCAGGCCGGCGGCGGGGATCGCATAGGTCGTGCCGTTGGCGTTGATGTTGCCCGGATCGCAGCGGACGATGCGATAGTCCGATCCGCCAAAGGCGCGCTGGTCGCTGGTGAAGAAATCGCGGTCGTCGCCCGACAGGTTCGAGCGTTCGACATGTTCGTAGGCGATCATGACCTGCCCGCGATCGAACACCTTGCCCAGCGCTGCGCCCAGCGTGGTTTCGTGGAAATCGCCCCGGCTGCTGATGCCCTGCCGCGCCAGCACTTCACCACCATCGAGCGAACGGCGCGGGATGATGTTGACCACGCCTGCCACCGCGTCCGAACCGTAGATGGCCGAAGCGCCATCGGCGATGATCTCGATCCGCTCCACGCCCAGCGAAGGGATGGTCGACGGGTCGATCGAACGGCTGTTGTTGGTCACGCGGTGGCCATCGACGATGATCAGCGTGGCATAAGGCCCGATGCCGCGCAGGTTGACCGAATTGCCATAAGTGATGTTGCCGCTGCCGCCCGATTGCCCGCGCGAGTTTTCAGACACGCCAAGATCGAAGACCTGCGGGATTTCGCGGATCATGCGGTCCACGGTCACCGCGCTCGACGTTTCGATGTCCTTGCGGCCCAGCGCCGTAACCGTCGCGCCGACCGGTGCGGTGCCGCGCACGCGGCTGCCGGTGACGATGATTTCAGAGGCGTCGGACGCAGCATCCTCGGCCGTTTGCTGCGGCACTTCCTGCGCCAGTGCAGCCACCGGCAAAGCCAGTGCCAGCACGCTGCTGGTGAGATTCAGAATGGTCCGGGCGGACCGATCGAGAGTGCCCTTCATGTTGCCTTGCTCCTTCCCTGAGCCGTCAGACGCGGCTTCCACTTCCCCAAAAAAACACGAATGCTATCTCGCCATCGGCAGATCGAGGCGCGAGGCATCGGCCCCGCCGCGATGCACCGTGATCACCGGTGCCGGGTCCTGCCGGATATCCTTCAGATTGCGCTGGCGCGGATCGGCCCCGGCAATGGTCAGGCGCAACCTTGAACCGGCTGGAACCACGCGCGAAACCGGCGTCAGATCGATGTTCAGGCGCACCACCTGTCCCGGCGCGACCGGCATGACATCGGCCGTGCGGCCCGGATGGAACGGCAGACCAATCGTGGCATAGGGCGCGCGGCCTTCGACGCGGTGCGACAGCGCGAGCCGCCCGAAAGCGACGACCTCGGCCTTGCCCGCCGCATCGACCTGATCGAGATAGACGAACACTTGCGCGTCGCTCTTGTTCGCCGAAACCGCCAGATGCGCCACCGGAAAGCCGATCAGCTTGGCAGGCCTGGTCAGCGGCGCGCTGGTGTAGCTGAGGCCCTTGTCGTCCATCGGCTTGGCCCAGAACGCGAAGTATTCAGGGTCTGGCAGATCGTATTGCACGGTAAAGCTGTCCGCCCCCGGGCGTGCCGATTTCAGGCCGAGCGTGCCATCGTTGGCCGATCGCGCCGTGCCGCTCTTGGCCCCGCCGAGGAACCAGCCCTGCGCGGCGCTGGCTTCGCCCGGGAGCGCGTCCGAGGTGACATAGCCGCCCTTTACGTCAAGCCCTTCGACCCAGTACGTTGCGCGCGGTGGCCTGGCCCCGCTACCCGTCCCTTTCAGGTGCAGATCGAAATAGCGGGTGATCTCGCCGGTGAAATCGAACCCCGGCGGCGGCACGCAGTGGCTGCCCGGCCCTGCCAGAAACCGCGCATCGGCAAAGTTCGCCGCGCTCTGCAACGATTGGGCGGTCGGCTCGTCCTGCCAGTTGCCCCAGAAATAGGTGGCAATGCCGGCGCGGCGGATCGCATCGAGATAGTTGTAGGTGCCGACCTCTTCCCAGAAGGCATTGCCGGTGAAGGTGGAAACGCTGTCACGGGTGGGCATGCCATACCACAGCGCTGCCATCGGCGTATTGGCGGCATGTTCGGCCACGGCGGCGCGCAGCAGGCTGCCATCGCCATCGCCATCGACCGGCACGCTGGCGAGATCGACCTCGGGCGGCTCATCGGGGCGGGTGTTGAACTGGGCCGGAATGCCGCCGCGCCGGACGAACGCGTACTTGTCCAGATCCGATGCACCGACGAACACCGCCTTCAGCGAGGGCGGCGCGGTGGTGGCGGTGTGGAAGGTCGTGCCGCCGAGATAGGAACAGCCGATCATGCCGACCTTGCCGGTCGAGAACGGTTGCCGCGCCAACCATTCGACCAGATCATGGCCGTCCATCGCTTCGGTCCGGTCCTGAAAGCCGCGGCGGTGGCCGAAGGAGGCGCCCTTGCCGCGAATGTCGGCGGTGGCCACGACATAGCCCGCCCGGATCAGGCTGCGCATGGCGAGCCGGTCGTTCAGGGCCAGTTCCTCGACCTTGCCGTCCTTGTCGGTGAAGCGCGCGCGATAGGGGGTGAACGAAAAGATCACCGGCAGCGGCGCGGTTTCGGCCACGCCTTCGCGGGCCGGACGATAGACGTTGACGGCAAGCCGCGTGCCATCGCGCACGGCCACGTAAGACGATGTGCGGATCACGTCGGGGTAGGATCGCAACGGCTCTGAAGGCGCAGGACCGGAGGGCGCATCGGCCTCGGCCAGCAGCGCCACGGGCGTGGATGCCAGGCCGGCTGCTGCCATTGCAGCGCTCAGGATCGCGATCCTCGTCAAGCCATCTCTCCTGTGCGGATTCGATTTCCGCCGTGTTGTCGGCACCTTGATCGTTGAAGAGGCAAGCGCTTACAACCGAAAAATGGCTGACGAGATTGTTGACAATATCGTCCATAGCGGGCGATATATGTCGTCATGCCATGCTCACCCGCAGACCCGCCACGCCCGCCGACCGGGCTGGAAATCGCCGACTGGGTGCGCCAGCGCATCCGCACCGGACGCTTCGTTCCGGGCCAGCGGCTGGTCGAAGTCGACATCATCCGCCAGACCGGGGCAAGCCGATCGAAAGTGCGCGAGGCACTGAAGCGCCTTGAAGGCGAAGGCTTGGTCGAGATCGAGGAATTTCGCGGCGCGTCGGTCCGGTCGTCGACACTGGATGAGGTGCGCCAGATCTATCGCGCACGCATGGCGCTGGAAGGCATGGCGATGCACGATTTCACGGCGAGGGCCGATCCTGCCATGATTGCTCGGCTGCAAGACCTGCAGGACCAGCTCGACGCCTGCGTGCGCGACCGCGCGCCGGACCGCTTTGGCCGGTTGAACAACGAATGGCACCGGCTGATCGTGGAAGGATCGGGCAACCAGGTGATTGCCGACCATCTGCAGCGGCTGAATGTGCCGATCCACCGACTGCTGTTCGAAAGCTTCTACGATGACGAGCGGCTGAAAACCGCCAACGCCGATCACCGCGCGATGATGGCGCTGATCGTGGCGGGCGATGCCGAGGGCGCCGAACGCGCAATGCGCCGCCACATCGGCGACGGCTTCGAAACCCTCGCCCGGATCGAGAGCGAATTCTACAGCTAGGACGAGAATTACTCGCGCCAATTGAAGTCCCGCTCATGCTGAGCGGTTTGTAGTGCGAAACGCCTGTCAGTCCTGGCCTTCCCCCTGCTCCGCGCCGATGTGTGCAAGGCCCCGTGCGCGCGCCAGTTTCTCCTGCCGGTCCCGCTCCCGCTCCGAGGCGCGTTGTTCATCGGTGCGTTCGCGATAGCAGGCGGCGCAGGAAACGCCGTCTTCATACAACGCGGAAGCCCGCCCCTCCTCGCTCACCGGGCGGCGGCAGGCGCGGCACAGGACGTGGCTGCCGGGGGTGAGGCCGTGGCCGACCGCGACGCGCTCGTCGAACACGAAGCATTCGCCGTGCCACAGGCTCTGGTCCGGCGGCACCTCTTCAAGGTATTTCAGGATGCCGCCCTTGAGGTGGTAGACCTCCTCCACGCCCTCGGCCTTGAGGAACGCGGTGGATTTTTCGCAGCGGATGCCGCCGGTACAGAACATGGCAACCTTGGGCGGCTTGCCGGTGTGCTGGCCATCGCCCAGCAGCCGTTCCCGTTCGCGCCGGAACCAGTCGGGGAAATCGCGGAAGGTGCGCGTTTGCGGATCGATGGCGCCCGCGAACGTGCCGACCTCGACCTCGTAATCGTTGCGCGTGTCGATCACGATCGTGTCGGGATCGGCGATGAGCGCGTTCCAGTCCTGCGGCGAGACATAGGTGCCGACGCTGGCGCGGGGATCGATGTCGGGCTGGCCCATCGTCACGATTTCCTGCTTCACCCGCACTTTCATGCGGTAGAACGGCATGTCCGCAGCGCCCGAATACTTGACCTCGAGGCCCTGGCAATCGGGCTGGGCGCGGATCAGGGCGACGACGTGCGCGATCCCCGACGCGCTCCCGGCGATCGTCCCGTTGATCCCCTCGCGCGCCACCAGCAGCGTGCCCTTGATCCCCTGCGCCCGGCATTGCGCAGCCAGCGCATCGCGCAGGGCCGCAGGATCGGGCACGACCGCAAAGTGATAGAGCGCGGCAACGGTGATGGGCTGGTTCGTGTCCATGCCCGCCCTTTAAGCGCACCCGGCCCGAATCGCCAGAGGGGGTCAGTCGGCGTCGGGCTGCATGGCGGGCGATGTATCGGCAAAGGCGGGCAAGGCCATGCAGGCAGCCTCGACACTTGCGATCCGCCCCTGATCGAACCGCGCGCCAAAGCGCCGCGCGTTGGACAATTGCGGCACCAGCAGCACATCGGCCAGCGTCACCTGCGGGCCGAAGCAATAGGGTCCGTCGTGCCCGACAATCAGGGCGGCACAGGCCTCGAGCCCGCGTTCGATCACATCGGCCGCCCAGCGGTCCACCCCCGCCTGATCCTGGCCGAGCGCCTTGACCGCTTTCAGCACCTTTAGGTTCTGCAACGGATGAATCTCGCACGCCACCACTTGCGCAAAGGCGCGCACCCGGGCGCGGGCCAGCGGATCGGCGGGAAAGAGCGGCGGCTGGGGATGAACCTCGTCCAGGTATTCGCAGATCGCCATGCTCTGCATCAGCGGCTCGCCATCCACCACCAGGGTCGGCACCACGCCTTGCGGATTGAGCGCCAGATACTTGGCCGCGCGCTGCTCTCCGGTGCGCAGGTCGTGCGGCGCGGTGTCCCATGCCACCCCTTTCAGCGCCAGGGCAATGCGCACCCGCCAGGTCGCGGTGGACCGCCAATAGCCATGAAGGACAAACTCTTGCGCCACGCGAACCACCTTTCTTGTTCTGTCTGGCCACGTTACCCCGCGCCCGATGCATTGCAAGGCACCGCCTCCTGCCGCTAGGCATGGCGCGATGACCCAGCCCCGCCTCCTCCCGCTCTACGCCGCCATGCCGGTGACCATCTTCGAGGAAATGTCCGGTCTTGCCCGCCAGACCGGCGCGATCAACCTCGGGCAGGGGTTCCCCGATGGGCCGCCCCCGCCCGCCTTGCTGGAAGCGCTGGGCCGCGCATCGGCAACCCAATCGCACCAGTATCCGCCCATGGCCGGCCTGCCCGAACTGCGCGCCGCGGTGGCCGCGTTCTATGCCCGCACGCAAGGGCTGGACCTGCCGCCCGACAGCGTCATCGTCACCTCGGGCGCGACCGAGGCGGTGGCCGCTGCGATCCTGGCCGTGGTGCAGCCGGGCGATGAAGTGCTGCTGTTCGCGCCGGCTTACGATGCCTATGCCCCGCTGGTGCGCCGTGCAGGCGGGGTGCCGGTGTTCGTGGCCCTGCACCCGCCGCTGTGGCAGTACGACCGCGCCGCGATCGAAGCCGCGATCACCCCGCGCACCCGTGCGCTGGTGCTCAACGATCCGCTCAACCCCACCGGCACCGTCGCCAGCGCCGCCGATCTTGCGATGCTGGCCGACATCTGCACGGCCTGCGATCTGTTCGCGATCTGTGACGAGGTGTGGGAAAACGTGCGCTTCGATGGCCAGGCCCATGCCTCGCTGATGGCCCAGCCCGGCATGGAGACGCGCGCGCTGAAGATCGGGTCGGCCGGCAAGATCTTTGGCGCAACCGGCTGGAAAGTCGGCTGGATCGTCGCCGCGCCGCCGATCGCGGCGGTCGTCGGCCGCGCGCACCAGTTCCTGACTTTCACCACGCCGCCGATGCTGCAACGCGCGGTCGCCGAAGCGCTGGCCCGCCCCGACATCGCGCAGGACTGCACCGCCGGATGGGCGCAGACCCGCCAGTGCCTGAACGAGGCGCTCACCCGGCGTGGCTTTGCCCTGCTGCCCGGCAGCGCGACATGGTTTGCCTGCATCGATCTGCCCGCTTCGGGCATCGCGCTGGATGACCGCAGCTTTGCCCTGCGCGGCGTCCATGAGGCGGGCGTTGCCACGATCCCGCTTTCGGCACTGTGGGATGGCGGCGGCGCGCCAACCCACATTGCCCGCCTGTGCCACTGCAAGCCGGAAGCCATGTTGACACAGGCGGTGGACCGGCTGGCGCAGTGGCGGGACCGCCTGGACGCGGGCGAATAGCCGCGATCAGCCCGATTTCAGCGCCGGCGCATAGCACTGGTGCAGCTGGATGAAGGCGGGATGGTTCTTCAGGCCGGGAAGGAAGGCATCGCCCAGCGACTGGTCGCGATGCTGGTCCAGCCACGATTGCAGGGCGGGAATGGCCATCGGCCGGGCAAACAGGAAGCCCTGCGCCATGTCGCAGCCAAGGCTCATCAGCGACCGGCATTCCTCGACCGTTTCGACGCCCTCGACGATGCATTCCAGTTCCAGCGTATCGCACATTGCCAGGATCGCGGTGACGATCTTCTTGACCCCCGGCTCTGCCAGATTGCGCACGAAGCTGCGGTCGATCTTGATCTTGTCGATGGGCAGCCGGCTCAGGTAGTTGAGGCTGGAAAAGCCGGTGCCGAAATCGTCGAGCGCGATGGACACGCCCAACAGGCGCAGTCTTTCGATGTTCTCGATTGCCGCGTCGAAATCCCGCATCAGCGCGGTTTCGGTGATCTCGAAAGTGATCCGCTTGGCGCAGATGCCATGGCGTTCGATGGCCGCGATCAGCAGGTCGATGGTCGTTGCGGTCACGATGTCGTGGGTCGAAAGATTGAACGACAGCGCAAAATCGTCCTGCAGCATCGCGGCACTGGCCAGCGCCTTTTCGAACAGGATGGTGGTGATCCGGCTGATGATCTTCAGGCGTTCGGCCGCCTCGATGAAGCGTGCCGGCTCCACCTTGCCGAGCAGCGCATTCTCCCACCGGCCCAACGCCTCGATGCCGATCACCCGCGCACTGCGCAGGCACAGGATCGGCTGCATCTCGACCGCCAGTTCCTGTTCGAGATTGGCCGAAAGCAGCGTTGCCTCAAGTTCGGTTTCGGCGCGCAGCCTGCTGTCCAGATCATTGGTGAAGAAGGAAAATCCGCCGCGACGATCGACCTTGACCTGGTATAGCGCATAGTCGGCTCGGTCGAACAGGTCGCTGGCCGAACGCCCGGCATCCGGGAAATCGGCAAACCCGATCGAACAGCCCACCGAGAAGCCTTGCCCGTCAAACTCGAACGGCCGGGCGAACAGCGCGATGATTTCCTCGCCAACGGATTGCGCCAGCGCGGTGCTGCCATCGACCAGAAGCCCGAATTCGTCGCCGCCCAGCCGCGCAAACAGCAGCGCCTCGTTGTACACCGACTGCAACCGCTTGCCGACTTCGACCAGCAGCTGATCGCCCTTGGCGTGGCCGTAGACATCGTTGACCGCCTTGAAGCGATCGAGATCGAGCACGCCGACGACAAACGGCTCGCCGGTGCTGGCAGAATGCGCCACCTGCTTTTCCAGCCGCGCCAGAAACAGGCGGCGGTTGGGCAGCCCGGTCAGCGCGTCGGTCATCGCCAGACTGGCGTTCTCTGCGGCCAGCCGCTCGGCCTCGCTGCGCTGAACCGCCAGCTCCGCGCGCGATGTGATGAGTTCGGTAAAGCCTTCAAAGGCGTTGCGCGACACGCGGATCATCAACGTGGTCACCACGCCTGCCACCAGCGCGATCAGCAGAAAAGTGTCGTTGCCGCGATAGAGATGATAACCGGCATAGGGCAGCATGGTGATGGCGTTCACCAGCAGCGCCGCCTGCGGCAAGTGGATCAGGCAGAAGATGCAGCCGATCGATGTCAGCACCAGGCAGACCGCAACCGCTGCCTGCTGCGCCGGGTCGCCATACCGATCCAGCACGAAGGCAAATGCGAGATAGGCAAGGCAGATCGGCACGACCGCAAACGTCGTGCGATGCAGGACCGCCCGGACTTCCTCGATGCCGATGTTTTCAGGGGGCGGGAAAAACCATACCCATTTGGCCAAACGGATCGATGCCACGACGATGAAAACCACCGATGCCCCGGTGATTACGCCCGATAGCTCGGATCCGCTGTGGAGATAGCGCCCGGCGAGCGCGATGATGATCAGCAGGATATACAGCAGCGGCACCTGCCGCTTCAGGTTGGCGTATTGCGCGATGAGGATGTCGGGATCGTCGGAAAAAGCGATCCAGTCCTTGAATTTCTGTCGGCCAAAGCGGCCCACCCCGCGGGGAGGCAGGTCGTGGACCGGGCTTCTGTCGAAGATCTTCATATCGCAGGCACGCTCCGCGTCGCCGTCGGGTAGCGCGAGATTTACAGGACGCTTATCCAGAACAGCTTAACAAAACGTCACCGGCATTTGCATAGAGAAATCATTGCATTGGGGCAAATCCGTGTTCAGTCTGGGAGATGATCGCCCTTGGCCGCTTTCACTTTCGCGTCCCACGTTTCCCACGCGATGGACCGGCCCGGATAGGCCACTTTGGCAAAGGGCCATTGGCGTGCCACCCATTGCTGTACCCAGCCATAAAGCGCAGCATCGAAGCCCGCGTCGTATTCGGCCTTGGTCACCCAAAGGCGCACCATCGCGTCATATCCCGGCACCGGACTGGTCGAGACATAGACGCTGCCCCGTTCGCGCTTGCCGTCCGGAGTCAGCACGCCATAGGCAAAGGACTTGCGCGCCGCAAAGCGCGCCGCTTCGCCTTCCATGTCCTTCATCGCATCGGCATCACTGATCCCGGCGTGCGGCCAGCCCGTGCTGCGGCTGAAAGTTTTCTGGAGATGTTCGATCGATGACATGTAGGCATCGAAATCGACCTTCACCAAGGCCGGGCCAAGCGGCACCAGCTTGAAACTCGGACCTTTGGCCAGTGTGGGCACGACGAAATCGGCGGGCACCAGCATTTTCGCGGGCTTCGCAGCCACAGCCGCCGTGGCAGGAGCCGCTGCAGCAGTCTGGGCCACTGCGGGGGTGGCCAATGCCAGCGAAATCCCTGCCAGAACTGCCCCGATCATCTTTGCTGTCATGCCGTCACTCTCCACCCGCATTGTGTCGGTGACGGGGTGCGGCGGCACCGCCTGCGGCGCAATACGCCATTCGCCTCCTGCACTGACGGTCGATCGCCCTAAAGCGGCCAGGACCACAGGATCAGCGGCGTGCCGATCACCACCACCAGCAGCGACAATGGCGCGCCCAGCCGGGCATAGTCGCCAAACCGGTAGCCGCCCGGCCCCAGCACCAGCGTGTTGCACTGGTGGCCGATGGGCGTCAGGAAATCGCACCCCGCGCCCACTGCCGTGGCGATGAGAAAGGCTTCGGGGCGATAGTGCAGCTGTCCGGCAAAGACCGCCGCAATCGGCGCCATGACCAGCACCGTGGCGGCATTGTTGAGGAACGGCGTCACCGCCATCGCCGCCACCAGGATCAGCGCCACTGCGCCCCAGGCCGGAAGCTGCATGGCAAGATCCGCCAGCAACCGGGCGATGACATCGGACGCACCCCTGGTCTGCAACGATTCGCTGACCGGGATCAGCGCGGCCAGCATGATCAGGATCGGCCATTCGACCGCCTTGTACGCCTCGTCCGCCGGCAGGGCCCCGGTGATC
>JAPLPG010000294.1 GCA_026400375.1 Novosphingobium sp. | reverse complement strand
TCTGCCAGAGGCCGGCGAAGGAGAGTTCCGTGTCAGCAAGTCCCGCAAGTGCCAACCCCGCCAGCGCCAGTTCGCAAAAGGCTGCCTTCGCTGCCGTTACCGTGCTGTTCTTTGCCTGGGGCTTCATCACCTCGCTGATCGACCCGCTGGTCGCCGCGGTGAAGGGCATCTTCACGCTGACCACGCTGGAAGCCCAGCTTTCCGCCTTCGCCTTCTTCATCGCCTATGGCGTGATGAGCTTTCCGGCTGCCGCGATCATCGGACGGATCCGCGCGGTCCCGGCGATCATGCTGGCGCTCGGCACGATGACGCTGGCCTGCCTCGTGATGCTGTGGGCCGCGAACATCGCGTCCTATCCGCTGGTGCTGACAGGGCTGTTCATGCTGGCTGCCGGGATCACCGTGCTGCAGGTTGCGGCCAATCCGCTGGCCGCAGCGCTGGGCAAACCCGAAGGCAGCCATTTCCGGCTGACGCTGTCGCAGACGTTCAACTCGCTCGGCACGTTCCTCGGACCAGCGCTGGGTGCTTCGCTGTTCCTGAAGGGCGTTGAAGTTTCCGAAGGCGTTGCCTTGACGCCTGCCGTGCGCGAGGCGGCGCTGGCGGGGATCGACCGCGCCTATTTCTGGATCTGCGGGCTGCTGATCGTGCTGCTGGCATTCTTCTTCTTCAACCGCCAGCGCATTTCGGCGGCAGCACCGCCGGCGCAGCCGACCGGCGGGATCGGCGCACTGCTGGGCCAGGCGTTCTCCTCGCGCTGGGCCGTGCTCGGCGCACTGGCGATCTTCGTCTACGTTGGTGCCGAAGTGGCCATCGGCACGCAGATGGCGTTTTACCTGAACAACCCTGCGATCTGGGGCGCGAGCCTGGAGCAGGCAGGCAAGGCAGTGTCCTTCTACTGGGGCGGCGCAATGGTGGGCCGCGCGATCGGCACGATGCTGCTGGCGCGTTTCCCTGCGACCAGGCTGATGGTGCTGTTTGCCGGGATTGCAGCCGCGATGTGCGCCTACCTGTTCCTCGTCGGCGGAGTGTCTGCAGGGTACATCGCATTGTCGATCGGCCTGTTCAATTCGATCATGTTCCCGGTCATCTTCACGCTGACGCTGGAACGATCATCGGCGAGCGAGGAAGCGACTTCGGGGCTGCTGTGCACCGGCATCATCGGCGGCGCGCTGATCCCGGCGCTGGCTGGCGCAGTGACCGATGCGGCGGGCATCTTCACCTCGTTCCTGGTGCCGCTGACCTGCTATGTGCTGCTGATGGCCTTTGCGGCCAGCGCCGCCAAGGCACCGGTGCTGCGCCGGGCGGGCGGCGAGAGCCTGCACTGATCTGATCCGATCCACCCGGCCACAAGCCGGAACTTGTGGCCCTGGCGATGGTTTGACGACCATCGCCGGGGCCAATTTTTTTCGGCCTTGCAAACGCTGCATGCCGTAGCGGAAGCGCGGCAGACCACCGCAAACATGCCATTCAGCCCCTTTCCCTTTACGTAAACTTCCACTAGCCGTGGTGCAGAAGAGTCGTGGCTACATGCCCGACGCACACAACGCTGATGCGAGGCAAGGCGGAGGGAGAGGACTTTGGAAGCACGCGCCGGAATACCGGCTGAGGCGATCGGCCGCATCGCCGCAGAAATGGACAGCAGCCTTGGTGGCGGACACGGCAGCGGGTTTTCGCTGCGGGGCGTGAATGGGTGGCTGCAGGGCCGCACGATGTATGGCGGAGCATCGTCTTTCCTGGCCTATGCCGCAGCGCGCAAGGCCCGACCCGACCTGCCGCCGCTGCGCGCGGCCCAGATCGGCTTTATCGCCCCGGTCGGACCCGATGTGGACATTACCGTCAGCACGCTGCGCGAAGGCAAAAGCGTGGCGAATATCCAGACCGACCTGCACAGTGGCGGGGCGCTTGCCCACCGCGCGGCTTGGGCGTTTGGCCGCGCCCGCGCTTCGAACGGCATCATTGCCGCACCCCGCGCCGAAAACTTCGTGCCCTACGAGGACATGGAGGTGCTGGGATCGCCGGAAGGGCAGCATTTCGTCAACAATTATGAACTGAGAAGAGGCGAGGCGAAAGGCGAGACGCGGCCCGGAACCGTGCGCCGCTGGGTAAGGCTGAAAGATCGTGACGGGTTGGACCCGATGGGTGAACTGGTACTGATCGGCGATACGCTGCCCCCCGGTTCGGTCAAGGCGATGGAGCGGCATGGTCCGCTCAGCTCGATCAACTGGTCCTTCACGCTGCTGGGTGACAGCCCGACCACGCGCGACGGCTGGTGGCTGCTGGAAACCGCATCCAATTACTTGTCTGACGGGTTCAGCAGCGAAACACTGCGCATGTGGAACGCCGATGGCGTTCAAGTGATGCACGGCATCCAAAGCGTTGCGATTTTTGGCTGAGGAGCACTGATGACGCAGCTTGCAGATGCCGCAGACCTGGGATTCGAGCCGGACCGCCTGAACCGCATCGGCACGTTTCTGGACGAACGCTATATCGACAGCGGGCGCCTGCCCGGCCTTGACGTGCTGGTCGCCCGTGATGGCAAGCCGGTCTATCGCCACACCAGCGGGTTGGCGCGGGCGGACGGCAGACCGATGACGCAGGACACCATCTTCCGCATCGCATCGATGACAAAGCCGCTGACCTCTGTCGCTTTCATGATGCTGGTGGAAGAGGGCAGGGTCGCGCTGGACGATCCGGTGACCGACGTGGTGCCCGAATTCGCAGCGCTGGGCGTCTATACAGGTGGCGGCGGGGAGACGGACTTCTTCCCGCCGCGCCTTGCCCGGCCGATGCGGATGATCGACCTGATCTCGCACCAGTCAGGCCTGACTTATGGCATCCAGAACCGCACCAACGTGGACGCGGCCTATCGCAAGGGGCGGCTGGACGGGCACCCCGCCCTGCCCGGCAATGACCACTTCGTGATGGAGTTGGCGCAAGTGCCGCTTGAGTTCGAACCGGGCGACGGTTGGAACTATTCGGTGGGCACCGATGTGCTGGGCGTGATCGTGGCGCGGCTTTCGGGCATGAGCCTGGGCGAATTCTTCCGCACCCGCATTTTCGAACCGCTGGGCATGGTGGACACCGCATTCCACTGTCCGGATGACAAGGCCCACCGTTTGTCGGACGCCTGGGCTTATCAGCCAGGAAAGCCGCCACAGCTGTTCGATCCTGCAGAAACATCGGGCACGCGCCGGGTGCCGCGCTTTGAAAGCGGGGGCGGCGGCCTGCTTTCCACCACGGCGGATTACAACCGCTTCTGCCGGATGCTGGTGGGCGGCGGCGCGGCGAACGGAACCCGCCTGATCAGCCCGAAGACATTGCAGCTGATGACCGCCAACCACCTGCCGGGCGGTGCGGACCTGACTCAGGTATCGCGCGCGCTGTTCAGCGAAGCCCATAACGCGGGCGCGGGCTTTGGTCTGGGCTTTGGCATGACCATAGATCCGGCCCGTGCGCTGGTGCCGGGGTCTGCCGGGGAATTCTACTGGGGTGGGATCTTTTCGACCGCGTTCTTCGTGGACCCGATCGAGAACATCCATGCGGTCTTCATGACCCAGCTTTACCCATCGTCTGTCTACCCCATCCGGCGTCAGTTGAAGACGCTGATCTATAGCGCGCTGGCAACAAGCCGCGCCTGAACAACAGGAGAGAACCCGCATGTCTGATCCCATTTCCGGTGCCAAGGACCACATCGACGCAGCGCGCAAGCTGGCTGCAACCATCGACGATATTCCGGCAGACACCGCGCTGCTGCCGATAAACCGCGTCGGCGTGATCGGCGCGGGCACGATGGGGGGCGGGATCACCATGAATTTTCTGACGGCAGGCATCCCGGTAACCATCGTGGAAATGACGCAGGAAGCGCTTGACCGCGGCGTGGCGACGATGGGCAAGAACTACGAGAACACCGTTAAGCGCGGCAAGATGGACGCCGCCGATGCCCAGGCCGCAATGGCCCGCCTGACGCCGACGCTGGACTTTTCCGCGCTGGCCGAAGCCGATCTGGTGATCGAGGCGGTCTATGAGAGCATGGACGTGAAGAAGGACGTGTTCGGCAGGCTGGACAAGGTGGCCAAGCCCGGCGCCATCCTTGCCAGCAACACCAGCTATCTGGATATCGACGAGATCGCTGCAGCCACGTCGCGGCCTGAATCCGTGCTCGGCATGCACTTCTTCTCTCCCGCCAATGTGATGAAGCTGCTTGAGGTCGTGCGCGGCAAGGCGACCGGCAAGGCGCAACTGGCGACCGTGATGGCGCTTTCGGTGAAGATCGGCAAGGTGCCGGTGGTTTCGGGCGTGTGCCATGGCTTCATCGGCAACCGCATGCTCTCACCCCGTCAGGCGCAGGCCCATGCGCTGATCATGGAAGGGGCAAACTACTGGGACGTGGACGAGGCGCTGCTGGAGTTCGGCTTCCCGATGGGGCCGTGGCAGATGGCCGACCTTGCCGGCCTCGACATCGGTTGGCACCGCGATCCGGCGCGGATTGAATCGGTGCGCGATGCGCTGTGTGCCAAGGGTCGCTGGGGGCAGAAGACCAAGAAGGGCTTCTACGATTATGACGACAACCGCCAGCGCACGCCATCGGATGAAGTGAAGGCGGTGATTGCCGAATTTGCTGCGAAGGAAGGGAAACCGCAGCGGTCGATCGACAGGCAAGAAATCCGCGAGCGCCTGCTCTTCCCGATGATCAGCGAGGGCGCGCTGATCCTCGAGGAAGGCATTTCGCAGCGGGCGAGCGATATCGATACGGTGTGGCTCAACGGCTATGGCTGGCCGGCGTGGACCGGCGGGCCGATGTACTGGGCCGACCATATCGGGCTTGATACCGTCGTTGCGGGGCTGAAGAAGCACGGGCTGCCGGTCGCGCCGCTGCTGGAGCGCAAGGCGGCTGCGGGCGAGACGTTCAACTGAACAGGAGGCACATCAGGGAGATAAGGGCGATGCGGATCGAGGATATCGTCGACAGCGAGTTCACGCCGCTGAGCGCCATCCTGCGCGCCCATGCCGCAAGGCGGGGCGATGCAGTGGCGCTGGCGGACGAGAACCGCGCCATCGGCTGGACGGAAATGGACGCCCTGCTCGACCGCATCGCCACCGCCCTGCAGCGCGAGGGCGTGGAGAAGGATGAACCGGTCGCCATCGCGGCGATGAACGCGGTGACGACGGGCCTTGCCTTCCTCGGCGCAATCCGGGCGGGCGCGGTGGCGGCTCCGCTGACCTCGACCGCTACGCCGGAAACCATCGTCGCCATGCTCGCGGACAGCGGCAGCCGGGTACTGCTGCTCGACAGGGACATAGCCGCGCGGCTCGCCGGGCTGGCACTGCCCGCAGGCGTCAAGCGCATTGCGCTGGACGATAGCGACGCGGGTGAGCCTTTCAGCACGTGGATGGCGCCCGAGGGGGCGACGCCAGAAGAGCGGGTGGTCGCGCCGGGCGATCCGTTCAACATCATCTACTCCTCGGGCACCACCGGCGCGCCCAAGGGCATCGTGCAGAGCCACAAGATGCGCCATGAATATGCGCGGCGCACGATCCCCGGCGGTTATGGCGACGATACGGCGGTGATCTGCTCGACCCCGCTCTATTCCAACACCACGCTGGTCAGCTTCCTTCCCGCGCTAACCGCTGGCGGCAAGGTTGTGCTGATGCGCAAGTTCGATGCGCGCACGTTCCTCGAGCTGTCCGAGCGGGAGCGGGTGACTCATGCCATGCTGGTGCCGGTGCAGTACCGGCGGATCATGGAAGTGCCGGATTTCGACAGCTTCGACCTGTCATCCTACAAGCTGAAATCCTGCACCTCCGCGCCCTTTCCGGCCTGGCTGAAGGCCGACGTGCTGAAGCGCTGGCCGGGCGGATTGACCGATGGCTATGGCATGACTGAAGGCGGGGCGACGGCGATCCTGCTGGCGCATCTGCACCCGGACAAGCTGCACACGGTGGGCCAGCCCTCCCCCGGCCACATCATCAAGATCATCGACGAGGATGGCAACGAGCTGCCGCAAGGGCAAGTGGGCGAGATCGTCGGCCATTCGCCGATCATGATGAACGGCTATCACAACAAGGCTGCGCAGACCCGCGAGGTGGAGTGGTTTGACAGCGAGGGCCGCCGCTACATCCGCCATGGCGATGTCGGCAAGTTCGACGAGGACGGCTTCCTGATCCTGATGGACCGGGCCAAGGACATGATCATCTCGGGCGGGTTCAACATCTATCCGAGCGACCTTGAGGCCGAACTGACGCGGCAGCGCGCGGTGAAGGAAGCCGCCGTCGTTGGCGTTGCTTCGGACGCCTGGGGCGAAACGCCGCTGGCGGTGGTGGTGCTGGCCGATCCTTCGGCCGATCCCGCCACCGTGCTGGCCGAGGCCAACAGCCGCCTTGGCAAGACGCAGCGCATTTCCGCGATCGAGGTGGTGGACGAACTGCCCCGCAGCCCGATCGGCAAGGTCCTGAAGCGCGAATTGCGCGACCGGTTTGGCGGCAATCCCATTTTTGCCGCAACGTCCCTTAAAAAACATGTCGAAAAAACAATATCTTCAGCAGGAGCATGACCATGCGTGACGCCGTAATCGTATCCGCCGCCCGCACGCCCATCGGGCGCGCCTACAAGGGTGCCTTCAATGCCACGCCGGGTGCGACGCTCGGCGCGCTGTCGCTCGAGGCTGCGGTCGCCCGCGCCGGGATCGACCCGGCAGAGGTCGACGACGTGCTGTGGGGCAGCGCGCTGCAGCAGGGGACGCAGGCCGGCAACATAGCGCGGCAGGTGGCGCTGCGCGCGGGCCTGCCGGTGACCACTTCGGGCATGAGCATGGACCGCCAGTGCTCATCGGGCCTGATGACCATCGCCACCGCCGCCAAGCAGGTGATCATCGACCGGATGGACGTGGTTGCCGCAGGGGGCCAGGAATCGATCAGCCTGGTCCAGACCAAGGACATGCGCGTGGCGCCCGACAAGGCGCTGATGGCGATGCACAAGGCGATCTACATGCCGATGCTGCAGACCGCCGAGATCGTCGGCCAGCGCTATGGCATCAGCCGCGAGGCTTGCGACGAATACGCCCTGCAATCGCAGCAGCGCACGGCGGCAGCACAGGCTGCGGGGCATTTCGACGCCGAGATCGTGGCCACGGATTCGTCGATGGGCGTGCAGAACAAGGAAACCGGCGAGATCACCTTCCAGGACGTCCACCTGACCAAGGACGAAGGCAACCGCCCATCGACCACGCTGGAGAACCTGCAGGCGTTGAAGCCGGTGATCGAAGGCGGCATCGTGACGGCAGGCAACGCCAGCCAGCTTTCAGATGGTTCGGCCGCGGTGATCGTGACGGAAGCGGACCTGGCCGCCAAGCGCGGGCTTGCGCCGCTGGGCCGCTATGTCGGCATGGCCGTGGCGGGCACCGAGCCCGATGAAATGGGCATCGGCCCGGTCTTCGCGATCCCCAAGCTGCTGCAGCGCTTCGGCCTGAAGATGGACGACATCGGCCTGTGGGAACTGAACGAGGCCTTTGCCGTGCAGGTGCTTTACTGCCGCGACACGCTGGGCATCCCCAATGACCTGCTCAACGTCAACGGCGGGGCGATCTCGATCGGCCATCCCTATGGCATGACCGGCGCGCGCGCGACGATGCACGCGCTGATCGAAGGCAAGCGCCGGGGCGCAAAGCACGTCGTCGTGACCATGTGCGTCGGCGGTGGCATGGGCGCTGCCGGCCTGTTCGAGGTTTTGTAACCAGCAGGTCGAACACCCTCCCCGCTGCGACTAACGCTTGGCAAGCCAAGCGCAAGTCTCGCGCCCCTCCCTTGAGGGAGGGGTTGGGGTGGGTGTTCGACGCCGGTAGCCTTGCCCCTTGCTTCCGCTCCGCCTACCCATACGCCATGACCGACACTGCCAACGAACGCCCCTACCCTCAGTCCGGGCGAGAGCGCTTGATCTATCCTTCGCCGGTGGGCTGGAAGGGCAGCGATTTCGTCGATAACGAGGAAGAGCTCCTGCGGCGGCTGAACCCGAAGACGGTGTTCATGATGGGCGACAATCCCGCCTTGCCCCGCATGCCCGAACGCCCGAAACTGCTCGATTTCTTCCGCTGCCGCTTTGGCGATATCACCGTGCGGCACCTGCTGGTGAGCGCGAAGCGCGCGCTGGACGATGGCCTGCCCGACAAGGTGGTGATCGCCTGCCTGCTGCACGACATTTCCAACGGCTGCCTGGTGCGCTGCGACCACGGCTACTGGAGCGCGCAACTGATCGCGCCCTATGTCGATCCCGAAGTGGCTTTTGCGGTGAAGTATCATCAGGCGCTGCGCTATGTGCCCGATGAAAGCGTCGGCTATGCCTACCCGGACAGCTATCACAAGTTCTTCGGCCCCGATTACGAAGTGCCCGCATACCTGCTGCGCGATGCCGAATATGCCAAGGCCCACGAATGGTACATGACCGCGCGGCAGGTGACGCTGTACGATACCTATTTTTTCGACAACTTCCCGATGGTGGAGCCGGACGCCTTGCAGGACGTCATTGCCCGCACCTTCCGCGAACCGGAAGAAGGGCTGGGCTTCGACGGCTCTCCCACCGCGCACATGTGGCGCACGATGATCTGGCCGAACAACTTCGACGCCATAGACGACGTTGCCCTTCTTCGTCGCCCCGTGCTTGACACGGGGCTTGGCTTCCTTGTTGCTCTGCCGCGGAAGTAGAAAAGCCTAACCCCGGATCAAGTCCGGGGAGACGGTGTGGTGGATGGCAGCTACCCACCCAATCCCGGCCATGAGCAGAACTGGGTCTCGATCCCGAAAGCGGCATGGCAGCTTCGGCTTGTTCGCGGAAAATTCCTGCCTTCCAGCAACCGGCGTCATTGCGGACCTCTACTTCTGAGGCGGATGAGGCCCTTGATCGACTCCCATCTCTATCGTCGCCCCGGACTTGATCCGGGGCTTGGCTTCACTTTTCTGCCGCCGCGCCAAACAAAGCCAAGCCCCGTGTCAAGCACGGGGCGACGGTTGGGTGGGACGTGAAGATGGCCGCTCCCGACACACAATCAGCCTCCAAATTGCAAATTCAAATTCCCCAAAACCCGCCTTCTCCCCGGGCTTGACCCCGGGTCCTGCTTTTTGTCTTGGCCATCAGCGGGATCGTGGACCTTGCGCGCAAGGAGCGGGACCCCGGGTCGAGCCCGGGGCGACGATGATTTCGGGCTGATGGTGGTGCGAGCGTCTCGTCGACTTTGCCGCGCCGGTCAGGCGTTAGTCACGGCGCAGCAATATCTGCTTTACGCCTCGATCACCCCGTAAAGGTCATGGGCATCGGCATCTTCGACCAGCACTTGGGCGAAGTCACCGGGCATCAGGCCTTCGGGGACGTTGCGCAGATACACCGCGCCGTCGATCTCCGGCGCGTCGGCCTGTGAGCGGGCGGTGGCGCCCACGTCGCCGTCTTCGTCGGGTTCGCCCACTTCGTCGATGATCACCTTGATCGTGCGGCCCACCTTGGCGGCAAGCTTGGCGGCGCTGATGGCTTCGGTCTTTTCCATCAGGCGGGCGTAGCGTTCTTCCTTGACCGCTTCGGGCACGGGGTTGGGCAGATCGTTGGCCGCAGCGCCCGCGACAGGTTCGAAGCGGAAGCCGCCGACGCGATCGAGTTGCGCTTCTTCCAGCCATTCGAGCAGGTATTCAAAATCGGCCTCGGTCTCTCCGGGGAAGCCGACGACGAAGCTGGATCGGATCGTCAGGTCCGGACAGATTGCGCGCCACGACTTGATCCGGTCGAGCACCTTGGCCTCGTTCGCCGGGCGCTTCATCGCGCGCAGCACGTTGGGGCTGGCGTGCTGGAACGGGATGTCGAGGTACGGCGTGACCAGCCCCTGCGCCATCAGCGGGATCACCGCATCGACGTGGGGATAGGGGTAGACATAGTGGAGTCGCACCCAAGGCACATCGCCTTCCGGCGTGCGCAGCTGGCCGAGTTCGCGCGCCAGATCGGTCATGTGGGTGCGGACCGGGCGGCCCTTCCACTGGCGCTCTTCATGCCGCACATCTACGCCATAGGCCGAGGTGTCCTGGCTGATCACCAGCAGTTCCTTCGTGCCGGCAGCAACCAGCTTTTCCGCTTCGCGCAGCACGGCATCGATGCGGCGGCTGGCTAGCTTGCCGCGCAGGGACGGGATGATGCAGAAGGCGCAGGCGTGGTTGCAGCCTTCGGAAATCTTCAGGTAGCCATAGTGGCGCGGGGTGAGTTTGACGTCGCCCGGTTCGGCCTGGGGAATCAGGTCGATGTACGGCCCCATGCTGGGCGGCGCGGCTTCGTGCACGGCCTCGACCACGGCTTCGTACTGGTGCGCCCCGGTGACGGCCAGCACGGAGGGAAAGCGGGCGCGGATGGCTTCGGCCTCGTTGCCCATGCACCCGGTCACGATCACGCGGCCGTTTTCGGCAATCGCCTCGCCAATGGCGGCAAGGCTTTCTTCCTTGGCGGAATCGAGGAAGCCGCAGGTGTTGACCAGCACCACGTCGGCGCCCGCATAGTCGGCGCTCATCGCATAGCCATCGGCGCGCAGGCGGGTGAGGATGCGTTCGGAATCGACCAGCGCCTTGGGACAGCCAAGGCTGACCATGCCGACCTTGGGGGCTTCGGGGAGAACGATGGGGGGTGTCATGCTTGCCATTATGGCGCGGCCCATAGGCCAAATTGCACGTCCCGTCACGCCTGCCCGTAAACTCGTGTCCAACATGGGTCCTCACGACGTTGCCAAGCGCGGCGTGGCGGCGTAGCGTCGGGGTCTAGCGGGGGCTTGATGAAGTAGGAAATAATGGGTCCGGTCAACTGGATAGCCGTCATCGTTGCGACACTTGCCGCGCTCGCCGTATCGGCGCTGTGGTATGGGCCGGTCTTCGGCCGGGCGCGGCTGGAGGAAGTGGGACCGGGCAAGCTGGGCATTCGCCGTTCGCCGGCGCGCACCGCCGCGCTGTCATCGGTGCTGCTGTTCGTTTCTGCCGCAATGATGGGCCACATGTTCGCGCGCGTGGGTGCGGCCACGCTGGACGTGAAGTGGTGGCTCTATTTCATGATGTCGGGAGGCCTGGCGATTGCCTTTGTCATCCCGTCGCTCTGGCTCAGCTATTCGCAGCAGCGGATCAGCACGCGGCTGGCGCTGATCGATGGCGGGTTCTGGCTGGTGGCCTACCTGTCGATGGGGCTGGCGTTCCTGCTGGTCTAGAGGGCCGTCGGCACGATTTCCACGATCGCGTCGCCCACCTGAAGTTCGGCCGCTTCGGGTTCCCAGAAACCGATGGTCCGGCCATCGCGCAGGATGCGCAGGCCCCGGCCGCTGGTGAGCGCGGAGAGCGCCATGCCGGCTTCGGCTGGCGTGATCTGGCGTTCGACCAGCTGCACCCGCCCCTCGATCGAGGCAAGGTCGGTCAGGTATTCGGCAACGTGCGTGCCGTGGGCGCACCCGGCCATCAGCAGGCCGGTGAAACGGACCGGGTTGATCACGGTGGAGGCCCCGGCCTGCCGGGCCAGCACTTCGTTGTCTGCCGCGCGCACGACGGTGCTGATCGGCACGGCCGGGGCAATGTGACGCGCGGTCAGCGTGATCAGGATCGAGGTATCGTCGCGCCCGGCTGAAACCAGCACGGCGCGGGCCTTGGCAATGTGGACGTCGATCAAGGTAGCATCGCGCGTGGCATCGCCTGCCAGCACGTTGCAGCCCAATTTCGAGGCGGCTTCGAGGCGGGCCTCGCTGGGGTCTATCACCACGATGCATTCGGGCGAGGTGCCGCGCGCGATCAGCTCGGCCACCGCCTCTGCACCTGATACGCCGAAGCCGAGGACGACGATGTGGTTGGTGAGGTTCTTCTGGATCTGCGCCATGCGAAACCTTTCCCAGCTGCGCTTTATGATGAAATTGTAGGCGGTGCCGACGAAGATGAAGAGCACCGCGATGCGGATCGGGGTGACGATCACCGCCTCGATCATCCGTGAACGGTCGCTGACCGGGGCGATATCGCCAAAGCCGGTGGTGGTGATCGAGATCATCGTGAAGTAGACGACATCAAGGAAGCTGATCTGCCCGTCGTGCGTGTCCTTCAGGCCCGCGCGATCGATCCAGTGGACCAGGACGACGATGCTGATAAGCACGAACGCCGCGCCCAACCGCAAGCCCAGGTCCGCCCAGACAGGAACCTTGAGCGCCCGCCGCAGCAGGCTTTCGGGCTTCTTGCCGCCGCGCCGCAGAAGGTTCAGATCCACAGGTTCAGGTCCATGGGCCTACAACCGTGGCGGCAGGTAAAGTTCCGGATCGCGCGGCACGTTGTTGCGGCGCAGTTCGAAATGGACGGTGGGGCGCGTTGCCTCGCCGCTCTTGCCGACCAGCGCGATGCGTTCGAACGCCTCCACCTTGTCACCTTCCTTCACCGTCATCGTGCCAAGGTAGGCATAGGCGGTGACAAAGCCACCGCCGTGATCGATCAGGATAAGCTGGCCAAAGCGTTCCGGCTCCCGCCCGGCATAGAGCACGGTGCCGGCAGCGGCGGCGCGCACCTTGGTGCCATAGAGCGCGGCCAGATCGATGCCGTTGGAGGGGATGCCCGAAACCCGGTCGCCGAAGCGGGTGACGACGGCGCCTTCGGTGGGCCATTGCAGCCTGGGCGCATCGGATTCGCGCGGGATCAACGGCGGACGCAACGGCGGCGGCGGACGCAGGCTGGGCGCGGGGCGCGGCACGGCCTTGGGCGTGATGACGGGCGCGGCGGCTGGTTGTGGTGCCGGCTGGGTTGCGGGCCTGGGCGCGCGGTTGGGATCAGGGCGCTTCAGCACCTGGCCGATGCGGATCACATAGGGGCTGGGGATGCCGTTGACTCGCCTCGCCCAGCGCAGCCATGTCCACGCCCCAACGCCGCGCGATGTCAGAGAACGTATCACCCGCCTGCACGGTATAGCTCCACGCCACGATTGGCGGGCGCGAAGTGCCTTGCGCACAAAGCGGCGCGGCGGCCAGCAGCGCCAGCGCGGCCGCGATTCGCTTCATCAGGCCAGCTTCATCAAATGAGCGGCACAAGGCGGGTCAGTCCGCCCATGTAGGGGTGCAGCACTTCAGGCACGTCCACCGATCCGTCCTCCTGCTGATAGTTTTCCAAGACTGCCACCAGAGTGCGTCCCACGGCAAGTCCCGAACCGTTGAGCGTGTGAACGAATTCAGTGCCTTTTGCACCTTCAGGCCGATAGCGCGCGTTCATCCGCCTTGCCTGGAAATCGCCGCAGTTCGAACAGGACGAGATTTCGCGATAGGCATTCTGTCCGGGCAGCCAGACTTCGAGGTCATAGGTCTTGCGCGCGGTAAAGCCCATGTCGCCGGTGCACAGCAGCATCTTGCGATAGGGCAGGCCCAGCGCCTGAAGCACGCCTTCGGCACAGGCGGTCATGCGCTCATGCTCGGCTTCCGAATCCTCGGGCCGCGTGATCGAGACGAGTTCGACCTTCTCGAACTGGTGCTGGCGGATGAAGCCGCGCGTATCGCGCCCGGCGGCACCCGCTTCGGAGCGGAAGCACGGGGTCAACGCGGTCATCCGCAAGGGCAGTTGCGCATCGCCGAGAATCTGGCCCTGCACCGCGTTGGTCAGGCTGACTTCGGCGGTGGGGATCAGCCAGCGCCGATCAGTCGTGCGGAACAGGTCTTCGGAAAACTTGGGCAACTGGCCGGTGCCGAACACCGCCTCGTCCTTGACCAGGAGCGGCGGGATGCATTCGAGGTAGCCGTTTTGGCCGGTCTGCCGATCAAGCATGAACTGCGCCAGCGCGCGGTGCAGGCGGGCCATGCCGCCCTTCAGGAACGTGAAACGCGCGCCCGCAATCAGCGCGCCGGTTTCGAAGTCCAGCCCCAGCGCCGGGCCGATGTCGGCATGTTCCTGCGCCTTGAACGCAAGGGTGCGGGGGGTGCCCCAGCGGCTGACTTCTACGTTGCCCGCCTCGTCCTCGCCTTGCGGCACGCCATCGGCAGGCAGGTTCGGGATGGCGGAAAGCGCAGCGTTCTGCAGCGCGGTGTTCGATCTTGAGCGCGGCCACTTCGGCCTTCAATGCTTCGGCGGTGGCGTTATCGCCCTTGCCCATGGCGGCGCCGATGGCCTTGGACGCCTCGTTGCGGCGCGCCTGGACCTCCTGCATCCGCGTTGCCAGATCGCGGCGGCGGGTGTCCATTTCGAGGATCGATGCAGCCGCAGCCTCAACCCCACGGCGGGTAAGAGCGGCGTCGAAAGCTTCCGGGTTTTCGCGGATCTGGCGGATATCATGCATGGGCACGGGCTATGCCGTTTCGATCCGGCACTGGCAAGCGGGGCATTTCAGGTGGCGGGTCAGGTGGCGGGGCCGCGCACGTTGGCAAGACTCCCGCCCTTGACTCGGTCGGCCATCCCACCCTAGGGCGCGCACCGAAATGCGGGGCAACCCCGCGCCTGTTCATCCACTACGCCGAGTCCTGTCGAAGGGCGTTTCTGGACCCACCCCTGGCAGGGTGGAGGAGTGTATCCATGGCCAATGTTACCGTGATCGGCGCCCAGTGGGGCGATGAAGGCAAGGGCAAGATCGTCGACTGGCTGGCAAGCCGCGCCGACGCCGTGGTGCGTTTCCAGGGCGGGCACAATGCCGGCCACACGCTGGTGGTGGGCGAACAGGTCTACAAGCTGTCGCTGCTGCCATCGGGCATCGTCACCGGCACGCTTTCGATCATCGGCAATGGCGTGGTGCTCGATCCCTGGGCGCTGAAGGCGGAGATCGAGAAGCTGACCGCGCAGGGCGTGGAGATCAACGCCGAGAACTTTGCCATTGCCGACAATTGCCCGCTGATCCTGCCGCTGCACCGCGATCTGGATGGCCTGCGCGAACAGGCCGCAGGGGCCGGCAAGATCGGCACGACCGGGCGCGGCATTGGCCCTGCCTATGAAGACAAGGTCGGCCGCCGCGCCATCCGCGTGTGCGATCTGGCGCACCTCGATGCGCTCGATTCGCAGCTGGACCGGCTGTGCGCGCATCATGACGCGCTGCGTGCCGGCTTTGGCCAGCCCCCGGTCGATCGCGCCGCGCTGGTGGCCGAACTGCGCGAAATTGCCCCTTATGTCCTGCAGTTTGCGCAGCCTGTGTGGAAGCGGCTGAACCAGGTGCGCAAGGCGGGCGCGCGCATCCTGTTCGAGGGCGCGCAGGGCGTGTTGCTCGACGTTGACCACGGCACCTATCCGTTCGTCACGTCGTCGAATACCGTATCGGGCACTGCGGCGTCGGGCTCGGGCCTTGGCCCCAGTTCCACCGGCTTCGTGCTCGGAATCGTCAAGGCCTATACCACCCGCG
>JAPLPG010000071.1 GCA_026400375.1 Novosphingobium sp. | reverse complement strand
TCCGCCTCGCCGGCGGATCGAAGGCCACGCTGGTCAAGTATTTCGGCGACCGCAACGGGCTTATTGCTGCCGCGGTCGAAGAAGAAGCGCGCGGCGCGATGGCTGGTCTCTTGCTGGAACATGGCGATGCCGGCAAGGGCGGAGCGGATCTGGCGGCGGCGCTGGCTGTGACGCTTGAAGGGGTGCTGCGCTTCTACCTGCAACCCGCGTCGCTGACTATCTATCGTGCCGTCGTTGCAACAGGCGGAGACGATCCCGGCGCAGCGGCTGCCTTCTATGAACGTGGGCATCTGACCATCGTGAACGGTCTGGCCGACATCATCGCAAGGCATCTCGGTATTGACCCGGCAGTGCTCGCGCCCACGGCCGACAGCATCCTGCATACCCTGCGCAGCGGGTTGTACGAGATGACGCTGCTCGGCCTCCGCGCCGGAATTCCGGCGGACGAAGAGATCACTGCGCGGGCCGTAAGCGCCGCACATCTAGTGATGCCCGCGCTTGAGCAGATGCGGCAGGAGCAAGCCGGGAGTCATTGACCGGGCCCTTGACCCATCATATGTACTACCGGTACATATGATGGGAGAGTGTTCGATGGGCTTTCTGCGCAACGCCTGGTACATGGCCGGATGGGCGGACGAGATCGGCGAAAGTGGACTGGCGCGTCGCATCATTGGCCAGCCTCTGTTTCTGTATCGACTGGAAGATGGCAGCGTCACCGCACTTCTGGACCGTTGCCCGCACCGTTTTGCGCCGCTCTCGCGCGGGACCAGAAACGGCGACCAGGTGGTCTGCGGCTATCACGGCCTCGGTTTCGCCAGCGATGGGCGCTGCGTCCATAATCCCTTCGCGGACCGTATCCCGGCAAGATCATCGGTGCGCTCGTTCACCGTCCACGAACGTGATGGCATTGCCTGGCTGTGGGCAGGCGATCGGCATGAAGCCGATGTCGCGCTCATCCCCGATTTCGGCTTCATTCCGGACACGCCGCACAGCCGCACGGTGCGGGGCTACACCCTGATGCAGGCGAACTACGAATACGGCACCGACAACCTGCTCGACCTTTCGCACATCGAATTCGTCCACAAGGGGACTTTCGCCGGGCAAGGCGTGATCTTTGCCGGCGAACACAGTGTGCAAGTTGAAGGCGCGACGCTCCATTCGAACTGGTGGATGCCGGCAATCGCGCCGCCTTCGGTCGCGCAGGGCGCGTTTCCGCCTGACGCCAAGGTCGATCACTGGCTCGACATGCGCTGGAACGCGCCAGCCTCGATGCGCCTCAATGTCGGCGTGGCACCGCTTGGCGCGGGCCGCGAAGCGGGCTTTGTCGTGCCGCAAGCACACATCCTGACCCCGGCCGACCGGCACACCACCCATTACTTCTGGTCGTCCACCAGATTCAGCGACCTCGACAACGTGGAGGTGGATGCCATGCTGCTGGCGATGTTCGGCGAAGCATTCGACATCGAAGACAAGCCGATGATCGAAGCGGCCTATGCCAATGTGCGAGACAATCTTGAGGCAGGTGGCGATTTCTGGAAGGAAAAGCCGCTCTCGTTGGGCATCGATCAGGGCGGCGCCAGGGCTCGGCGCATGCTCGAAAGCATGATCGCCGCAGAGAGGGCTGCGGCATGATGCGACCGCCTCCGTCGCGCATCAGTCCTTGCGGAAAAGCAGCGTCAGCAGGAAAACGAAGGTGCGAAAGTCTAGCAGCTTGAGCGCGGCTCGCGCTTCTTTCGGCGTCAGCTTGGCGACCATGGGCATCGCGCCGAAGATCTTGCCGCGAATGACCAGGGTGTTGCCTTCGGGCGTGATCTTGCGGATCGCCATCAGTTCCTTGTCATTGGCGTCGAGAATGCGGGCCACCGGCACTTGCGGTTTGGCGTTGCTCATCAGATCGGCCCTCCACAGACCTTGTCGTAATCGATGCCCATGTCGTCCATCATCTGGATCGCGGTCGCGCGGCCGGCGCCGAACACGCCGCCGCCGGGATGCATGAAGGGGCCAACCAGATAAAGGCCGTCGATCCCTGGCACCCGCAGCGCGCCAAGATCGGCAGTGGGGCGATGCCCGGCAGACTGGTAGAAGAACGGCGCGCAACCGTGGATGTCGCCGCGGACGAAGCTCGCCGGGCTGTCGCGCTCATGGTCGACGGGCGAACGGATCAGGCGGCCCGTGATGTTCACGTCGGTCAGGTTTGCGTAGAACTTGCGGTACTGCGCAAGCGCCCGGTCGGCGACCTCCTCCTTGCGCTCGTCCCATGAACCCGGCCCGTGGGGATGTAGGTCATACGGCGCAAAGTTCACGCCATAGAACACGCCGGCGCCGGCGGGGGCGCGGGTGGGATCGAAGATCGTGTTATCGCCGCCCGCGATCAGCCGCTCGCTCACTTCGCCGCGCCGCAGCTTGTCATACTCGAGGCACATCTCGCGCACCGAGTAAAAGTCCATCAGTTCGGTCATCATCGCGTTGCAGTCGTTGCCGACCTTGAGGCGCAGACGCTCCTTGAGCGTCAGGTGCGTGAGGTTGATCGAAAAGGTCGACTGGCTGACGCGTTCGGCGCGTTGCAGCACGGGCTCGGCTGTCTCGCCGACAAACTTGCGCAGCACATGCGGGTGGATCGCGCCGATCACCCCATCGCGGGCCATGAAACATTCGCCATCGGCAAGCTCCAGCCCGGCGGCCTTCCCGCCCGAGACGATCACCCGGCGCACCTCGGCATTGCAGCGCACCTCGCCACCGAAATGCTCGATCGCACGAACCAGCGCGTGGCTGAGCTGGCCCGAGCCGCCCCGTGGCATCGAACAGCCGAAGGTGTGAATGATCCCGGGCATCACGAAAGCGCCCATGCCGGTGCCCAATTCATCGGGCATCTGCAGGTTTTCGGTGACCATGCGCACGATATGCAGTTTGAGCATGTCGCTTTCGAAGTACTGATCGACGATGTCGAGCGCGCTGCGCTGCATCAGGTCCAGCAGGAAGCGGCCCTCGTCCGACTGGTCCATCATCGCCACGAACGCACCCAGCGGGAACGGCGGAGCGTACATGCCGCTCATCAGCATCGGCAATGCCGTCGTGCTCATGCCGACAAAGCGGCGATAGGCTTGCGCGTCACGCTCTCCGGCAACGCGGGCCAGTTCCTCGCAAGTCCGATCGAGGTCCTTGTACGAGCGGATGACCGTGCCATCTTCCCAGATCGAGACATGCACAAGATCGGGATAGATGTATTCGAGCCCGAACCTTGACAGCAGTCCAAGCTCGTCCTCGCGCAGCATCGGGTTGCCCTGGATCATGATGTGCACGTTGGAATGCTCGTCGTGCCAGAAGCCGGGGCGCAGCAGTTCGCGCGTCGAGACGCCGCCACCGTAGTGGGGCTTGCGTTCCAGCACGAGGACCTTCTTGCCCGCCTTTGCCATGTAGGCAGCGGCAACGAGCCCGTTGTGCCCTGCCCCCATCACGACGATGTCATACTGGCTCATGTCAGTGTTCTCCGGCAAGGAAGCTGCGGAACCCGGCAATGCCCGGAACGTGCGATGCGCCGCCGCCATCGCAGACAAGGACCTGGCCGGTCACGTTGCGCGCTGCGTCGCTGGCAAGAAAGGCGATGGCCTCGGCGATGTCTTCCGGCTGCCCAAGCCGGTCGCGCAGTGTCTCGTCCTCGACCACGCGTTGCAGCGCCACCGGGAACGCGTCGCGCAGCGCAGGCGTCATGGTCATGCCCGGCGCCACGGCGTTGCAGCGCACGCCGTCCTTGCCGTGGCTGGCGGCAATGGCGCGGGTCATCTGGATCACCGCAGCCTTGC
>JAPLPG010000317.1 GCA_026400375.1 Novosphingobium sp. | reverse complement strand
TTCCGGCCTATGTGCGTCGCTATCCGTTCCTGCTGGCCAAGCTGAACCCCAGCAGCGAAGAGCTTTCGCTGTGCTTTGACCCTTCGTCGGGCCTGCTCGGCGAATCGACCGACGGGCAGGACCTGTTCACCGATGGCCAGCCCTCCGAGGCGACCAAGGCCGCACTCGGCTTCTGCGAGCAGTTCGAACAGGCCGGGCAGCGTACCCAGGCCTTCATCGACGAACTGAAGAAGCACGACCTGCTGATGGAAGGCGAAGTTGCGATCCAGCAGGAAGGCAACGAACAGCCCTTCATCTATCGCGGTTTCCAGATGATCAATCAGGAAAAGCTGCGTGAAGTCCGTGGCGACGTGCTGCGTGGCTGGGCGCAGAGCGGCCTTCTGCCGCTGCTCTATGCCCACCTGTTCTCGCTCGAACTGATCAGCCAGATCTTCGGTGCGCAAGTGCAACTGGGCAAGGGTCCGATCCCGGCAGTGGCGGTTCCGGCCTGACATTTGCGTCCGAATGCGCGGGCAACCTGCCTTCGCAATCGGGCAACACCCCAAGAGAAAACGCGGCGAGCCTCACGGTTCGTCGCGTTTTCTCTTGGGGTGTTGCAAAAATCACTCGAAAGCCCTTGCAGGCCTCCGGCACCTCACCTATCTTGAAGATGTTGCGGTGCGGCTCCCCTCATGGCCCACCGTGATCTGGTGCACTTCGGTGCACCTCCTCCCTGAACCTTGGCCACCTGGAGCTTGCTCCAGGTGGTTTTTTCTTGGGCAGGCTTCACTCGGGCAGCGATAGCTTCAGCTGGAGGCTTTGCGTCATTCGGCCGCAGCGCGCCAACGTTCGCGGTCGGTCGTACGGCCAAGATCGGCCACGTCCACGGCCAGCCGCCGCACCAGCCCGATCAGCAATTCCACCGTGGCGTCAAAGCCCGGTCCGGGTTCGGCCATGCGCGGATCGAGGTAGCAGGTCCGGTCGATCTCCAGCTGCAGGCAATGCAAGCCCTCATGCCGCCGCGCATGGCGCTCAAGCACATAACCGCCGGCATAAGGCCGGTTATGCGCGGTGCGGCATCCTGATTCGGCCAGCACGCTGAATGCCGAGGCGATGATCCCGCCATCGCATGTGGCACCGAATCGGTCGCCGATCACGAATTCCGGCGCAAGCTCACCGGGAGAGCGTGCGGCGAGCGGTGGCATCGAATGGAGATCGATCAGCAGCGCCGCGCCCCAGCGATCGCGGATCGTCTCAAGCGTGGTGGCAAGCGCACGATGGTAGGGCTGGTGAATACTGGCGATGCGCTCATTCAGTTCGCCGTGGTCCAGCCTCCGCTTCCACAGCTCGCCAAGCCCGGGCAAGCGCCGGGGAACAAGGCCCAGCCCGCTGCGCGCCCTTCGGCCAAATCCGCTCGGCGCCGCAGAAGCATCGGCAGGGGGCCCGCCAAGCATTTCCCAGTCCACGTCATCGCTGGCCCGGTTGAGGTCGAGCATCGCGCGCGGCGCATGGGCGACCAGCAGGGCCGCGCCGGTTTCCCTGGCCGCGGCTTGCCCCAGCAGGTCGGCGTAGCGGTCTTCCAGACGCGGCGTGGCAAAGGCCGGATGCCGCATGCGGTCGAGCAGGGATCTGGTATAGGCACGACCCGCGTGGGGCACGGCGATAACGACCGGTATCGGCGAAGGATCGGGCAGCTTCAGGGTGAAGGCCGGGACGCCGGGGTTGCCGGGAACCGATCCCCCCGCGACCGGTTCACCCTCGACAGATCCGAAGGTGGCCGATTCAATGGGGACTGCTCCCGAATCAGCAGGTTGCTCACCGGATTGCGTCATGGTCGAACCGTGCAACCGATTTGCCGACAAGTCAAAATCCTGTCTCGCGACAGCAATCTCCGGCGGAAATTTTCCGGCGCTGCGTTCAATCCAACAGACTGTGAAGACAAGATTGTTAACCTCGCTGCCCTAAGATCGATACAGCGCACCCCAATGCGTCCCCGCCCGAAACGATGCTCTTGAAGAAAACAGGTTGGCCATGATCCGTATCCTGCTCGCCGAAGATGAAGAGGCGATGCGTACCTATCTCACCAGGGCATTGGAAAATGCTGGTTTTTCAGTTGTCGCGGTGGATCGTGGCACGGCAGCGGTGCCGCTGCTGGAACGCGAACATTTCGATCTGTTGTTGTCGGATATCGTGATGCCCGAAATGGACGGCATCGAACTGGCACAGCGCTGCGCAGAAATCAGCCCCGGGACAAAGGTCATGTTCATCACCGGCTTTGCCGCCGTGACGCTCAAGGCGAACCGTGAGGCACCGCAGGCCCGTGTCCTGTCAAAGCCATTTCACCTCAAGGATCTGGTTCTCGAAGTCGAGCGCGTGTTCGAAGATGCGCCCTTTGCCGGAACCCGCCAGCCCTGAGCAGCGCCCCAACATGTGCCAGGCGAAATTTCCTTCTTGCCTTGGGTTTGTGGCAAGGCTAATGGGCCGCTTCCCGACAGGACGGCATGACCTGCTGCCCCCGGGAAAGCGCGATGGTGCGGGCGTATAGCTCAGTGGTAGAGCACTATGTTGACATCGTAGGGGTCGCAAGTTCAATCCTTGCTACGCCCACCATCGAACGGCTTGAAGGGCGGCGCTGATGCGTCGCCTTTTCTGCATTCAGGCCTCGGAAACAGGCTCCCGCACCGCCCGCCGAATCAACAGCACGAACAACGCCAGAACGATGACCGGCGCGATCGGCACCCCGATCAGCACCCCCAGCGGCCGCGCGAAGGCGGGCACGGCAAAAACCAGCGCGCCGATCGTCCGCTCCCACGGCATCGGTGCGCCCTGCGCGAACAGGATCAGCGGAAACGCCAGCAGCACGAAATCGTAGTCCAGCATGAACGGCGTGGCGAGGAGCGTGCCTGCGAGCGCCGCCACCGCCACCTCCCGCGTCATGCCCTTTGCCCACGCCACCCGCGCCAGCCACGCCGCCACGCCGATGGCCAGCACCGCCTGCGCGGCATAGGCGGTGGTCACCGAAGCACCGATCAACCGCAGCCCGGCAAACAGGCTCTGCATCTTGCCAAAGCCGATCGAACCGCCCGCCATGGCGGTTTGCGCAGGCCCTGCCACATCAAGCCAGTCGCGCCAGACATTCGGGCCGAAGGCAAGCGTTGCCAGCGCCACGCTCGCCACCACGGTGGCTCCGGCCCAGCCGATGATTCGCCATTGCCGCGCCGCGATCAGCACCACCGGCACCAGCACACCGAACTGCGGCTTGAACGCGGCAAGGCCGAACAGCACGCCCGCCACGGCCGCCTGCCTCCGCACGGCCGCCAGGAACCCGCCGCCCAGAAGTGCCGCCAGCAGCAACGACGTCTGCCCGTGCGTGACCGAAATCAGCAATGGCGGAAATGCCGCCAGCGCCAGCCAGTCGATCCGGCCTGCCCACGCGCGCCCAGTCCACGCCCGCCCAGCCCAAGCCCGCAGCGCCAGCACCCACGCCGTGCCCGAGGCGACGAGCCACGCAGCCAGAGCGCCGAAATATCCCAGCAGCCCCAGCGGCCAGCACCACAACAGGAACAGTGGCGGATAGAAGAACGCGGTATACCCGGTCTGGTCGCGCCAGACGACCGCTTGCGCTGCGCCATGCACCGCCGGATCATAGGGGTTGGCGCCTGCGAGGACCACCTGCCCCGCCGCCCAGAAACTGACGAAATCGGTACCGAGCAGCCGCCCCTGCGGATCGAGCCCGCCCCGCGCCGTAATCAGCAACCAGACCAGCGAAAGCGCGTTCGCCAGGGCCAGCAGCCACAGATAAGCCCGCACCCGCTGCGGGTTCAGCCACGCCCCCGATCGGGCCGCAGCCCATGCCCCATTCGATCTACCGTCCGGCCCCATGCGCACGTGATGTGCCGCATGGGAACCGGACTGTCCATCGCCTTCAGGGCATCGCAGGCGTCACTTGCCCTGCCAGTTGGGCTTGCGCTTCTCGGCAAACGCCGTGGCCCCTTCGCGCGAATCTTGCGAAACCATGACCGGGCCAACGATAGCTTGCTGGCGATCCCACATGTCGGCTTCGGTCCACTCGTGCGACTCCGAAATTACCGCCTTTGAAGCGATTAGCGCCATGGGCCCGTTCTCCGCGATCCTGGCGGCCAGCACGCGCGCTTCGTCAATCGCCGGACCATCGGAGATTCGATTGATGAAACCGATCTCGTACGCGCGCGCGGCGTTGATAAAATCACCGGTGAGCGCGAGTTCCATCGCAATGCGCGGCGGCACCTGGCGCGGCAACTTCATCAGTCCTCCGGCTGCTGCGGCAAGGCCACGCTTGGTTTCGGGGATGCCGAACTGGGCGGAGGCACTGGCCACGATCAGGTCACACGCCAGCGCCACTTCCATCCCGCCCGCCAAGGCATAGCCATCCACCGCTGCGATCACTGGCTTGCGTGCGCCGCGCATGGCGATACCGGCAAAGCCTCGCCCTTCGACATGGGGAATTTCGCCCTGCACAAAGGCCTTGAGATCCATGCCCGAACAGAATGTGCCACCGGCCCCCGTAATGATCGCACAGCGCAGATCGCTCTCGGCATCCAGCCGGTCGAGCGCAGCGCCGATGCCAACAGCAACGGCGCGGTTTACCGCATTCTTCGCAGCCGGGCGGTTGATGGTGATGATCAGGACGTTTCCGTCCACTTCGGTAAGGACTGCTTCCTCGCTCATGTCTGCCTCTCCATAAACGCCGCTGCCGGCAACTTAATCGATCAGTTAAAGCATTTGCCCCGGAACGCCCGCACCTGTCCAGCCCCATCCGTGGCGCTGCGCTGGAAAAATTCAAATTTCGCGCGATTTGCCCGGCTGCCTTGCACAGCCCGACTCCTCTGCTAAGGGAAACCGCGATTTATCTCCCCAGCTTGAAAGACAGGACGGACATGGCGAAGATCAAGGTGAAGAACCCGGTCGTCGAACTCGACGGCGATGAAATGACCCGGATTATCTGGGAATGGATCCGCGAACGCCTGATCCTCCCCTACCTCGACATCGACATCAAGTACTACGATCTCTCGGTCCAGAAGCGTGACGAGACGAACGACCAGATTACCATCGATTCCGCCAATGCGATCAAGCAGTACGGCGTCGGCGTGAAGTGCGCCACGATCACGCCTGACGAACAGCGCGTCGAGGAATTCAACCTCAAGTCGATGTGGAAGTCGCCCAACGGCACCATCCGCAACATCCTGGGCGGCGTGGTCTTCCGCGAGCCGATCGTGATCCAGAACGTGCCCCGCCTCGTCCCGGGCTGGACCGACCCGATCGTCGTCGGCCGTCATGCCTTTGGCGACCAGTATCGCGCCACCGATTTCGTCGTCCCCGGCCCCGGCAAGCTGCGCCTCGTCTGGGAAGGCGACAATGGCGAGACGATCGATCGCGAAGTGTTCAACTACCCGTCGGGCGGCGTTGCCATGGCGATGTACAACCTTGATGATTCGATCCGCGACTTTGCCCGCGCCTCGTTCAACTACGGCCTGGGCCTCGGTTGGCCGGTGTACCTGTCGACCAAGAACACCATCCTCAAGGCCTATGACGGCCGCTTCAAGGACCTGTTCCAGGAAGTGTTCGACACTGAAGGCTTCAAGGAAAAGTTCGCCGCCGCCGGCATCAGCTACGAACACCGCCTGATCGACGACATGGT
>JAPLPG010000213.1 GCA_026400375.1 Novosphingobium sp. | reverse complement strand
TTTGTTCCACACCTGTTCCATTACGTAGACATACTAAGGAACAGGGCGATGGCGCAGGCAGTGGCACAGTTCGATTATGCCGACAGCAGCACGAACGGCGACAATGGCAGCTGGCCACCATCGGCGGACGGCGATGATCTTGCCTTGCTGCGCACCTTTACGCCGCTTGCCGTCTCGATCTTTGCCGACCGCGCCTGGCTTCGCAGCGAAATGGCGCAGGATGCCTCTGCTGCTGGCCTGCGCGTCGCGCGCACGGCCGAACTGGCAGCGCTTGCCGATGAACGGGACCGCGCCGCCGGAACCATGGCGCTGGGCGATCTCGTGCTGGTGGATTGCCCCGTGCTGGAGCCGGTCGAAATGGCAGCCCTGGCGCAACTGGATCAACGTGTGGCGAAATCCGGCGCGCAGATGGTGGTTTCGACCAGCATGGGCTCGCTCGATGATGTGTTCGGTTGCCTTGACCAGTCGGCAGCACAGATTCTGGTCAGCCCCAGCCGGGCCGATCGCATTCTCGCGCTTGGACAAGTGTTGTGCGGCACCGGCGCGCGGGTTCGCGAACTGTCCGACACGGATCGGATGTCGCTGCTCAGGCTGACGCAGCAGGTATCGGAAATTGCCCACAAGCTTGAGGCGTTGTCGGGCAGCCCGCTCGATGACGATGATCGCAACGGGGACATCGGCAACCGCGTTGGCGCGTCGGCCTTTTCGTTCGACGGGGGCGGTGCGCGCGATCCTGCCACGCAGCGCCTGGCCCGCAGCAGCAAGGCGGCGCTGCCCGATCCACGGCTGGTCCGCAAGATCATCCGCCACCGCCAGATGCGCGCGCGGTTCTTCGAAGGCGAACTCTTTGCCGATCCTGCATGGGACATGCTGCTCGATCTCACCGCCGCCCGCGCCGAACACAAGCGCGTTTCCGTCACCTCGCTGTGCATCGCATCGGGCGTCCCGCCGACAACGGCGCTGCGCTGGATCAGCCAGTTGACCACCGCCGGCCTGCTATGCCGCGCCGAGGATTCGACCGATCGCCGCCGCGCGTTCATTGCCCTGTCGGACAATGCCGCTGATGCGATGGCCCGCTACTTCGCCGAAGTGGGCAGCGAACCGCTGACGTTCTGACACTGGCGCGGCGGGCCTGGTCGGTGCTTCATGCGATGGCACGGCAAGCGCGGGCCAACCGAAATCGCGCAGCGCTTATTCAGGATCGGTCAGCGTGTAGGTGAGCGTGCTGGAACCATTGGCGGGGATGGTAACGGCCCAGATATCGCGGCCATCCTTGCGCGCGAGTTTCGCGCGAGAGGCTTTCAGCGCGGTTTGTGGATTGCGTGCGATGCGCGCTTCGAAGCGGACCGGCACGGCACGGGCATTGGTGGCGACAAGGCGCACGGTCCGGGACCGGTCGCTGCGCCCCACCTCCTCGATCCGCGCAACAACCTGCGTTGCGGGCGAGAGCAGGATTTCGACATCCTCGCCCACGGCGCGGTCCTGCAAGCCACCCTCTCCTGCCAGCAGCAGCGTTTCACCCATCGGCTGAAACACCGTTACCGGCCCGCCGGGAAGCGGCAGGCCCAGGCCGTCTTCCTTGCGGTTGCGGGTGCGCAGCATCTGGCGGACGGGTTGCAGCCGATCCTCGATCACCTCGGCGCGATAGAGCATCTGCATCTTCACGCCGCCTTTCTGCGCCAGCGCCACCTGCTTCTGCGCATTGGCGGCGACCGTGACGGGGACGGGGACACGGTAGAGCTTCAGATCGCCCAGCCCTTCCTGAACGACGGTTACAGGAGCGTTCATTGCGACATTGGCCCGCTGCGCCGTCACCACGATGTCGGCAGACTCCATCATCATCGCCGGCGCAGGTGGCGGGGCCATCATCACCATTTCAGCGATAGGCTGCGGTGTTTCGAGGTTGCAGGACAGCACCAGATCGCCACCTGTCGGCCTCTCGCCACGCTCGGTATCCTCGCGGTTGACCTTGCCCGCAATCACGGCCGTTTCGGCATCGGCAAAGCTGGTGGCGTCGCTGCTCGCCAGCGTGACCCAGGCGGCAAGGTCTGCGGTGCGGCCATCGGCGTTCATGTGGATGACGTAGTTCGATTGCCAATCGAACCCCCAGGCAAGGTAGGATAGCGAAAGTGTCACCGTCTGCACGGCGGCGCTTTCCGTCTCGACCGACAGGGTCGGCCGCGCCGACAGGTCGCTGGGCGCTTGTCCGTAGACAAGTTCGTCGCGAAGCCCGCCACAATTCGCAACTTCGAACCCGGCGGCGGTTTGCAGGATCGCTGCACCATCGGCACCGGAGCGGATCACCGCGCGCTCTTCGCGAACGCCGCCAGTGCCGGGCCCAGTGCCGGGCAGAGTCCGCCGCAGGGTTACCGGACGCCCGAACATCCGCGCATAGAGGCTGCGCGGAGAGAGCAGATCGGCATCCAGGTTCTTCTCGCGCACGCCGGAGGGCAGGCCGGTGACGATCGCGCTTTCCGGAAACAGCCCTGCCGCCACCCCTTCGAAGCGGATCGTGGCCTTGCCTGCCGGAATTTCGACCGTGCGCGTTTCAGTGACCAGCGCGTACCCTTCCAGCCAATCGAGATCCATGGCCATGCTGCTGTCCCGGTCGGGGGCGCGATAGACGCTGACCGAGACACTGTCCGGCGCGGTGGACGTGACCATGCCCTGCCCGGCCGCCGGCACGCTGGCGCAGCAAAGCAGGATCGCGGGCAGCGCACGGCGCATCCGGCGGCTCAATATCGGCTGTCGAACTGGACCGTCAGCACCGTCTCGCCATTGGCGGGAACGGGAACCTGCCACGCCCGCTCATCGGGTGAGCGCTGTTCGCCCTTGATGGATTCGGATGGCACGCGCGTATCGCGCCACCAATTGTCCAGCCCGGCTTGCACGACCTCGACGGTCACCGGCGTGGCTTTCGCGTTGGTGACCTTGTAGGTCATCGTCGTACGCCAGAGCACGGTCTCCCGCTCGACCGTGATCTCCTCGGTGGCCTTGTTCGGTGCGGTGATGCGGAAGCGGGCGGTGCGCTCCCATTCGCCGCTGTCGATGCGGTCGCGCTTTTCGAGCGTGGGCTGGACCTTCACGTCGAACGCCTCGCCGGTCTTGAGCGCGAGCATCGAACCCATCGGGGTATGGTCGATGGCGTTCTCGCCGATGAATTGCGGCTGGCCACGCGCATCGCGCATGTACACGCGCACCGTGCCTGCGGGCAGCGCATCGCCCAGGCCCGCTTCACGCGATGTGGAAAAGCGCAGGACGGTGTCGGCGCTCTGCGGCTCGGTCTGGTTCTGCAGCCAGCCGTTGCGGAAGTGGTAGGCCTTCGTCGCCGGGGCGCCGGCGACATCGAGGAAGCTCACCTGCTTTTGCTGGGCATTGGCCACGGTGGTGCGGCCAGCGATGGGGTAGACGTAGAAATCGCCCAGACTTTCGCGGTCGGCGCTCTGCGTGCCGGGGCGGTTGCCCGGCATGATCTGGCGCTGCGGGCGGTAGTTCTGCCGATAGCCGTTGTCCTCCTGTCCCACGGCTCCGGCAACCAGCAGCACCCTGGCCTTGTCGAACGTGGTGCCGCTGTTGTTGTTCAGCGTGATCCAGCCCTGCACGTCGATCTTGCCCGCGGCTTCATCGAACAGGGCAACGTAATCCGCCTTCCAGCCGAACCCGCGCGAAAGATAGCTGAGGGACACCGGGCGCGCGCCGGGGGTGGTGGTATCGAGCGTGACCGAAAGCGTGGGCCGGGCGCGCAGGCCTGCGGGCAGGCTGGGGAACACGACGCGGGCGCCATACTGTTCCAGCACCTCGATCCGGTCACCGATGCGCACCACCGTACCGCCATTGTTGGCAAGGATCGTTGCGGATTCGCGTGTTTCAGCGCCGGTTGCGGGATTGGTGCGGACCACCGTGACGGTCTGGCCCACGGCCTTGTCCATCAGCTTGGCGGGCGTGAGCAGATCGTAATCGAAGTTCTGTTCGACAATGCCGGTGCCACCGGCGTTCAGCGTGACCGTCTCGGGCCGGATGGCGGCAGAGACATCGGGAAATTCCTGCCGGGTGCGGCCCGTGGGCAGGGTCATCTGCCGCACGTCCTGCACCAGCGCGAGATCGTTGTTGTAGATGGTGAGCGACACATCGCCCTGTGCCGATGTCGGGGCCGACTGGGCATTTGCCAGTGCAGGCAGCGCCACTGCCGCCAGTGCCAGAATCTTGCGCATCCATGCCCCTCCATCGTTTCCCACTGGCTAGACTTTCCGTGACCGCAGATCAACGCAAGCTGAACAGCGGTTGCGGTGGCGCGCGGGCGGCCTAAAGGTAGGCAGATGGCCGAACACACTTCCCTGTTGCGCGACGGATTCCTGCTGCTGGGGTTTGCGCTGATCTTCGTGCTGCTGTTCCGGCGGCTGGGACTGGGCGCCACGCTGGGCTATCTGGTCGCGGGCGCGGTGGTCGGGCCGCAAGTGCTGCGGCTGGTGGGCGATGCCGAGCAGAAACTGGGCATTGCCGAACTTGGGATAACGCTGCTGCTGTTCCTTGTCGGCCTTGAGCTGAACCCGGCGCGGCTGTGGCGGATGAAGCGCGACATTCTGGGACTGGGGCTGTTGCAGGTGGTGCTGTGCGGGCTGGCGATCACGGCGGTGATCGGGCTGTTCACGCCGTTCAGCTGGGAGGCAGCGCTGGCATTGGGCCTGCCGCTGGCGCTGTCTTCCACGGCGCAGGTGCTGCCGATGCTGCAATCATCGGGCCGGTTGCGCACGCCGTTTGGCGAACGCGCCTTTGCCATGCTGCTGTTCCAGGACCTTTCGATCATCCCGCTGATCACGATCATCAGCGCGATGAGCCGCAATCCCGCCGATGCCGGAGGGCCTCCGGGATGGGTGCTGGCGCTTTACACTGCCGGCGCGCTGGCCGGGCTGATTGCGGCGGGCCGCTTCGTGATCCGCCCGCTGTTCCGCCTGATCGGCAACCTGGGCGAGCGCGAGATGTTCGTCGTCGCGGCGCTGTTCACGGTGATGGCATCGGCGGCGGTGATGGAACTGCTGGGCCTGTCGACCGCGCTGGGCGCGTTTGTGGCGGGCGTGATGCTGGCCGACAGCCCCTATCGCCACGAACTGGAGGCCGATGTCGAGCCGTTCCGCTCGATCTTGCTGGGCCTGTTCTTCCTTGCCGTGGGCATGATGCTGAACCTTACCGCCATTGCCGAGCGGCCGTTGTTCGTGGCCAGCATGGCGCTGGCGCTGATCACGGTGAAGGCAGTGGTGATCTTCGGCATCGGCAGGGCATTCGGCATGGCATGGCGCGGAGCATTGGCGCTGGGCCTGCTGCTGAGCCAGGGCGGCGAATTCGGCTTCGTGCTGTTTGCACAGGCGCAGAACGCGTTGCTGATCGCGCCCGATGCGGCCAGCCTGTTCGGCGCGGTGGTGACCCTGTCCATGGCCACGACGCCGTTCCTGATGATGGCCACGGCCCGCTTCCGGCGCGAGGCGGAAGCCGCGCCGGGAGAGCGCGACGGACCACAGCCCGATGGCGCGAATGCAGTGGTGGTGGGCTTTGGCCGGTTCGGCCAGGGGGTGACGCAGATGCTGCTCGCCTCGAACATCCCGGTGACGATGGTCGACACCGATATCGAGATGATCGACGTGGCGGCAAGCTTCGGGTCGAAGGTCTATTTCGGCGATGGCACCCGGCTGGATCTGCTGCGGCAGGCTGGCGCAGGCGAGGCCGAGATGATCTTCTTCTGCATGGATGGCGATCAGGTCAGCGCCGATCTGGTGGAAGCGGTGCACGAAGCCTTCCCCCGCGCGGCAATCTATGTCCGCGCGTTCGATCGGCGGGCGCTGATCCGCCTGCGCGATGCCCCGGCCAAGGGCGTGGTGCGCGAGGTAATGGAATCGGCGATCAAGATGGCGCGCATCGCGCTGGCCGACGCCGGGCTGTCTGCCGAAGAGATCGCTCGCAGCGAAGACATGTTCCGCGCCAGTGACCGGGAACGGCTGAAGTTGCAATTCGAAGCGGGCGATGTGCGGGTGGCGCGTGACCGGATCATCACCACGCCGGTGACGGCTGCCGGCTAAGCCCCGCGTTCAAGCGCCGCGATGATGTGCTGGGCCAGCAGGTGCGCGGTCGCCGGCAGGCCCGGCGCTTCGATCAGGGCGATTTCGGTGTCGTAAAGCGGTGGCAGGCCAGCCTCCTCGCTCACCGCCGTCAGCGTGGCAGGGACCATTTCCAGCGGCAGCACGGTGATGCCAAGCCCAGCGCGAACGGCCGACAGGCTTCCGGCCAGACTGGTGGAGGTATAGGCCACGCGCCACGGCCGCCCCATCGCATCGAGCGCTTCGGTCGCGCGCTTGCGATAGACGCATGGCTCGGGCGAGACGACCAGCGGCACTCGCGCGAAATCGGCGGTCGATTGCCGGTCGCGCGCCACCCAGACCAGCGGTTCGCGCCAGACCCGGACGCCATCCTGCCGCTCTGGCGTGGGCTGGCGCTTGATCAGTGCCAGATCGAAGTGGCCGGCATGAAACCGTTCGAGCAGGTTGAGGGTAAGGTCGCAGGTCACCTCGAGTTCAACCAGCGGATGGGCTTCGGTAAAGGCCGCAAGCACCGCCGGCAGGTGCGCGGTGGCGAAATCCTCGGGCACGCCGATGCGCACCGATCCGGCGATATCAGGTTCGAACATCTGCGCCACGGTGGCATCGTGCAAGCGCAGGATCTGCCGCGCGGGGCCGATCAGGCGTTCTCCTTCGGGCGTGATCGAAAGACTGCGCGGGCTCCGCAGGAACAGGCTTCTGCCGACCTGTTCCTCCAACCGTTTGAGCTGCAAGGATATTGCCGATTGCGTCCGGCCAAGCCGCTCTCCCGCCCGGGTAAAGCTGGCGGTATCGGCGATCGTCACGAAGCAACGCAGCAGATCGATATCAAGATTGCGCAAGGCCATGGCCACCACTTATCATTTACGTTTGAAATCTTCAATATTGCAAAAATTCGTTTCCAAAATCATCTGGCGCGTTGCAACCACAAGGCCACAGACGGAAACCCGCCGTCTCCGGGGCTTCAGGAGCAGCAGATGAACCAAAACGCATTGCGCGCAGGCGCCGGACACAGGAGCTTGCATGCCCGCCGCACCACCGCCTGGCGCTCGCCTGTTTCCATGGCCGATCTGCCGGTTCTCGCGCTGGGCGGGCTCCTTGTCTCGACGGTGGCCTATGGCCATGCGCAGCCGACAACGGCGGGCGTTGCACTTTCGGCCCTGAGCTTGCTGGTGACGGTGGTCGTGGTCGTATTCGCCCGTCGGCAACTGCGCGCCGATCCTCGCGCCGCCGCGTTCACGCGCATGGCCATCGGGCTGGCGATTGCCACGGTGCTGATGGGCTTTGCCGCTGATGCCCTGCTGCTTTGCGCGGCCTGGATTGTCAGCGGCAGGCTGATGACGGGGCTGATCGGACATGTCGGGGAATGGGCCGAGGCCCGCTCTGCCGCGCGCCGCGCCAGCATCTCGTTCGCCGTGGGCGATCTGGCGCTGGTCGGCGGAGTTCTGCTGCTGGCTGTCGGCGCAGGATCGACTGGGATCACCCCGATCATCGCCGCGGCCCCGACCATGAGCGACACCCTGTTGATCCCGGCGGCCTTTCTGCTGGTCATCGCGGCGCTTGCCCGTTGTGCGCTGCCGCCATTTTCGACCTGGCTGATGCGCTCGCTTGCCGCGCCGACGCCGGTTTCGGCGCTGATGCATGCCGGCTTCGTCAATGCTGGCGGCTTTCTGCTGGTGCGGTTTGCCCCGGTGCTGGAAGCTGCAACGGAGGCACGGTTCATGCTGTTTGCCATCGGCATTGTCGCCGCACTGGCGGGCAGCGTGATCATGCTGGTGCGCAGCGATGTCAAAGGCTCGCTCGCCGCCTCCACCGTTGCGCAGATGGGCTTCATGCTGCTGACCGTGGCACTCGGGGCCTATGCCGCCGCGCTGTGGCACATGGTGGCGCATGGCCTGTTCAAGGCGTGGCTGTTCCTAGGGTCAGCCGGAACGATTTCCGCTGGCACTTCGTCCGCCGCGTCACCCGGCGCGAAGGGGCTGCCCCAGCCGTTGCCTGCGGTGATCGCGCTGGCCACCATGGCCGCTGCGCTCACCCTGCTCATGATGGGCAGGGGGGCGGCCCTGCTTCCGGGCGGCCTGGCGAGCGCCGCCTTGGCAAGCGCGCTGGCCGTGGGCTTGCGCGCCATTCCCCGCAGCCCGCTGGGCCTGCTCGTTGCCGCAGCGCCGATCGCGCTCATCGCGCTGAACGCAGCGGCGCTGGCCGTGATGTCCGCCATGCAGGCCAATGCCGCCCTGCCCCTGATCCCCGACCACGCCCAGTTTGGCCTGCTCTCGTTGCTGCTCGCCGGATGGGTCGTGCAGCAGCAGGTCTCGCGCGGCGAGATCGCCTTGCCCCCGGCGGTGGTCGCGCGGCTGGTCCATGCGGGCAATCCGTCGGCCTGACGGGCCGCAAGCGCCACGCCGCCATTCGCTCTGTCGCCCCCTGTTCGATCCGAAGGAAGCCTGTTCATGACCGTCGCCACCGGAACGCTCGCCAAGACCCTGTCATCGACGCTGGGCTTCCACGCCGAGCGGGAGCAGTTGAGCGCGCTCGCCTCGATCGCCGCGCAGACCGTTGCCCCGCTGTGGCCGCTGAACAGCGCGATCGCGGTCAATCCGCTTTCGGGATTTGAAGACCAGGCCTTCGAGGACGCACTGCCCGAAGCCGCCGCCCTGTTCGGCGCGCGGACTTCGCTGTCCCTTGCCGAATGGCGCAAGCTGATGGCCGAAGGACGGATCGACTATGTGCCCTTGCGCAAGGCCGTGGTCGAAAGCCTTGGCGGACTGGACGAGGCCTTTGCGCCCCTTGGCCCCGATCTCAACGCCTACAACCTCTTGGTGGCGCGCCTGACCGAGATGGACGCCGACGACGCTGCGCCCGTGCGCCATCCGCTGCCCCCCGCCATGGCGGTTCTGGCCCGTTGGCTGGCGGCGTTCTTCGATCGCAACGCCGCGCTGCGGCTTCCCGGCCGGGAACGCGGGCTCTACGCCTGCCTGTGCGACGTGTTGCAGCACGACCCTGCGCTGCTGCGGCTGACCGATGCGACCGGGGCAAACTGGCTGGCGCATGCGCCGGCAGATCCGCTGGACATGCTGCTGTTTGCCGCGCGGCGCGATGCCGTGGCCCAGGACCGGCGCCTGCCATGGCTGCGCGCGCTGGTCGCTGCCTTGCCAGGCTGGGCCGCGCACTTGCGCTGGCGTGCCGAACACGCGGGGCCCGAGGCACGCCTTGGCGCGCCTGCCACGATGCTTGACCTGATGGCGCTTGTCGCGCTGTTGCAGGGGGTGGTGCGTGCCGGACCGCGTGTCGTGCCTGAAGCGGCAGGGCCGGAAGCCGTCGAGGCGGCACTCATGGCACATTTCGGGCTTTCGGCCGATGACGTTGCGCAATGGCCGCAAGCGAGCCGCGACACGCTGAAGGCCGTGGCATCCCGCACCATCGGCGAGCTGGGCCTGATCTTCCAGCAAGCCGCCGAGGCCACGTTCCTTGGCGCGCTTGCCCCCCAGCTTGAAGGCGCGTCGGCGCGGCTGACAGCGCCGCAATCGCAGCTGCGCCCCGAAGCGCAGGCGGTGTTCTGCATCGATGTGCGGTCAGAGCCGCTGCGGCGTGCGCTGGAGGCGCAAGGGCGGTTCGAGACGCTGGGTTATGCCGGGTTCTTCGGCTTGCCGATTGCGATCAACCCCGCTTGCGCCGCGCCGACGCGCAACCAGTTGCCGGTGCTGCTGTCCCCTTCGCACGTGGTGCCCGAACGCGCCGCCGTGGGCCGCGAGGCCGAGGCCGGCGCGGTGCTGGCGCGGCATGCGGCGATCGACGATGCTCAGGCCATGCTGAATTCGACCAAGGGCGGCGCCACCGGCTTTGCCACGGCCGAAGCGGCAGGGCCCGTGGCAGCGGTGGCCATGCTTGCCCGGACGCTGGCCCCGCGTCTTACCGACACGCTGCGTAAGCGGCTGCTGGGCGAACGCGGGCAGGCGCTGGTCCCGGTGGCCAGCAACGACCATGGGCCGGTGCACGATCATGGTGAGGGAATCCCGCTCGACCAGCAGATCGCCTACGCGCGCGGCATGTTCGCGCTGACCGGGCTTGCCCGGACTGCGCGGCTGGTGGCGCTTGTCGGCCATGGCGGCTGCACCACCAACAATGCCTTTGCCGCGAGCCTTGATTGCGGCGCCTGTGGTGGCCACCCCGGCGGCCCCAATGCGCGGTTGATGGCCAGCATCCTCAACACCCCGGCGGTGCGCCAGGGCCTCGCCGCGCAGGGCATTGCGCTGCCCGACGACACATGGTTCATTGCCGCCCAGCACGATACCACGCGCGATGTGGTGGAAGTGTTCGACCGTCAGCTGGTGCCGCCAAGCCATGCCGGCGATCTTGCCCGGCTCGACAAGGCATTCGTCCAGGCAGGGGCACGCAGCCGCGCCGAACGGGCCGCGCAGCTTGAACGCACGGCGGATGATCTGCTGACCGGTGCGGCGCACTGGGGCGAGGTCCGGCCCGAATGGGGCCTGTCCGGCAATGCCGCCTTCATCATCGCCCCGCGCGCGTTGACACGCGACCTGAATCTGGGTGGCAATGCCTTCCTCCACAGCTACGACTGGAAGCAGGATGCCGACGGCAGCGCGCTGACCAGCATCATGACCGCCCCGATGATCGTGGCGCAATGGATCAACTGCCAGTACCTGTTTTCGACCATCGACAACGCGGTTTTCGGCGCGGGCGACAAGACCACGCAGAACGTGATCGGCGGCTTTGGCGTGGTGCAGGGCAGTGGTGGCGACTTGTGCACCGGCCTGCCGCGCCAGTCGCTGTTCCGCGATGACGGCACGCCCTACCACACCCCGCGCCGCCTTGCCGTGATCGTCGAGGCACCGCTGCAGCGCGTGCAGGACATCGTGCTGCGGCATGATGCGGTGGGGCGGCTGGTGGAAAACGGCTGGATCAACCTGGTGGTCATCGATCCGTGGAAGCACCGGGCCCACCACTGGGTCCGTGGCGAGTGGGCTGCAAAACCCTGTTGATCAAAAGCACGCACGACGGTTGACTACCCCCGGCTTTGCGCGCAATAGCGCAACCGCCGGGGGCGCTTAGCTCAGTTGGTAGAGCATCTCGTTTACACCGAGAGGGTCGGCGGTTCGAGCCCGTCAGCGCCCACCATTGCCCCGGCCTCTTCTTCCATCACCCAGACATCGGCATCGTGCCGCCGCAGCGGCCAGCAATTGCGACGAGCTGTGGCGCGCCACCGCGGTCTGTTAATGCGCTGATAACCATGACATGCCACTTTTGCGGCATGTTCCGGCGCACCATCCTTGTCGTGGCCCTGGCCACTTCGCTTGCCGGTTGCATCGGCTCGCCCGATCAGCCGCAGCGTGCGCCTGGCCGCGGTACGGGAGCATCGCTCTCGCAATCGCCGCAGGCGCGTGCGTGCCTTGCCAATCTCGGCGCGACGGAGGCAAAGTTTTCTCCGCTGCCAGACCAGTACTACGGGACCGGATGTTCAACGCTGGGCGCCGTGCGACTTTCGGCCTTGCGCAGCGATGATGGCCGGCTCGACGTGACCAACCTGGGGCCCGTGACCTGCCCCGTGGCCAGCGCGCTGCAAGGCTGGGCGCGCTTCGGGGTGGACCGGGCGGCGCGGCAGATCATGGGCAGTCCGCTGGTGCGGGTCGAGACGATGGGCAGCTATTCGTGCCGCAACGTGGCAGGCACCACGCGCCTTTCCGCTCATGCCACGGCCAATGCGGTGGACATCGCCGCGTTCCGTCTGGCCGATGGGCGGCGGATCAGCGTGGTGGCCGATTGGAACAGCCCCTCGCCCCAGGTCCGGGCGTTCCTGCGCACGGTGCGTGACAGCGCGTGCAAGCGTTTCGGCACGGTGCTTTCACCGGATTACAACGCCGCGCACCGCGATCACTTCCATCTGGAATCGGGCGGGCTGAAACCGTTCTGCCGCTGAGATCAGGCGGCAACCTCGTCAAGGCCGGATGCTTCGATGCGCAGGCGCACCGCTTCGGCGGCGTGGCGCGCGCCGAGCTTGCCCATCATCTTCATGCGATAGATCTCGACCGTGCGTGGGCTGATATCCAGGTCGCGGGCAATCGCCTTGTTGCTGCAACCATCGGCCAGGCGATCAAGCACTTCGCGTTCACGCAGCGACAGCCGCGAGATCCGCTGCCGCGCTTCGGCGGCGCGGGCGCGCTGGGCACGAAATGCATCGGCTTCCTTGGCGGCGCGGGTGATGGCGTCGTTCAACGGCGCGATCTGCGCTGGCATGGCCAGGTAGTCCAGCGCGCCAGCCTTGATCGCGCGGACGATCGCGCCCGTCTCGGGCATTTCGGCGATGGCGATCACCGGCAACCAGTGCCCGGCGCGCATCATCCCGGCGATCAGCCGCGGAACGCCTTCGCCCACCGGTTCGTCCTGGGCAAGCACCAGTCCGCCGGACGGGGCGTGGGCCAACAGCTCGTCGGCCGAGGCATAGATTTCGGCGTGATGGCCTGCCGCAAACGCAAGTCGCGCCAGTTGCGCCCTGCGGGCGGTATCACTATCGAGGATGTGGAGTGTGACGCGATCAACCATGTCGGCCGGTATGCGCCCACCGAAATATTTGGCCAGAAACGTTAGTTTCGGAATGAACCGAAACTTTGCGCCAATCGGCGGCTACTAGCCGTTTTACCTTAGGATGATCGCGTCGGGAACGGATGTATCCCTGCGCTGCAACGGATGGCCCACCTCAAACTTGCGGCCATCCCTGCCCGTTTCGGCAATTTGCGCGGGATTATGGCGGGATAGACAGGCCACTGGCCAGCATCGAGTCGGCGTCCGAAGCTGGCCGTCGGGCTATGCCGCTCCCTCTGCCTCGACGGTCGGCGCGAAGCTATAATCGGGCAGGGAATGGAACGCCTGACGCAGCGCTTCGCTCCAGCTGGACGAGATGGATTTGAAGTAGGGATCGCTGGCGAGGATGCGGCGCTGGTGCAGCGGCTCGAACCGATCGCGTTCCAGCACCATCATGTCCAGTGGCAGGCCGACCGAAAGGTTGGCCGCCAGAGTTGAATCGAACGACACCATCAGCAGCTTGACCGCATCTTCGAACGACATGCCCGGATCGTAGCCGCGCAGCAGGATCGGGCGACCGTACTTGGTCTCGCCGATCTGGAAGAACGGCGTGTCGAAGCTCGCTTCGATGAAGTTGCCTTCGGGGTAGACCATGAACAGGCGCGGTTCCATGTCCTTGATCTGGCCGGCCACGATCATCGATGCGGTAAAGCGCGGGCCTTCGCCCTTCATGCCGCCTTCCTGCCGCCCCTCGATCACGCCGCGCAGCAGGTTGCCGACGAGCGTGGCCACCTGGAACATCGTCGGCGCCTCGATGATCGAGGGTCGGCGCTCGCTCGGTGCCTTGTTCCGCTCTTCCAGTTGCGAGATTACGGCCTGCGTGGTGGCCAGGTTGCCAGCGGTCATGATCGTGATCTGGCGTTCGCCGGGGACGGACCAGAGGAACATCTTGCGGAACACGGAAATGTTGTCGACGCCGGAATTCGTGCGCGTGTCGCTCATCAACACGAGGCCCTTGTCGAGCATCATTCCCACACAATACGTCATTGTCCTGCCCCGATTTTTTCCTGCTTCCCCGATGCGTTCGGCCGGAGCGGCCTCACCCGGCGCGCAGGCCGAATCCCCCCATCCAAGGCCATTCGACCGGTTTATTGTTCCACACGCTGTTGCTGCACGGCAAGCTTCACGTGCATGGATTCGCCTCGCCGCCCCACGCGGCCGCGGCGTCGGCGATGGCGCCGGTCAGGGCCTCGTCGGCGTCCCAGGCGAGTCGCGCGCGGTCGACAGCGCGAGCGACGCCCGCCCCGGCGTCGACCCGTCGCCCATCGA
>JAPLPG010000103.1 GCA_026400375.1 Novosphingobium sp. | reverse complement strand
GTTCGCCTCGGTTGCCTATGCACCGAACCAGCGCATTGTCGACTGGCTGAAGCGCGAAGTAACTGCGCGAGACATCGATATCCGGCTGAACACCCGGGCCACACCGGATCTTGCCCGTTCGCTCCAGGCCGACGAAGTCATCGTGGCCACCGGCGCGCGACGGGACATGCCGCCCATTCCCGGGAGCGAGCGCGACTTCGTGTTCTCGGGTGATGACATGCGCAATCTGGTCCTCGGCCAGAACCTTGATACGCTTGTCGCAAAGACCGGATCGGCTACGCGCCTCGCCATGAAACTCGGCAAAATGACCGGGCTGACCAAACGCCTGCCGCTGCTGCGTCTGGGCTCAAAGGCGTGGATGCCGCTGGGTGAACACGTGGTCATAATCGGCGGCGAACTGGTTGGACTGGAACTGGCCGAATTCCTCGCACATCGCGGCCGCAAGGTGACCGTGCTCGAAGAAACGCCGCGCGTGGGCAAGGGCATCCCGTTGGTGCGCCGTTTCCGTGCGGTTGACGATTGCCAAGAACTCGGCGTCGCCATGCTGACCGAGACCGGAAATTTCCGCATCGGCGAAAACACCGTGACCTACAGCAACGCCCATGGACAGGAACGCACCTTGCGCGCCGATACCGTGATCGTGGCCATGGGCGCGGCAGGCGATGAAACCCTTGCCGATCAGATGAAGGCCGCAGGCTTCACCGTCCATGCCGTCGGCGATTGTACGGGCGTGGGCTATATCGAAGGCGCAATGCGCGATGCAACGCTTGCCACGCGGGCTATCTAAGAGTGGACGCACCGCAATCTGACCGCAACGGGGGCGCACTAGTTGCCAGCGTTTGCGTGGCAGGGCCAGCACTGGTCGCGCTGATCCCCATGGCAGCGGCACCTGCGCTGGTAGCGATGGCCGCGCATTTCGGCCAGAGCGCGAACAGCGAGCTGTTCTCGCAAATCGTGATGACCCTGCCAGCGGCCATGCTTGTCCTGGCCTCGCCTCTCGCGGGCATGCTGGCCAATCGCATAGGCCAGCGCGCCGTCCTGCTTGGCTCATTGATCCTTTACGTGATCGGTGGCGCGGGCGTTCTGGCTATCACCAGCGAGGTGGCGTTGCTGTCATTGCGGTTGCTGCTGGGTGTTGCCGGAGGGGGCCTTCTAACGTCCAGCCTGGGCCTGATCGGCGATCACTTTTCCGGCCATACGCGCGAGAAAATGCTGGGATGGGCGACGTCGCTGTCATCCCTGTTGGCTGCGCTGGCGCTGATCTTCGGCGGTTGGCTGGTGGATACGGCCGGTTGGCAGGCGCCTTTTGCCCTTTACCTGCTGGGTCTTCCGACGCTGCTTGTCGCTTTCCTGGCAATCCGCAACGCACCCCAAGCCGCGAACGCTAAAACCGAAGGCGGCGCGGTGGCAGGACTGGCGCGCGTCTGGCCCTACTACCTGCTGCTGGTCCTGCTGACGCTGGGCATGTTCACGCCTGCGATCCAGGCGGGATTTCTGCTGGCAGAGCGTGGCATGGGCAGCGCGCAGATGATCGGCAGCATCATCGCGGCGACGTCAATCGTGGCGATGGTGACGGCGTGGTCCTTCGGTTATCTGCGCAGTCGCATCGGTCTGCACGGATTCCTTGCCATCGACGCTGCGTCCATGGGCTTTGGCATTCTGATGATCGGCTTGGCAACGCAGACATGGCAGGTCTTTTCGGGTTGCTGCCTTGTCGGCATCGGTGCCGGCATGTCTGAACCGGCCATTGCATCGCTCATCTTCCGCAAGGCGCCGCCTTTCGTCCACGCGCTGGCGCTGGGCCTGATCGTCAGCGCACTTAACGCCGGACAGTTTCTGAATCCGCTGGTCTTTGACGTGCTGCGCCGCGTCGGCGGATTGACAGGCGCCTTCGTCGGCTTCGCTATCACACTCCTTGCTGCTGCCGCCTTCGTCGCGCTGCGTAACCGCAGCGATCTTGTTGAAAGGACTTCCCTGCCATGACTTCCCGTTTCACCGGCAAGCGCGTGCTGCTTACAGGCGGCGCATCCGGCATCGGCCGCGCCACGGCAGAACGCTTTGCCGCCGAAGGCGCGCGCATTGCGATTGGCGATGTGGATCTTGCCGGGGCCAGTGCCGTGGCGGAATCGTTGGGCGGAGTGGCCTTTGCCTATGACGCCCGTGATCCTGCCGCCGCCGCAAAGCTGGTTGATGATGCCGCAGGCGCGCTGGGCGGGATCGACATCCTGCTGAATGTTGCCGGGATCATGGCGTGGGGGCGGTTCGAGGAAACCTCGGCGCAAGTATGGCAGCGCACCATGGACATCAACCTGTCCGGCCCGTTCTATCTGATCCAGGCCGCCATCGGCCACCTCAAACAGAGCAAGGGCAACATCGTGAGCGTTGCTTCGGCAGGTGGTCTGCACCCTGTCTATGGCACTTCGGCCTATGGCGTCAGCAAAGCAGGCGTAATCGCCGTCACCCAAGCGGCCAGCCTTGAATTTGCCCGCTTTGGCGTGCGCGTCAATGCCGTGGCACCCGGCGGAGTCGCCACGCCGATGCACGAAAAATCGACCGCTGGCGGCGGTGTCGATCCCGCGATCTTTGAGGAAGCCGCCGGCCGCAACATGCCCAAGCTGACAGACCGGCCCGCCTGCACGCCCGAGGAAGTGGCCGCGGCCATCGCCTATCTCGCCAGTGACGAGGCGCGCTACGCCACCGGCACCGTACTGGTGCTGGATGGCGGACAGATCACTGGCTGAACCGGCGCATGGACACCCGCCATCTTGTTGATCCCGAGTTGCTGGGAGCCTTGGCGCTGCTCCCTCCTCTCGATATCTCCGGGCCCGGCCTGGAGCGCCTGCGAGCAACAATGGATGGCTTTGGACCAACGCCGGAAGCGCTGGCCTGCGATGACATCATTGTGCAGCGCCTCGTGGTTCCGGCAACTTCCGCCGGGCCCGAGCTTGGCGTCATCCTCCACCGACCGGCCGACCAGATAGCTCCCCTGCCCTTGTACCTTCACATTCATGGTGGCGGCTTTGTCCTCGGCAACGCGACCATGTCTTCGCCTGCCAACATCGCACTGGCGCGTGAGGTCGGCTGCCTGGTGGCGTCGGTGGACTATCGCCTGTCACCCGAAGCCACCGGACAACAGCCGGTAGAAGACTGCTACCGCGCGCTTTCCTGGCTTGTCGCGAATGCGCCGAGCTACGGCATCGATCCCTCGCTCGTTGCGGTCGGCGGAGAGAGCGCTGGCGGGGGTCTTGCCGCATCGCTGGCTCTTATGGTTCGAGACAGAGGGACGATTGCACTCGCACTGCAGATGCTGATCTGCCCGATGCTCGACGACAGGACGCGGGGCGAACATCCCCATTGCGGCGAATTCGTCTGGACCGCCGAGTCCAATACGGCCGCCTGGTCGCTGCGCATCGGTAGCGAAGATGTCGAGCGCGACGAGTGCGGGTATATCGCTGCTGCACGTGCCCAAAACCTGCGGGGATTGGCACCGGCCTACATCGCGGTCGGATCGCACGATCTGTTTCTTGAAGAGGACATCGCTTACGCGCGGCGACTGGCCCGCGCAGGTGTTTCGGTTGATCTTCATGTCTACGCCGGGGGCTACCACGGCTTTGAGCTGGCCGCCGATGCCAGCATAACCCGCAGGACGATGGCAGATCGCTATTCCGTGCTGCGGCGCACATTTGAGGGAGAGAGATCGTGACCGTTTTCGGCGCCGACTTGTGGGATCGCTTTACCCGTCGCCTCGGGGAAGCCCATGCAACGCTAAGCGCCGAAGGCGCGCCCGTGTCCCTGCTTGATCAGGCAGAGGGCGCGCGATACCTCAGCCGAATCGTCCGGCTCGGGCTCGAGATGTATCTAGAAGGCGGCGATCCGGACTTTCCGTCCTTCGTGCTGCCCAGCCATGAAACTGCCAAGCTGGGAGGCGACAATCCTGACAACCTCTACCTCTCCGCGACGATCCTTGGCGATCGGACCTATCGCCTGACTGGCAACATCGGCACGGTCCACTACCTGTCGATCGGGTCGAAGGCCAATCGCTATGCCATCG
>JAPLPG010000110.1 GCA_026400375.1 Novosphingobium sp. | reverse complement strand
CCACCTCTCCGCCGTCCTCGACGGCCTCCTCTTCGCCACCGAAGAACGCGCCCTCGCCGAAGCCCGAAAAGCCACACAAGCCAAACGCGAACGATACGCCCGCGCCACCGCTTGAGACGAACCTGCCACGAAAGACTGATAATGCCCCGCAATCTGGAACTTCACCCCGACCGCCTGCTGCCGGTCGAACCCTCGGTGCGCGCGCTGGCCCGCGACCTCTATGCGCAAGTCAAGGATCTGCCGATCATCAGCCCGCACGGCCACACCGATCCGCGCTGGTTTGCGGGCAATGCGCCGTTCGGCAATGCCACCGACCTGCTGCTGGTGCCCGATCACTACGTGTTCCGCATGCTCTATTCCCAGGGCGTGGCGCTGGAAGACCTCGGCGTGCGCAACCGCAACGTCGATCCGCGCGCAGCATGGCGGCTCTTTGCCGAACGCTATGGCCTGTTCCGCGGCACCCCTTCGCGCATGTGGCTCGATTGGGTCTTTGCCGAGGCCTTCGGCATCGACGTGCAACTGAGTGCCGAAACCTCGGACCTCTATTTCGACACGATCACCGACAAGCTCGCCTCGGACAGCTTCCGCCCGCGCGCGCTGTTCGAACGGTTCAACATCGAAGTCATCGCCACGACGGAAAGCCCGATCGACACGCTGGAGCATCATGCCGCCATCAAGGCGAGCGGCTGGGCCGGCAAGGTCATCACCGCCTACCGCCCCGATCCCGTGGTGGACCCTGATTTCGAAGGCTTTCAGGCCAATCTCGATACGCTGTCGCAGCTCGCCGGCCAGGATTGCCGAACGTGGTCCGGCTACCTCGCCGCCCACCGCATCCGCCGTGCCTTCTTCAAGAGCATGGGCGCCACCAGCACCGATCACGGCCACCCCACTGCCGCCACCGCCAACCTGTCCGCCTCCGAAGCAGAAGCGTTGTTCAACCGCGTGGTCTCGGGCCAGTTCCACGGCTCCGATGCCGAACTGTTCCGTGCCCAAATGCTGACCGAAATGGCGGGCATGAGCATCGACGATGGCCTGGTCATGCAGATCCACCCCGGATCGTTCCGCAACCACAACGCCGCCGTGTTCGAACGCTTCGGGCGCGACAAGGGCGCCGACATCCCCACGCGCACCGATTTCGTCCATGCACTCAAGCCCCTGCTCGACAAGTTCGGCAACGAGCGCGACCTGTCGATCATCCTCTTCACGCTCGATGAAAGCGCCTATGCCCGCGAACTGGCGCCGCTGGCCGGGCACTACCCCTGCCTGAAACTCGGCCCGGCATGGTGGTTCCACGATAGCCCCGAAGGCATGAAGCGTTTCCGCCGCATGACCACCGAGACCGCCGGGTTCTACAACACCGTCGGCTTCAACGACGATACCCGCGCCTTCCTGTCGATCCCCGCGCGGCACGACGTTGCCCGCCGCATCGATTGCGGTTTCCTTGCCGAACTGGTCATGGAGCACCGCATCGAGGATTGGGAAGCGGCCGAACTGGCCCAGGACCTGTCCTACAACCTTGCCAAGAAGGCCTACAAGCTGTGAGACTTTCCGCAGAAGCTCTGGCCAAGCTGCCCGCTGAAGTTGCCCGCCCGCTCTATGATCGCGACGCGCAGGATGTGGGCATCGTCCACTTCGGCATCGGCGCATTTCATCGCGCGCAATGCCTCGGACAATGATTGGGCGATCACCGGCGTCTCGCTGCGCTCGCCCGGCGTCGCCCGCCAGATGAACCCGCAAGCCGGGCTCTACTGCGTGGCCGAACAGTCCGGCGATGGCAGCGCCTTGCGCGTGGTGGGATCGGTGCGCAACGTGCTGGTCGCCAGCGAGGAACCGGATGCGGTCATCGCTGCAGTCGCCGCGCGATCCACGCGCATCATCAGCCTGACCGTCACCGAAAAGGGCTATTGCCGCGGCGCAGACGGCGATCTCGATTTCTCCCAGGCCCATTCGCTCAGCTTCTACTACTTCGTCGCGCAAGGCCTGCTCGCGCGGCGCGCTGCCGGCTTGCCCGGCCTCACCCTGATGCCCTGCGACAATCTGGCCGATAACGGGGCGAAGCTGCGCGCGCTGATGCTGCAGTACTTTGCCCGCCACGAACCCGATCTCGTGCCATGGTTCGAAGCAAACTGCACCTGCCCGTCCACCATGATCGATCGCATCGTGCCGGCCACCACCGACGCTGACCGCGCCATGGTCGCCAGCGCCTTGGGCGGGTTGCAGGATGACGCCTGCGTCGTCACCGAACCGTTCAGCCAGTGGGTGATCGAAGACCGCTTCGCCGGCCCCCGCCCGCGCTGGGAGCAAGTCGGCGCGCAACTGGTGCACGAGGTTGGCCCGTATGAAACCGCCAAGCTGCGCATGCTCAATGGCGCACACTCGCTGCTCGCCTATTGCGGCCTTGCCGCCGGGCATACGTTCGTCCACGAAGCCGTGGCCGACCCCGCCCTGCGCGCGCTGGCCACCGGATTGATGATCGATGAAGCCGCGCGCACCATCACCCCGGCGCAAGGCCAGGATCTTGCCGCCTATGCCGACGCGCTGAT
>JAPLPG010000055.1 GCA_026400375.1 Novosphingobium sp. | reverse complement strand
GACGGCACGATCACGCCATCGGATGCGGGCCTGGATTGGGCGATCGGCAAGAAGAAGCCGGACTTCGTGGGCAAGCGTTCGCTGGCGCGGCCTGATATCGTCGCACCGGGCCGCAAGCACCTTGTCGGCCTGCTGACCGAGGACCCATCGGTGGTGCTGGAGGAAGGGGCGCAGATCGTGGCCGATCCAAACCAGCCGGTGCCGATGACGATGCTCGGCCATGTCACCTCGTCTTACTGGAGCGCCACGCTCGGCCGGTCGATTGCCATGGCGGTCGTGGCAGGTGGCCAGCAGCGCATGGGCGAGACGCTGCATGTGCCGATGCCCGGCGGGGTGATCCGGGCGAAAGTCAGCGGCACCGTCTTCTTCGACCCGGCAGGAGATCGCCTCGATGCCTGATGCAGTTATTCCGACATCGCCCCTTCCGGCAGTGCCCTTCGTCGGGGAAGGCGTGACCGTTGCCGCCGCCGGAGAGCTTTCCCGCTTCTCGCTGCGGGCGCGCGATCCGGCGCGACTTGCCGCAGTGATCGGGCGTGCCCTGCCTGAGCGCGTAGGCGACGTGGCTGACGGCATCGTGCGGTTGGGCCCCGACGAATTCCATGCGCTGCTGCCTGCCGGCACCGATCTGCCTCTGGGCGAGGGCGAGCGCGTGAGCATTGTCGAAGTCAGCAATCGATCGGTCGGCATTGTCGTGAGCGGCCCGCGTGCAGCGGAACTGCTGATGGCAGGGTGCCCACTCGACCTTGCGCAGATGACGGTTGGCCGGGGGACGCGCACAATTTTCGAGACGACGGAAGTGATCATCATCCGCCAGGGCGATGCGCAGTTCCATGTCGAAGTCTGGCGCAGTTTTGCGCCATGGCTGTGGGAGGCGCTGATTCATTCCGCCTGAAACCGGGCGATGGATTGCAGGAATTCAGGCCGTTGGTACAGCGCGGAACGCCGGTTGTGCCAAGTACTTCGTCATGTCCGTCGTGAACGGGAATAGGCGACTTAATTCTGACTTATGGACACCAATCAGCTTTTCTACAGCAGGGGTTTTGGCGGCTTTCGCGATTGATTTGCAGGGCGATGCGCGCACTTTCCCGCCGAACCCAGGTTCCACTGAACATTGAGAATCAAGACGGACTTTTGGGCGCACACTTCCTGATGGGGGGAATTCATGAGGACAATATCCAGTACCGCTTCCGTGATCGCGCTGATCGCCGCCATGGGTGCGATGCCGATGACTGCCGTGGCGCAAGAAGCACAATCCGACGGCGCCAGCGAGAACGCCGGTGGCCTAGGCGAGATCGTGGTGACCGCAACCAAGCGGTCGGAGAGCCTTCAGAAAGTGCCGCTGGCGGTTCAGGCGATGGGCAGCGAAACGCTCGCACAGCTGGGCATTGCCAACACCAGCGACGTGATCGCCCAAATGCCGAACGTCACCGCTGGTGGAGGCGGGCCGGGCCAGAACACGATCTACATTCGCGGCCTTGCCTCGACCACGCCGAACCTGACCACCGCCGGCGTTGCAGGCCTTGCGCCGAACGTTGCCATGTATCTCGACGAACAGCCGCTTTCGCAGCCGGGCCGCAACCTTGACGTCTATGCCGTCGACCTGCAGCGCGTCGAAGTGCTGGCAGGGCCGCAGGGCACGCTGTTCGGCGCAAGCAGCCAGGCGGGCGTCGTCCGCTTCATCACCAACGAACCGAAGATGGGCGTGTTCGAGGGTTCGGCCAAAGCCGGTGTTGCCTTCACCAAGGGTGGAGACATGAGCAACGACGTCCAGGCGGTGGTCAACATTCCGGTCACGGATTCGCTGGCAATCCGCGCGGTCGCCTATCTCGATCATCAGGGCGGCTACATCGATAACGTGGCAGGCACCCGCAGTGCCCGTGAAAGCGCGCGCTTCCGTCCGGCCAGCGCGATCCGCCAGAACGGCGTGCCGGTCGGTCCGGTCCGCGCAGGCTTCCAGTCGGGCGCCGACCTTTCGGGCGTGAACTTCATCAACGCCAACAACGCCGGTCTTGTCGACGATAACTTCAACACTGCGGAATATCGCGGCTTCCGCGTGACGGCGCTGTGGAATGTTGCGCCGGACTGGAAGCTCAAGGTGGCGCACAGCCGCCAGGGCCTCGATACTGACGGCGTGTTCTTCGAGGATCCTTCGCTGGGCGACTACAAGATCCAGCGCTTCGAAGACGACACCATGAAGGACAACTTCAGCAACACTGCATGGACCGTAGACGGCCGTCTGGGTGCGCTGGAAGTGGTCTATACCGGTGCTTATACCAAGCGTAACACCAAGCAGCGCGTTGACTATTCGGATTACCTGTTCGTTGGCCAGTACCTGCCGTACTACATCTGCGACTACGCGGTTTCCTACCCGGCGGGCGCACCCAAGGGGGCCTGCCAGGCACCGAACCTCTATGTGCAATCGACCTCCAATTTCTCCAGCTTCACGCAGGAATTGCGTTTCAACACGCCCGCTGACAGCCGCATCCGCTTGACCGCCGGTGGCTTCTACAGCAACCAGGTGCTGAAAGAGCGCAACGATTTCTTCTATCCGGGATCACAGTTCGTGAAGAACTGGGCCGGAAGCCTGGGCTTTGCGCCGAACTTCCCGTTCAAGACCGGTTTCACCTCCGATCCCGGCCCACTGCCCGCAGGCGCGATCTTCCGCAACGACGTGAAGCGCACCGACCGTCAGTTCGGCCTGTTCGGCGAGGCGAGCTTCGACGTGGTGCCAGACCTGCTGACGGCAACCTTCGGCGCACGCTATTACAACGTCGAGGACGATCTCGATGGCAGCGCCAACAGCTCGTTCTGCAACCAGTCAGGCCCGAACGGCACCGACGCCAATGGCTTCGGCACCGACATCAGCGACCTGTACAACGGCGATGGCAAGTACACCTTCATCGGCACCTGCTCTGCCTCGAAGCACCTGACGTTTACCACGAGCGATACGTTGGCGTCGATCACGGCCAAGGGTCTGAGTGCATCGCAGGCGGCCCGCGTGCTGGCGGCGTTGCGGGCGCCGGACAAGGCCAAGGCAGAGGGCGTGATCCTGAAGGGGACGATCAAGTTTACCCCGACCAAGGACCTGCTGTTCTACGCGACCTATTCGGAGGGCTTCCGTCCAGGCCTGCTCAACCGCCCCGGCGGGGCGACCAAGGGCAACTATACCGTGCCCTTCGCGCTTGATACGGATGACGTGCGCAACTTCGAATTCGGCTGGAAGACCAAGCTGTTCGACAATCAGGTGATCTTCAACGGCAGCGCGTTCTACGTCGATATCAAGCGGTTGCAGACCACGATCTTCGATCCCAGCATCACCAACCTGTTCTTCTCGGACAATGCGGCCAATGCCTGGACCAAGGGCGTGGAAGGCGAACTG
>JAPLPG010000209.1 GCA_026400375.1 Novosphingobium sp. | reverse complement strand
TCGATGACCGCTATATCCCGCCCTTGCTCGACATCCGCGCCTCGCGCCCGTTGCGCCACGGGCTTGTCGACATTCTGGGGCGGTGCGAGCAGCGATCCGACGAACTGGCGCTGCGGGCCGTGGAAGCCACCGATGGCGGGGCGGAAACGTTCGCCAGCTTCCTGCTGCTGCAGGCGCTGAACCGCTGGATTCCGGTGCTGCGCCATCTGGAATCGCTGCCGATGGTGCACCCTGAACGGATGTATCAGGAGCTTGCCAGCCTGGCCGGAGAGATCGCCACGCTGGTAAAGCCCGAGCGCAAGGCCCCGCCGCTGCCGGCCTACGACCACGAAAACCTGCGCGGCACGTTCGAACCGCTGTTCGATCTGTTGCAATCGATGCTGTCCGCGGTGTTTGACCGATCGGCCGTGCAATTGCCGCTGGAGCCGATGGGGCCGGGCGCATGGACATCGACCATTGCCGATCGCAATCTGTACCAGCACGGCTATTTCTACCTCGCCGTGCGCGCTGCCGCGTCGGCCGATGAAGTGCGGCAGATGTTCCCGGCGGTGGCCAAGATCGGCGCGGTCGAGAAGATGCGCCAGATCGTCGATTCCGCGCTGCCGGGGGTGCCGTTGCGCCACACGCCAACGCCGCCTTCGCAGCTGCGGGTGCTGCCGGGATTCGTCTATTTCGAACTGGACCGGGGCGTGGGCGACTGGCGCGATTTTGCCACGGCCACCGCGCTGGGGCTGCACGTGGCGGGCGACTGGCCGCAACTGCGGATGGAATTGTGGTGTGTGAAGAGAGCGGCGCGATGAGCGCGTCGTCGGCTTGGTCGAGGGAGTATTCGGCATGAGCGGAGACGGTTCTTCCGACAACGGCAATCGCACGGTCTTCCGGCCATCGCCGCTGGCCGGGATGCGGGGCGGGGCCCCAGCTTCGGCACCCGGACAGCCGTCCGCGCCCGTGCCACCGCCGGCCGGGGCTGGTGCGTGGGGCGCGCCGCCACCGATGGCGCAGCCTCCTGTCTCGCCACCCGTGCCGCCGGCCGGTTTTGGTGCTCCGCCCGCCGGTTTCGGCGCTCCGCCTGCCGGATTTGGCGAGCCGCCGCCATCGTTTGCGGCGCCTGCACCGATGATGGGAGGCGGACGCCGCCTCAACGATGACGATATTCCAGTCCCTTCGCGGCCACGCGATACGCGCAGCCCGCTGGTGATCGAGGCAGGCACGGTGCTGGCGCTGGCGGCATCGGTGCGGTCGGGGCGGGCACGCATTTCACTGCCCGATTTTCACCGCGAGGCGATGGAGGCGGTTGCCGCCTACGATCGTGCGATTGCGCCGTTGTACCCTGAAGAAACCCGCATGCGGGCACGCTACGGCATCTGCGCCACGATTGACGATATTGCCCAGAACCTGCCGGGAGCCGGTGGTGACGGTGCGGAATGGGCGCGGCGCAGCCTTGTCGTCAGCTTCTTTCGCGAGAACATCGGCGGGGACCGGTTCTGGCAACTGGTCGACGACATGCTGGCCCGCCCCGGCCAGAACGCCGAAGTGATCGAGCTTTACGCCGATTGCCTGGCGGCCGGGTTCGAAGGCCGTTTCCGCGTGATGCCCGATGGCCGGGCGCGATTGCAGCAGATCCTGACCAACCTTTACGGCGCGCTTGAACATCCGCGCTCGCTTTCGCAGACAGAGATCGCGCCGATGTGGCGCGGGGCCGATGCGCCGCTGCGCAAGATCAGTCCGTGGAGCAAGGTGGCGCTGGCTGCGGCAGCCGCGCTGGCGGTGTTGCTGGCGATCTATATCGTCCTGCGATTGCTGCTGATGACGGCTGGATCGGACTCGCTGGAGGCGACCAAGGCGCTGATGCCCAAGGAAAGTCTGCGACTATCGCGGGTGGGTGCAGCGCCGCCTCCTGCTGCAGAAAGCGACCAACTGGTGCGGATGCGCACTTTTCTGGAGCCTGAAGTGCGGCAGAAGCTGGTCGTGGTTGAGGAAGATGGCAGCACGGTGCGGGTGCGCACCACCGTCGGGCAGCTGTTCCAGTCCGGTTCCGACCGTCTGGAACCGGGCCGCGCCGACCTGTTCGAACGGATCGGCCGCGCAGTAGAGGCAGAGCCCGGACAGGTGACGGTCGAAGGGCATTCGGACAGCGACCAGATCAGCGGCCTCGCCTTCCCCGACAACACGGCGCTTTCGCAGGCGCGCGCGCAGGCCGTGGCCGGCATTCTGGGCTCCGTCCTGACCAATCCGGGGCGCATTTCGGTGGAGGGATATGGCGATAGCCGCCCGATTGCCGACAATGGCTCCGCCGAAGGCAAGGCGCTCAATCGCCGTGTCGAAATCATCATTCCGCGTCAGCGCTAATCAAAAGAGGCGAGACCCGTGAAGAAGTATCTCGGCAACTGGTGGGTCCTCAGCGGACTTGTCGTCCTGTTCCTCGTGCTGGTGCTCTGCGTCGGCCTGCCCATTTTCGTGCGGATGCTGTCGCCGTGGTGGGTGCGATTGTTGCTGTTTGCGCTGGTCGTGGTGCCGTGGGGAATCCTCGGCTGGCTGCGCGTGCGCAAGGCCCGCAAGGCCGCCGCCGCCATCGCGGAGGAACTGGCCGGGCCCGCCCCGGGCGACGCCGAGGGGCAGGCGGTCTCGGCCCGCATGGCCGAAGCGCTGGCATCGTTGCGGTCGGGATCGGGCAAGCGCCGCGATTATCTCTACAACCGTCCGTGGTACGTGATCATCGGCCCGCCCGGGGCAGGCAAGACCACGGCGCTGCTCAATTCAGGCCTGCGCTTTCCGCTTTCGGATCAATCGTTCAAGGGTGTTGGCGGCACCCGCAATCTGGATTTCTGGTTCGCCGATGAAGCGGTGATGGTCGATACGGCAGGCCGCTACACCACGCAGGATTCCGATAACGCCGCCGACGCGAAGGGCTGGACCAGCTTCCTTGGCCTGATGAAGCGGCACCGCCCGCTGTCGCCGGTCAATGGCGTGATCGTGGCCATCGGCGTGGACGAACTGTTGCAGGCCGATCGCGCCGGGCTTGATCGCCACGCGGCGTTGGTGCGGCGCCGGCTGACCGAAGTGCGCGCGACGCTGGAAGTTGCCGTGCCGGTATATCTGCTGCTGACCAAGGCCGACCTGATCGCAGGGTTCAGCGAATTCTACGATGATCTCGATGTCGAAGGCCGTCGTGCCGTGCTCGGGGCAACGCTTCCGGTGGAGGTGAAAAGGCCGTCCAGCGATGACGTGGTGGGTGCCTTCGACGCCGTGGTCGCGGCCCAGCAGGCGCGGCAGGCCAAGCGCCTGTTCGAGGAAGTGGACCAGACCCGGCGCAGCCTGATCCTGGGCTTTCCGGCGCAACTGGGCGCCTTGCGCAACCGCGTGGCGCGCTTTGTCGATGGGGCAT
>JAPLPG010000336.1 GCA_026400375.1 Novosphingobium sp. | reverse complement strand
GGTGTCGATGGCCGCTTCGATCGCGCCGGTGTCCGACGTCTGCCTCAGGCCTTCGCGCACGATTACCGCTACTTCCCCGATCCCGATCTGCTGCCGCTGGAGCTGGATGATGCGTTCCTCGAGGAATGCCGCGCCAGCCTGCCCGAACTGCCCGATGCCAAGCGCAATCGCTATGAGACCGCGCTCGGCCTTTCGGCCTACAACGCCAGCGTGCTGACGGCCGACGTCGAAACCGCGCGCTGGTTCGAAGTGCTGCTGGCCGAGACGGCAACGCGGGCCAGCAAGCCCGAGGCCGATGTGGCCAAGCAGGCGGCAAACTGGCTGATCTCGGAACTGTTCGGCGCGCTGAACAAGCTGGGCAAGGGGCTCGACACCTCACCGGTCAGCCCGGCGGCGGGCGCCGAACTGCTGGCCCTGATCGCCGATGGCACGATCTCCGGCTCCATCGCCAAGCAGGTGCTGGAAAAGATGCTGGAGACAGGCGACGGCGCGGGCGTGATCGTCGAGCGCGAAGGCCTGAGGCAGACGTCGGACACCGGCGCGATCGAAGCGGCCATCGACACCATCCTTGCAGCCAATGCCGACAAGGTCGATCAGTACAAGGCCGGCAAGGAAGCGCTGTTCGGCTTCTTCGTGGGCCAGACGATGAAGGCCATGCAGGGCAAGGCAAACCCCGGGATGGTCAACGAACTGCTGAAGAAGAAGCTGGGCTGAATCAACAGGCGCGCTGGCAGGATAGCTCTTGCCGCCGCCTGTGCCGCTGGTTACCTAAAACCTTGTCATGCTTGCACAGTGCAGGATGACGAGGGGGTGCCTGAATGAACAAGACGCTGGCCGTTATGGCCTGTGCCGCGCTGGCGGCAAACGGAGTTGCGCGTGCGCAAGACGCCGCAAAGCCCGCTGCAGACGATGTGATGACCGCAATTCCCGATCCGGCAGGCGTGCCTATGCCCGATCTGGCATTTACGACCACGCCGCTGATCGAGGAGGACTTCGACAAGTATTACGTGTTCAATCGCGCCGAGACATCGTTTGCCGATGCGCTGACCGATATCCGCGAATGCGATAATCTCGCGCGCGGTCTGGATTCGGGCTACCGCTATCAGGACGCTCCCTATCCCTATACCTACACGATGGCAGGCGCGGCAGGTGGTCTGATCGCCAACGTGATGATGAGCGCAATCTTCGGTTCATCCGAAAAGCGCCGCCTGCGCCGCGTGAACATGCGCAAATGTATGCATTACAAGGGCTATGGCCGCTACGGCCTGGCCAAGGAAAAGTGGGAGCCGTTCAATTTCGAGGAAGGGCTTGATGGCGTGAAAGAGGCCGAGCGGCAGACGCTGCTGGCCCAACAAGCCAAGGTGGCATCCGGCCCCGTCCCGGCAGGAAAGGATCTTGGCCTGTGAAGATTTCCAACGCCCTCGCGCTTGCCAGCGCATTCGCCCTCCTGCCGCTTGCGGCCCACGCTGCTGACGACAAGGAGAAGTGGGAAACCAGGGCTGTGGCCGACAAGCCGCAAATCGTGCTCAATCCCGCCAAGGCCTACATTGCCGTTCAGGGGGATTATCAGGTCAACCCGCTGCTGATGAAGCGCCCGAACGCCGAAGAGGCCGCCAGGCACGCCGCCAAGCGTGCCGAGGAATTGGCCAGGGAACATGAGAAGTGGGTGAAAAAGCACGCCAGCTGGAAAAGCGAGATGGCTGTCTTTGCCAAGTCGCCCCCTTCGGTCAAGCGCCCGACCGAGCCGCAGGAGCCGACCGAGGCAAACTTCTCATGGCCGCGCTATGAACAGGTTCACCCCGTCTACATCGGCCCGCAAAACCGGTTCGCCAAGGCTGAAGGCGGAGCCTCGACCTACTTGCAGGAAGTCGACCCCGGCGAATATGTGTTTTACGGCAGCGTGATGATGGGCGTCCCGGGCGGGATTTGCGCCTGCCTTGGCACCGTTGCGTTCAAGGCTGAAGCGGGCAAGGTGACCTCGCTGGGCAAGATGCGCCTGATGGTCGTGGATGCACGGCGCGAGTCCAAGGACGGTGCGTCCGGCGCTCCCAAGGGCGGTCTCGGATTGCTGGTGGGGGCCAAGCCGGGGCGTGTCGGGAACTCGCTCGACCTTCCCGAAGGCACCACGTCGCTCGCCTTTGCCCCCGCATCGTTCAGCGATCCGCGCGTGCCTGCCGATTTGGTCGTGGCGGCCAGCTTCACGCCTGTTGACCGGATGCCCAACTGGTTCGGGCTGGAAGTAGATCGCGTCATGCCGATCGAGGGCGTGATGCGGTATGAGCGCGACAAGGTGGTGGACCTGACCGTTCAGGCGGCTGCCGCTGTACCTGCGGCGCGCTGATACAAAAAAGGGGAGCAGGCGTGAGGCCTGCTCCCCTTTTCATCATTCCAAGCCCAAAATCAGCCCCGCGTGCCTTCCATCGGGAACGTGCCGAACATGCCGGCCGTGACCTTGCCGGCCAGCGTGTCGCCGTCGATGGTGGCGGTGCAATCGAGCGTCATCGGCATCGGCACGGTCATCTTCATCTGCCAGGTGAGGGTGTTGCCATCGACCTTGCCGTTTTCGACCTCCATTGAGCCCATCTGGCCGCTATTGGTGCCGGTGAAGCTGTCGCCATCGACATTCACGGTGAAGGTGCTGGTCTGGTCGCCCATCGGGGTGTGGGTCACGCAATTGTAGCTGCCTGCTACGGACATCGATGCTCTCCAATCATGGTTTCGTGACCGGCAGTTTAATTACAAAAGTGTCAATAGCAAGGCGGGCCGCGTGGCTTGTTTGGCAACACCACCCCCCGACCCCCTCCTCTGAAGAGGAGGGGGAGAGAGGGGACAGTGCCCTTCCTGAAAAGGTCGGGCGTAGTGCCGTTATTGCGGTGCGGTCATTTCTTCCACCGGCAAGCCCAGCTTGGTCAGTTGCGGCTTCACCTTGGCGGCATCGCCGATCACCACCCAGACCATGCCATCGGTGCTGACTTTCGACCGGAAGGCCTTGTCGGCTTCGGCCGTGGTCATCTTGCCATAGCGGGCCGAAAGCGTTTCGTAGAAGTCGTCCGGACGCTGGTAGTTGATGATCTTGGCCATGCCATCGAGCACCGCAGCGCTGGTTTCGAACGCGCCGGGCAGTTCGCGGGCACTGCCCTTGGTCGACCAGTCGAGTTCGTCGGTGGTCACGCCCTTGGCGCCGGCAAACTCGTCGATCTCGCGCTTGATTTCCGCCATCGCATCGCCGGTCCTGTCGGTCTGGACCGGTGCGATGACCTGGAAGCGGATGCGGTCGAGCGGCTCGGTTACGCCGTTGTAGGTGCCATACGTCCAGCCCTTGGCCTCGCGCAGGTTCATGTTGATGCGGCCCAGGAAGTTGCCACCGAGGATGTCGTTGGCCGTCCCCAGCGCCAGGTTGTCGTCGGTGCCCTTGGCATCGATCACCTTGCCCGCCATCACGAACGATTGCGGCGAGCCAGGCCGGTTGACGAGAATGACGCGGCTTTTCTGGGTGGGGATCGCTACCGAGAAGTCCTTTACCGGGCGCGCCATGCGGTTTGCCGGCCAGTTGCCGAACGAGTCATCGAGCATCTTGACCACCGCATCGAGCGTGGTGTCGCCCACCACGAAGATCTTCGCGGTATCGGGGCGGAACCAGCGGGCATGGAAGGCCTTCAGATCATCGCGGGTGACGGCCTTGACCGCCGCCGGATCGCCAAGGCCGCTGGACGGGAAGGCATAAGGGTGGCTGCCATAGAGCGTGGGCGCCATGATCCGCGCGGCGAGCGATTGCGGGTCCTTCATCTCGGCTGAGATCGCGGTCAGCTGCTGGGTGCGCACGCGTTCCAGTTCGGCAGGGTCGAGCGCGGGGCGGCGAACCATGTCGGCCAGCAGGCCAAGCGATGGCGCCAGGTTGGGCGAGAGCGCATTGAGCTGGAACGAGGTCAGGTCGCTGGTGGCCGAAAGCGAGACGACCGCGCCGAGGCGCTCGCGCGCGGCGGCCAGGGCCGAGCTGTCGAGCGTTTCGGTGCCTTCGTCCATCAGGTTGAGCAGCAGCGACTGGGTGCCGAGCGCAGACTTCGGATCGGCCGCATAGCCTGCGTCGAAGCTGATGCGCACGGCCACGGTCGGCACTTCGCTGCGCTTGGCGAAATAGACCGGGATGCCGTTCTTCAACGTGGCGCGCTGGATCGTCGGGAAATCGAGCGGGGCAAGTTCGCCCACGGCGGGCAGTTTCGACCGGTCAGCCGCAGCAACGCTGGAAACCGGCGCGCCTTTCATCGGTGCAGCCGGATCGGCATAGAACGCCGGGCGCCTGCCGGTGGCATCGTTGGTGTAGAAACCGCCGCGCGCCTCGCCCCCTTCGGTGCGCTCGCCCGGTTCCACGGTGAGCGAAAATGCCGGGCGGGCCAGCCACTTGGCGGCAGCAGCGCGCACATCGGCGGGCTTCATCGCCGCAGTGCGGGCAAGTGCGGTGCGATAGTGCTGCGGATCGCCGTTATAGAGCAGCCCCTCGGCCAGCTTCGGCCCCTTGCCGTTGAAGCCGCCGGTGCGCTCCAGCCCGCGAATTTCGTTGGCCGTGGCGGTGGTGGCAGCGCGCTGCAGTTCGTCGGCGCTGGGCCCGTCCTTGATGAACCGGGCGATTTCGGCATCGAGTGCGGCGGCAACCTTGGCCGGGTCCTGCCCCGGCGTGACATCGGCCTTGACCACGAACTGCGCGGCCTGGGCAAAGACCTCGGCTTCGGCGGAGACCGAGACGGCAACCTTCTGCTGGCGCACCAGCGCATCGTCGAGGCGCGAGGAGGCAAGGCCGCCGAGCACCGAACCTGCCAGTTCCAGCGGCAGGTAATCAGGATTGTCGAGCCCCGGAATCGCCCACATGCGATAGATGCGCGTGGTGGCAACCTGGTCCTTGATCGTCTTGGCGACGGGCGCGGGCAGCGTCGGCACCGGCGCGCTGACGGGCTTGACCTTGGGGCCGGGCTTGATCGCGCCGAACCACTTGGCAACCTTGGCCTTGGCGGTGGCCGCGTCGATATCGCCCGCCAGCACGATGATCGCGTTGTTGGGGCCATAATGATCGGTGAACCAGCCCTTCACGTCATCGAGGCTGGCCGAATCGAGATCGGCCATCGAACCGATGGTGGAGTGGTGATAGGGGTGGCCGGTGGGATAGAGGTTTTCCAGCTGTTCGTATTCGACGATGCCGTAGGGGTTGTTGTCACCCTGCCGCTTTTCGTTCTGCACCACGGCGCGCTGGTTATCGAGCACCTGCTGCGTCACCGCGCCGAGCAGGTGGCCCATGCGGTCGGATTCCATCATCAGCACCATGTCGAGCGCGGCGGTGGGCACGGTTTCGAAATAGTTGGTGCGATCGAACCACGTGGTGCCGTTCACGTCGGTGGCGCCAACCTGCTGCAGCGGCACGAAGAAATCGCCGGACACGTTTTCGGTGCCATTGAACATCAGGTGTTCGAACAGGTGGGCAAAGCCGGTCTTGCCCTTGGGTTCATTCTTCGAACCCACGCCATACCACATCGAGACGGCGACCACCGGGGCCTTGCGGTCGGTATGGACGAGCACGGTCAGGCCATTGTCCAGCTTGAAGCTTTCATAGGGGATCTGCACCTTGCTGACGAGATCCGACAGCGGCGCCGGGCGCATGCCCGAAGGCTCAGCCTTCTGCGCAAGGGCAGGGGTCGCCAGCACGGTGGCGGCGGCAATGGCAAGGAGGCTGGTGGAAAGTTTACGTGGCATGGCAGTCCCGATGTTGTCGTTGCGGCAGATGGCTGCCGTCGTGCGGTTGTTTGAGCTTGTCCGGCCTGAACGCGGACGGAATGCGAAAGCCGAGAATTGGTTTGATTGGTAACTTTCTAATGCCCATGATCGCGCGCGCAAGTGGGGCCTGCCTATCGGGCAGGTCGCGCACGACCCCTTTCGATCAATGACAGAGAGAAACCGATGAACGTCAAGGCACTGCTTCTCGCCAGCTTTCTTGCTTCAACCGCCGCTCCGGCACTTGGCCAGGAGCCCGTGTTCAATCCCGAAGCGGTGCGCGCGCATGTGACGTTCCTGGCCGATGACCTGCTGGAAGGCCGCGATACCGGATCGCGTGGCTATGACATCGCGGCAAACTACGTGGCATCGCAATTCATCGCGATGGGCCTGAAGCCTGCCGCGGCGGACGGGTCGTTCTTCCAGAAGCTGACCGTGCGCGAAGCGCGGCTTGAAGGCACGCCCAGGCTGACGCTGACCTTCGGCGGCAAGGACACGGTGCTGTCCGATACCGCGCAAGTGCTGGTGCGGCCCAGCCTGACCGACTCGGGCGTGGCGGTGGAAGCGCCGCTGGTATTTGCAGGGTTCGGTTTCGACCGGCCCGATCTGGGCTTTGACGACTACAAGGGCCTGAACGTGAAGGGCAAGATCGTGGTCGTGCTCACCGGCTTTCCCAAGGGCACGCCCAGCGAACTGGGCGCGCACCTGAATTCGGACAAGGCGGTCATGGCGATGAAGCGCGGGGCCGTGGCGGTGATTGCGGTGCCGACGATCGAGGACACCGCCCGCCGCCCCTGGGCCCGCCGCGTCGAGATATCCGATGGCCCGGCCAAGGGCTGGGTCGGCAGCGATGGCAAGGCTTTCAGCCGCACCGGCGCAATCAAAGGCAGCGCGACGCTCAACCCCGATGCCGCCGCCCCGCTCTTTGCCGCTGCGGGCAAGCCGCTTGCCGCAATCCTTGCGCAAGCCGACCGGACGGGCGGACGGCCCAGAGGGTTCGATCTGAAAGCCAGGGCCAGCCTGACCTTCGCCAACACCTGGAACGATGTGGTGAGCGAGAATGTCGTGGCCATGCTGCCCGGAACCGATCCGGCGCTGGCGGGCGAATTCGTCGGCATGACCGCCCATCTCGATCATATCGGCGATCACGGAAAGACTGCCGACAAGCTCTACAACGGGGCGATGGACAATGCCTCGGGCGTGGCGACGATGCTGGAAGTGGCGCGGGCCGTGGCCAGCCAGCCGACCCGCCGCCCGGTGCTGTTTGCCGCGCTGACCGGCGAGGAAGGCGGGCTGATCGGGTCGGACTATCTCGCGCGCAATCCGGTGGTGAAGGGTGACGTGGTCGGTCTGGTCAACTTCGACATGCCGGTGCTGACCTACAAGTTCAGCGATGTCGTGGCGTTCGGGGCAGAGAATTCGACGATGGGGCCGATCGTGGCGCAAGCGGCCAGGCAGGCCGGAATCACCCTGTCGCCCGATCCGATGCCCGAAGAAGGGCTGTTTACCCGGTCCGACCACTACCGCTTCGTGCAGCAGGGCGTGCCGGCGGTGTTCATGATGACAGGCTTTGCCGGCCCTGGCGAAAAGGCCTTCCGCGACTTTCTCAAGACGCACTACCACCAGCCGAGCGACGACCTGAAGCTGCCGTTCGATTGGGAAGCGGGCGCGCTGTTTGCCAAGGTGAACTACTACACCGTGCTGGGTCTCGCCAACGGGGCCGAGCGGCTCAGGTGGTATGCCGGAAGCTTATTCGGCAAGGAATTCGCGCCCAAGGCGGCGAAGGCGGCTGATCCGGTGAAGTAGTCGCTTTTTTGTTTCGCGCGGAGACGCGGAGACGCGGAGAAGAGGCAGAAAAGGACAGGATAGGAGAGGAGAGAGGAAAAGCCTGCGGCGCAGCCGCAATCCTCCTTCTTCTCCGCGCCTCTGCGTCTCCGCGCGAGACTCTCTTTGGCTTTCCCGCTTTTGCGGGGAGCAGGCCGTCATTGCGCAGCGTCAAGGAACCACCCCGGTCGAGCGGTGTAGCATTTTCATCGGTGTGGCTCTTGTGTTGCGCAAAAGCCACACCATGTCTTGCGCAACTGGAGGACACTCGACGCCATGAACCTCGAAAAATTCACCGACCGCGCCAAGGGCTTCTTGCAGGCCGCGCAGACTGTTGCGATCCGCATGAACCATCAGCGGATCACGCCCGACCATATCCTCAAGGCCTTGCTGGAAGACAGCGAAGGCATGGCCAGCGGCCTGATCGCACGCGCTGGCGGCAACGCGGCGCTGGCGCAGACCGAAGTCGACAAGGCGCTGGCGAAGATCGCCGCCGTCTCCGGCTCTGGCGCGCAACAGACCCCGGGGCTCGACAACGACGCGGTGCGCGTGCTCGATTCTGCCGAACAGATCGCGGCGAAATCTGGCGACAGCTTTGTCACGGTGGAGCGGATGCTGGTGGCGCTGACGCTGGCCTCCACCACATCGGCCGGGCAGGCGCTCAAGGCGGCGAACGTGTCGGCGCAGGCGCTGGAAGCTGCGATTTCGACCTTGCGCGGCGGACGCAGCGCCGACAGCGCAAGCGCCGAGAACGCCTATGACGCGATGAAGCGCTATGCCCGCGACCTGACCGAGGCCGCGCGCGAGGGCAAGCTGGATCCGGTGATCGGCCGCGACGAGGAAATCCGCCGCACCGTGCAGATCCTCGCCCGCCGCACCAAGAACAACCCGGCGCTGATCGGCGAGCCGGGCGTGGGCAAGACCGCGATCGCCGAGGGCCTTGCGCTGCGCATCGCCAATGGCGACGTGCCGGATTCGCTGAAGGACCGCCGCCTGATGTCGCTCGACATGGGCAGCCTGATCGCAGGCGCCAAGTATCGCGGCGAGTTCGAGGAGCGGCTGAAGGCCGTGCTCGACGAGGTGAAGGGGGCCGAGGGCGAGATCATCCTGTTCATCGACGAGATGCACACCCTGATCGGCGCGGGCAAGAGCGAGGGCGCGATGGACGCCTCCAACCTGCTCAAGCCAGCGCTGGCCCGTGGCGAACTGCACTGCATCGGCGCGACCACGCTGGATGAATACCAGAAATATGTCGAGAAGGACCCCGCGCTGCAACGGCGGTTCCAGCCGGTGTTCGTGGGCGAGCCGACCGTGGAGGATACGATCAGCATCCTGCGCGGCATCAAGGACAAGTACGAGTTGCACCACGGCGTGCGCATCGCCGACAACGCGATCGTGGCAGCGGCGACGCTGTCCAATCGCTACATCGCCGACCGCTTCCTGCCCGACAAGGCCATCGACCTGATGGACGAGGCGGCGAGCCGCATCCGCATGGAAGTGGAGAGCAAGCCCGAAGAGATCGAAACGCTCGACCGGCGCATCATCCAGATGAAGATCGAGGAGATGGCGCTGGCCAAGGAAACCGACACCGCGTCGAAGGACCGGCTGGCGACCTTGCGCGAAGAGCTGGCGAACCTCGAGCAGCAATCGGCCGAACTGACCACGCGCTGGCAGAACGAGCGCGACAAGATCGCCGCCGAGGGCAAGATCAAGGAATCGCTCGACGCCGCGCGCAGCGAACTGGAAGTTGCGCAGCGCAACGGCGATCTGGCGAAGGCCGGAGAGCTTGCCTATGGCCGCATCCCCGAACTCGAACGGCAGCTGGCCGAAGCGCTGGGCGTTTCGCAGAACGCCATGTTGCGCGAGGAAGTGACCGCTGACGACATCGCCGCCGTGGTCAGCAAGTGGACCGGCGTGCCGGTGGACCGCATGCTGCAGGGTGAGCGCGAGAAGCTGCTGAAGATGGAAGAGGTGATCGGCAAGCGCGTGATCGGCCAGAAGGATGCGGTGGTCGCCGTGTCCAAGGCTGTCCGCCGTGCGCGCGCCGGTCTTCAGGATCCCAACCGGCCGCTGGGCAGCTTCCTGTTCCTTGGCCCCACGGGCGTCGGCAAGACCGAGCTGACCAAGGCGCTGGCCGGCTTCCTGTTCGACGATGACACCGCGATGGTGCGCATCGACATGTCGGAGTTCATGGAAAAGCATTCCGTCAGCCGGCTGATCGGCGCGCCTCCGGGCTATGTCGGCTATGACGAAGGCGGCGTGCTGACCGAGGCGGTGCGGCGCAGGCCCTATCAGGTCGTGTTGTTCGACGAGGTCGAGAAGGCACACTCGGACGTGTTCAACGTGCTGCTGCAAGTGCTTGATGATGGCCGCCTGACCGATGGACAGGGCCGCGTGGTGGATTTCACCAACACGCTGATCATCCTGACCAGCAATCTCGGCAGCCAGTACCTCGCCAATCTGGAAGAGGGGCAGGATGTCGGCGCGGTCGAGCCGCAGGTCATGGACGTGGTGCGCGGCCATTTCCGGCCGGAGTTCCTCAACCGGTTGGACGAGATCATCCTGTTCCACCGCCTCGGCCAGGAGCACATGGCCCCGATCGTCGAGATTCAGGTGGCGCGGGTGGCCAGGCTGCTGAAGGATCGCAAGATCGTGCTGAACCTGACCGATGCAGCCAAGCGCTGGCTCGGCCGCGTCGGCTATGATCCGGTCTATGGCGCAAGGCCATTGAAGCGGGCCGTGCAGCGCTATCTGCAGGATCCGCTGGCCGAAAAGCTGCTGGGTGGCGAGGTGCCCGACGGTTCGACGGTGCAGATCGACGAAGGCGACGGCGCGCTCAGCTTTGTGGTGAGCTGATCCGCTTATCCGAAATGCGCTCCCCCCGCGAAGGCGGGGGTCTCGGGCCGTTTATGCCGACGTTCCGTAAGCGGCACGAGGTCCCCGCCTTCGCGGGGACGCCCGTCGATACCTGTCAGTGTACCGTTCAGTCGGCCCAGTAGAGCTTCATCGGGTTGTCCACCAGCAACTTGCGCTGAAGCTCTGCGGTCGGCGCGATGCGCGGGATCATGTCGACGAGGTGGCCGTCGTCAGGGATTTCGGTGTCCATGTTGGGGTGCGGCCAATCGGTGCCCCACAGCACGCGATCCTGATAGTCGGCCACCAGCGGCGCAACGGCATCGGCAAAGGCGTTCCACGGATCACCCGCGCCACCTTCCTTGATCGCATCGAGGCGGTCGGGGCAGGTGGCCTTGAACCAGATGTCCTCGCGGCTGTTCAGGAAATTGCGGAAGGCCTTCATGTCGGCGCCGTCAGGGCCCTGGCGCACGTCGGGGCGGCCCATGTGGTCGATGACGAGAGGCACGGGGATCGCGTCCATGAACGGGCGCAGTTCCTCGAGGATATCGGCCTCGAAATAGATCACCACGTGCCAGCCCTTGGGCAGGCGCTGGGCGACATCGAGAAACTTGTCCTTGGGCGCATCGTCGACCAGACGCTTGAGAAAGTTGAAGCGAATGCCGCGAATGCCGCCTTCGTGCATGGCATGCAGGTCGGCTTCGGAAATGGCGGGGTCGACCACCGCGACGCCGCGGGCCTTCCCATTCGACCTGGCGATGGCGTTCAACGTGGCGGCGTTATCGGTGCCGTGGCAGCTTGCTTGGACAATGACGTTGCGTTCGAACCCGAGCTGGTCGCGCAGCGCGAAGAGCATGTCCGGCCCGGCATCCTGCGGCAGGTACTTGGCCTTGGCGCTGAACGGGAACTGCGCCATCGGGCCGAACACGTGGCAATGCGCATCCACTGCGCCCGGCGGCGGGGTGTAGCGCGGCTTGCTGGGATTGGCGTGCCAGCTGAGGATGCGGTTCTGGTCGGTCATCTCACTCTTCCGTTGCGTTACGGTCCTTCGACAGGCTCAGGACGAGCGGACCTTTTGCTTCAACCCTTTACTGCCCCGACCCGCTCATGCTGAGCCTGTCGAAGCATGCTGCACCACGTCAGCCAAACACCGCCCCATCCATCAGCTTGCGCGCGGTGCGCAGCAAGGCGGCGGTGCGGACATCGCCGTTGTCGTCCACTTCGAGCACGCAGCTCATTTCGCCGGTCGGGTGTTCGACCGAAAGCAGCTTGCGGCTGCCTTCGGGGATCATGGCCACTTCGGCGGCGGGCGAGCCGGGGATCAGGCAGGCGGTGGCGACGCTGACAGCGCCCAGCACGCCGATGGTGGCATGAGCGCGGTGGGGGATGAAGCTGCGCACGGTCACCGCGCCGCCATGCTTGGGCGGGGCGACGAGCATCATCTTGGGCACGGACTTTTCCTTGACGTCGCCAAGGTTCATCATGGGCCCGACGATCAGGCGGATGGCTTCGATCGTCGCTTTCAGGTCCGCAGCATTGTCGAGCCAGTCGCGGTCCTCGTAGCCGGTAATGCCCAGATCCTCGGCCTTCATCACCACGCAGGGCATGCCGTTGTCGATGAGCGTGACGGCAACGCCGTTCACCACATCGACCGCGTTGCCGGTGGGCAGGAGCGCGCCGCACGACGATCCGGCAGTGTCGCGGAACTCCAACGGGACCGGGGCGTGGGCACCGGGGACACCGTCGATCCTGGCATCGCCCTTGTAGGTTACCTGACCGCCGGGCGTGCTGACCGTGGCGACGGCCACCTGTCCTGTATTCTCCATGTAGATCGCCACGCGGGTTTCATCGCCACTTGCGGCAACCAGCCCACGCTCGATGGCGAAGGGGCCGACGCCGGCAAGGATATTGCCGCAGTTCTGCGCATCGGTGACGATGGCCTGATCGACGAAGACCTGCAGGAACAGGTAATCGACATCGATGCCCTCGCGGGTGGACTTCGATACGACCGCGACCTTGCTGGTCAGCGGATCGGCACCACCCATGCCATCGATCTGGACGGGGTCGGGGCTGCCCATCATGGCCAGTAGAAAGGCATCGCGGGCGGCAGTGTCTTGCGGCAGGTCGTCCTTCAGGAAGTAACCGCCCTTGGACGTGCCGCCGCGCATCCACATGCAACGGATGCCGTCCGGCGCGGCCTCAGACATACTTCAGGCCTTCCTTCTCGAGCCGTTCGCGCATCTTGTACATGTCGAGGCCGAGCACGCCCGCCGCCAGCTTCTCGCGCTTTTCGCCTTCGTTGGCTTCGCGGGCCTGTGCCGCGGCCAGCACTTCGGCGGCCTTCTCGCGCGGGACCACGCAAACGCCGTCGTCGTCGGCCACGATCACGTCACCGGGATTGACCAGGGCATTGGCGCAGACGACCGGCACGTTGACGCTGCCCAGCGTGTTCTTGACCGTGCCTTGCGCATAGATCGCCTTGGACCACACCGGGAAGTTCATCTCGGTCAGGTCGCGCACGTCGCGCACGCCCGCATCGATCACCAGACCCCGGCAGCCACGCGCCTGTGCGCTGGTGGCCAGAAGATCGCCGAAGTAGCCGTCCTCGCACGGGGACGTCGGGGCCAGCAGCAGGATGTCTCCGGCCTGCAACTGTTCGATGGCCACGTGGACCATCCAGTTGTCGCCGGGCGCGGCGCTGATGGTAACGGCGGACCCGGCGATGCGCGCGCCGCGATAGATCGGGCGCATGTAGCTGGCGAGCAGGCCGGTGCGCCCTTGCGCCTCGTGGACGGTGGCTACGCCGCAGGCGGCAAGGCCGTCGATCACGGCTGGATCGGCACGTTCGATGTTCTGGACGACGATACCCGACATTTGCGGCTCCCACTGAAATTCTTCGCGATGGTTCCATGCGGCTGCCGCGCGCCCTGAACCAATGCATTGTTTGGCAGAAGGCATAAGGAAATGCTAAGTCATCAGCCATGGTTCTTCAGGCTGTCAACATAAGGCACATCGCGGCATTTGCCGCCACGGTGCGCCATGGCAGTGTGACGCGGGCGGCACGGGCGGTAAACCTCACGCAACCCGCGCTGACCCAGGCCATCGCGCGGCTTGAGGCAGAGCTGGGGTGTGCGCTGTTCGAACGCGGGCCTGCGGGCATGACACCGACGGAGCCTGCGCTGCTGCTGGCCCCCCGCGCCGAGGCTGCGATTGCCCATGTCGGTTCCCCCCGCGTAACGGGCACGCAAGTGCGGGCCTTTCTCGCTCTGGCCCGAGCCGGGTCCTACGCCGTGGCGGCAGAGGCAACCGGCCTGTCGTCTGCCTCGCTGCACCGGGCAGTGGCGGACCTTTCGGTGGCGCTGGGGCAGCGGCTGGTGGATCGGCGCGGCCGCTCGGTCTCGCTGACCTCTGCCGGAGAACGGCGCGCGCGCGGGTTCGGCCTGGCCATGGCGGAACTGCGCTCGGGCCTGGCGGAAGTGGCGGCGTGGCAAGGCAAGGCGGCGGGGCGGATCGTGGTCGGGGCCATGCCGCTATCGCGGGCGCGGTGGTTGCCGGCAACGATCCTGCGCTTTGCTGCCGTCCATCCGGGGGTGGACGTGGCGGTGGTCGAAGGGAGCCATGCCGAACTGTCTGGGCCTTTGCGCGATGGCGAAGTGGACCTGATGTTGGGAGCGCTGCGGGAATCGGCCGCGCTGGACGACCTGCAGCAGGAGGCTGTGTTCGAGGACCAGCCCGCGCTGGTGATGCGCGCCGGGCATCCGCTGCTCGCCATGGTCGTGGAGGGTGAAACGCTGGCGCGGTTCCCGTGGATCCTCCCGGCTCGCGACACGCCGCTGCGCCATTACTGGGAAGGCATGATGCGCGCCGCCGGGGCAGAGCCGCCGCATGTCGGGATCGAGTGCGGATCGGTGCTGACGGTGCGGCAACTGCTGCTCGGCTCGGATGCGCTGACCCTGCTGTCTCCGGCGCAGCTGGCGGTGGAATTGGACGCGGGCGTGCTGGCCACCTTGCCGCCGCCCGTACCGGTGGCGCGGACCATTGGCATCACCACGCGCGAGGGCTGGCGGCCAACCGCGCCGCAAGCCGCATTCGTGGCCCTGCTGCGCGAGGTGGCGGCAGAAGGCTTTGCATAAATTTATGACCCCGGCGATGTTTGCATTTGTTCCTTTGCGCCTGTCCGCGCAGGACCGGCGCCATGGAGAGTACTATTGCCCTGATCGGCTTCGGCGAGGCCGGGTCGACTTTCGCCAAGGCGGCAGGCTGGGAGTCTGCGGCGCTGGCCTTTGACATCAACCCTGCGCGGCGGGCGGTGATGGAAGAGGCGGGCGTGGTCATCTGCGGCACGGCCGATGACGCGCTGGGTGATGCCGACATCGTGCTGTCGCTGGTCACGGCGGATTCGGCGCTGCCCGCGGCCGAGGACTATGCCGGCCTGCTCGAGCCCGGCGCGATCTGGTGCGACATGAACTCGGTCGCCCCCGAAACCAAGCGCGCGGCGGCAAAGGCGATCGAGGCAGCGGGCGGGCGCTATGTCGATGTGGCGGTGCTGGCGCCGGTAAACCCCGCGCGAATGAACGTGCCGCTGCTGATTTCGGGTGCTTTTGCGGCAAAGGCCGAAGCACGCCTGCAGGCCGCTGGCTTTGCCAAAACGCGGGTCGTCGGCGACGAGATCGGCCGGGCCAGCGCAATCAAGATGATCCGCTCGGTCATGGTCAAGGGCATCGAGGCGCTGACCGCCGAGATGATGCTGGCGGCGACGCAGGCAGGCGTGGTCGATGAGGTGCTGTCCTCGCTCGACGCGAGCGAGAAGACGCAAAGCTGGTTCGACCGGGCCGAGTACAATGTCGAGCGGATGACGACCCATGGCCTGCGCCGTGCCGCCGAGATGGAGGAATCGGCCAAGACCCTCGTCGCGCTGGGCGTCGAACCGCTGATGACCAGTGGCACCGTGCGCCGCCAGCGCGAACAGGCCGGAAAGACAATCGCATTCAACCTTGAGAGGACTGAAGTCGCATGACCATGATCATCGACTGCCACGGCCATTACACCGTGCTGCCAAAGGCGCACGACGAGTGGCGCGAGAAGCAGAAGGCCGCGTTCAAGGCCGGGACAGAGTGCCCCGCCTATCCCGATATCTCGGACGACGAGATCCGCGAAACTATCGAATCCAACCAGCTGCGCCTGCTGAAGGAGCGTGGCGCCGATATGACGATCTTCTCCCCCCGCGCTTCGGCCATGGCCCCGCATGTGGGTGACCAGACGGTCGCGGTGAAGTGGGCACAGGTCTGCAATGACCTGATCGCGCGCGTCGTCGGGCTCTACCCCGAAACCTTCGCGGGCGTGTGCATGCTGCCGCAATCGCCCGAAGCCGACATGACCAGCTCGATCGCCGAGCTGGAGCGCTGCGTCAACGAACTGGGCTTCATCGGCTGCAACCTCAATCCCGATCCGGGCGGCGGGCGCTTCACCCATCCGCCGCTGACCGACGAATACTGGTTCCCGTTCTACGAGAAGATGTGCGAGCTGGACGTTCCGGCGATGATCCACGTTTCGGGTTCGTGCAACCCGGCGATGCACGCCACCGGCGGATACTATATCGCGGCCGATACCATCGCCTTCATGCAGTTGCTCGAAGGCGATCTGTTCGGCAGGTTCCCCACGCTGCGCTTCATCATCCCGCACGGCGGTGGCGCGGTGCCCTATCACTGGGGGCGTTACCGTGGCCTGGCCGACATGCTGAAGAAGCCCGATCTTTCGGGGCATCTGATGAACAACGTCTACTTTGATACCTGCGTCTATCACCAGCCGGGGATCAACCTGCTGGCCGACGTGATCGAGAACAAGAACATCCTGTTCGGTTCGGAAATGGTCGGCGCGGTGCGCGGGATCGATCCGACCACCGGGTTCTATTTCGACGATACCAAGCGCTATGTCGATGCGCTCGACATCAGCGATGCCGAACGCCACGCGATCTTCGAGGGCAACGCGCGCCGCGTGTTCCCGCGCCTCGATGCCAAGCTGAAGGAGAGGGGCCTGTGACGCCCGAAACGCCCAAGCAGAACATCCACGAATACCTTGCCGAGCTGGACGATATTCCCGGCACGCGGATCTACACCGCCGCCCGCGCGCGCAAGGGCTACTGGATCAACCAGTTCGCGATGAGCCTGATGAAGGCCGAGAACCGCGCACGCTTCAAGGCAGACGAGCGCGCCTATCTCGACGAGTGGAACATCTCCGAGGCCGCCAAGCAGGCACTGCTGGCGCGAGACTACAACACGCTGCTGGACCTTGGCGGGAACGTCTATTTCCTGTCGAAGTTGTTTTCGTCAGACGGGCTGCCCTTTGCCGAGGCCGTCAGCACGATGACCGACATGACCTGGCCGGAATATCGCCAGATGATGCTGGATGGCGGCCGTTCTCCGCAAGGCAATCGTTCGATCAAGGGAGGCTACTGATATGGCCCGCATTACCGCTGGCGTCGGCTCCAGCCACGTTCCGCTGCTTGGCGTCGCCGTCGACCAGGGCAAATGGCAGGACGACTATTTCGGCCCGATCTTCAAGGGCTACGAGTGGACCCGCGAATGGGAGGCCCGCGAAAAGCCCGATGTGGTGATCCTGGTCTACAACGATCACGCATCGGCCTTTGATGCCAACATCATCCCGACCTTCGCGATCGGCTGCGGCGAACACTACAAGTCCGCCGACGAAGGTTGGGGCCCGCGCCCGGTGCCCGACGTCGAAGGCCACGCCGATCTTGCCTGGCATATCGCACAGAGCCTGATCCTCGACGATTTCGACATGACCATTATCAACGAGATGGACGTCGACCATGGCCTGACCGTGCCGCTGTCGATGATGTTCGGCCAGCCGGAAAAGTGGCCGTGCAAGGTCGTGCCGCTTGCGGTCAACGTCGTTACCTATCCGGTGCCTTCGGGCAACCGTTGCTGGGCATTGGGTGAGGCCATCAAGCGCGCGGTCGAAAGCTTCCCCGAAGACCTCAACGTGCAGATCTGGGGCACCGGCGGCATGAGCCACCAGCTTCAGGGCCCGCGCGCCGGCCTGCTCAACCGCGAATGGGACAACAAGTTCCTCGACATGCTGGAGGCCGACAACGACGATTTGCGCTGGATTCCGCATATTGAGTATTTGCGCGAGACCGGCAGCGAGGGAATCGAGATGGTCATGTGGCTGATCATGCGCGGCGCGCTGGGTACGAAGGTTAACAGACTGAATCGTCACTATCATATTCCGTGCAGCAACACGGCTATCGGGCACATTGTGCTGGTGCCCGATTAAACCTTCATAAACGTTCGTGGCGGACGCTCTTCGCGGGGAATACCCCCTCGGCCGATACGGTCGGTTGAAAAGGAGAGCGTCATGTCACGACACTATCTGCTTGTAGCCGTTCTCGACGAGATGGACCGCGTTGCATCCAAGCTGCGGCACATCGTCGAAGACAGGCCGGAAGACTGGGAGGACGACTACGCCACCTATCGCCGCCAGCTTGGATTGTGCTTTACCGAGATGGTTAAGCTGGCGGAGAACGACCTGGGGATGCGCAAGGAAGACGCCAGGGTGCTGAGAACGACGTTCGACTTCTGTCGAGCCAAGCTGGCCAGGCATCAGGCGCGCTATCCCATTGAATCCCTGGTCCTGCACGAACGTGAATTTATCGAGTCCTTCAACCAGATCCACGCCGGTTTCCTCGAGTTCAAGTCAATGATGCTGGAACTGGTTGAACGATATCAGATGGAACCCGAAGAAATCACTTGAGGTGTCCTGAAAGGGGCATCGCAAGACGGAAACAGGAGTATCCCATGCGAATTGCCCTAGCAGGCGCCGGCGCGTTCGGCGAAAAGCACCTTGATGGCCTGAAGAACATCGACGGGGTGGAAATCACCTCGATCATCAGCCGCCGCGCCGATCAGGCCGCTGCCGTGGCCGAGAAGTACGGCGCCAGGCATTCGGGCACCGAGCTGGAAGAAGCGCTCGCCCGGGATGACGTTGACGCCGTGATCCTGTGCACGCCCACGCAGATGCACGCCGCCCAGGCCATCGCCTGCATGAAGGCGGGCAAGCACGTCCAGGTGGAAATCCCGCTGGCCGATAGCTGGGCCGATTCGCAGGAAGTCCTGCGGGTGAGCCAGGAAACCGGCAAGGTCTGCATGGTCGGCCACACCCGCCGCTTCAATCCTTCGCACCAGTACGTGCACAACAAGATCACTGCGGGCGAATTCAACATCCAGCAGATGGATGTGCAGACCTACTTCTTCCGCCGCAAGAACATGAATGCCAAGGGCGAGGCGCGCTCGTGGACCGACCACCTGCTGTGGCACCACGCCGCGCATACGGTCGATCTGTTCGCCTATCAGGCGGGCAAGATCGTCAAGGCCAATGCCGTCGAAGGCCCGAGCCACCCCGAACTCGGCATCGCCATGGACATGTCGATCCAGCTGAAGAGCGAGAGCGGCGCGATCTGCACCCTGTCCCTGTCGTTCAACAACGACGGGCCGCTCGGCACGTTCTTCCGCTACATCGGCGATACCGCCACCTACATCGCGCGCTACGATGATCTGGTGAACGGCAAGGAAGAGCCGATCGACGTGTCGAAGGTCGATGTCTCGATGAACGGCATCGAACTGCAGGACCGCGAATTCATCGCCGCGATCCGCGAAGGGCGCGAGCCGAACAGCTCGGTCGCCAAGGTGCTCGATTGCTACCGGGTGCTGGGCGAACTGGAACAGCAGCTGGCAGCAGGCTGAATCTGGAAGAGGCCCGCTGGAAACGGCGGGCCTTTCTCGTTTGCGGCGACCTTCGCGGAACAGCGGGCGCCGATGGAGAGCATGATGGAAGCGTTGATCGCCTATTCGGGGCGCAAGTTCACACGGCCGCGCTATTACGCCAACGCGCATGAGCGCGACGAGGTGGAGATCCAGCCCGCCCCGATGGCGATGCACGATGCCCGCGCCGCCGGCACCACGATCGACCGCGAAGGCTTCCAGATCATCGCGCACCGCAGCGCCGTGACCGACTTTGCCGACCGTGAACAGGTCGTCCGCATTCATATGCGCGAAATCGAGGAACTGGTGCAGGCGCAGACCGGCGCCGATCTGGTCCAGGTCAACGCACCCGGCCTGCTGCGCTTTTCGGAACGCAGCGGAAAGGCGGGGAGCCTCAACAACTCGATGCCCGCGCGGTTTGCCCACATCGACATTTCCGACAGGACGGCCGAGCAGTTCGGTGCGCGCGGCGCCAACGGCCGGCCGTTCGTGCGCTGTGCCCACTACAATGTCTGGCGCGCCATTTCCCCGCCGCCGCAGGACGTGCCGCTGGCGTTCTGCGATGCGCGCAGTCTGTCGCCTGCCGACCTGATCCTTGCCGATGCCGTGTTCGACGAAGCGGGCAAGCCCGAATGGTCGTTCGAAGGGCTGGTCGTGGCGCACAATCGCGCGCACCGCTGGCACTGGTTCCCCGACATGCGGATCGACGAGGCCGTGTTATTCAAGACCAACGACAGCGATCCCGCCCGCGCGCACCACGTTCCGCACGTGGCGTTCGACCTGCCCGATTGCCCCGCCGACGCTCCGCCCCGCATCAGCATCGAAATGCGCGCGACGGCCTATTGGTGGGCTTGATCCCGCCGCCGGAGGTGCTACACAAACAATAACAATTGATAGGGTGAGGCTGGGTCATGAGTGCGTTTCCGCAAACGATCTATTTCATGGGCGCCAACGAACCGGTGGGCACCGAACCGGACCTGCGCGGGCTGAAGGTCGAAGGCGATCTGCCTGCCGAGGTGCGCGGCAGCTTCTATCGCGCCGTGCCCGATCCGGCCTTTCCGCCCAGGTTCGAAAACGACCACACCCTGTCCGGCGATGGCATGGTCAGCCGCCTGTCCTTCAACGCCGATGGCACGGCGGATTTCATCCAGAAGTACGTCCACACCGCGCGCTACCAGGCCGAAAAGGCCGCCGGGAAGGCGCTGTTCGGCAAGTACCGCAACCCTTTCACCGATGATCCGCAAGTGCAGGGTGTGGACCGCACCGTGGCCAACACCACGCCTGTCTGGCACGCCGGCCGCTTGCTGATGGCCAAGGAAGATGGCCGCCCCTACCGCGTCGATCCGCTCACGCTCGAAACGCTCGGCTCCTGGGATTTCGGCGGCGCGCTCAAGAGCGAGACGATGACCGCGCACGTGCGCATCGATGCGGCAACGGGTGAGCTGTTCTTCTACGGCTACGAAGCCGATGGGCAGGCCTCCACCAAGGTCGCCTATTGCGTCGTCGCGCCCGATGGCACGCTGAAGTCCGAACAGTGGTTCGATGCGCCCTATTGCGCGATGATGCACGATTTCACGATCAGCCAGAACTACGCGCTGTTCCCGATCTACCCGACCACGGCAGACCTTGAACGGCTGAAGGCGGGCGGAGAACACTGGCACCATGAACCGGAACTGGATTCATGGCTGGGCGTGATGCCGCGCTATGGCGATGTGTCGCAGATCAAGTGGTTCAAGGGTCCGAAGGGCTGCCATTCCTACCACATGATGAATGCGTGGGAAGATGACGCGAGCATGCTGCATTTCGATGCCTGCCTCAACAATACCAATGCCTTCGCCTTCATCCGCGAACCATCGGGCATCCACATGGCCCCGCAGGACGTGCAGGGCGCGCTCACCCGCTGGACGGTCGATCCCCGCAGCGAAGGCGGCGAAGTGGTTGAAACCATCATCGGCCCACCCGGCGATTTTCCGGTGATCCCGGCCGCGCTGCAAGGTCGCCCCTACCAGACCGGTTTCATGCTGACGATGAACCCCGAACTGCGCGGCCCGCCGCTGTTTTCCGGCCCGGTCGGCGTCAGCTTCAACATGCTGCTGCGGCTTGACGGCATGGACAGCTCCAGTCCGCAAGTGACCAACGCGCTGGCTCTGCCGCCGATGGCCGGTTTCAACGAACCGGTCCATGTCCCCGCCGCCGATCCCGCCAAGGACGGCTGGCTGGTTTTCATCATGGACCAGCAAACCGGCGACAACCAGTTCATCCACGAAGCGTGGGTGGTCGATGCCGGCAACATCGGCGCAGGGCCGGTGGCGAAGGTCCACATCCCCACGCGCCTGCGCCCGCAAGTCCACGGCTGGTGGGTGCCGCAGGCCCAGTTGGATGCGCTCGCATAAAAAGAAGTGCTCCCCCGCGAAGGCGGGGGCCTCGTGAGGCATGGCGCATGATAGCCTGAGGCCCCCGCCTTCGCGGGGGTGCTACGTGCAAGAGGATGAACTGACATGAGCAAGATCGTCATCACCGGCGCTTCGGGCAACTACGGCCGCGGCGTGACCGACCGCCTGATCGCCATGGGCCGCGCCGCAGACCTGATCCTCATCACCCGCAAGCCGGAAAAGCTCAACCACCGCGCCGACCAGGGCTGCACCGTGCGCTATGGCGATTTCGACAAGCCCGAAACGCTGGCCGCAGCGGTGCAGGGCGCGGACCGGATGTTGCTGATTTCCGGCACCCGCGTCGGCGCGCGGGTGGTGCAGCACAAGGCCGCGATCGATGCGGCGGCTGCCGGCGGTGTCGCGCACATCGTCTACACCAGCTTCATCGGCATCGATGATCCCGCCAACCCGGCCGAAGTCCGCCACGATCATATCGAAACCGAAGCCCTGATGAAGGCCAGCGGTTGTGCGTGGACCTGCCTGCGCGATGCGCACTATGCCGATGCGATGATCCTGATGGCAGGGCCGGGCGTTATGCAAAGCGGCATGCAGGGTCGCGAAGCCATGGTCTGGCGTGACGATTGCATCGAAAGCGCGGTCGCCGTGCTGACCGGCGATGGCCACGAGAACCAGACCTACAACATCACCGGACCCGAATTGCAGACCTTCGCGCAGGTCGCCGCGATCATGGCCGAAGTCACCGGCCGCCCGGTCGAATACGTCCCGCTGGATGACGAAGGGCAATACGCCATGTTCGATGCGATGGGCATCCCGCGCCGCCCGGTCGACGATCTGGAGGTGGCCGGCATCCCGTGGAACAGCGATGACATGGTGACCTTCGGCCGGGCCATCCGCGAAGGCTTTCTCGAAATCTGTACCGATGATGTCGAGCGCCTGACCGGCCGCAAGGCCCGCTCGGTCCGCCAGATGATCGAGGACAATGTCGAGATGCTGCGCAGCGCCTGATCCTGCAATGGAGCGCCGGGAGGCGCCACACCCTGCCATGAGCCGACCATGGCTGAGCGGTGCTTACCAATCGTTCACCATGACCGGGTAAGCCCGTTCTCCGTCGCGGCGTTGCGACGGAGAACGGGGCCGGGGCGGGCGAATATGTCAGTGATGCGTGCGTCGGCCTATGCGCTCACCGTCTGGGTGGCGATGGCTGGGCTGGCCCTTTCCGCAGCGCTGCTGGCTTATGTCGGCATGCACTTGCGCGCCGATCAGGCCGTGCCCGCCGCCGCAATGCTGTGCGCGCTATTGGCGGCGCACCTGTGGTATGGAACGGCGGGCCGCGACGCGCGGCTGGGGCTGATTGCCGGAGCGTTCGCCCTGCTGATCGCGCTTTCGCTGCATGCCGCGATCGTGGCCCATGCCGGAATGCGCCTGAACCGCCCGCTGGTGGACGATGCGCTTGCCACCGTCGACAAGGCCATCGGCTTTGATACCCCCGGCGTCGTCCTGCTCTTTGCGCGGACGCCGGGCCTCGCGTCTGCGCTGGGCTTTGTCTATTCCACGACGGTCCCGGCCGTGTTTCTTGCCGTGCTGGCGCTCAGCATCACCGGCAAGGCGGCGCAAACGTGGCGGTTGCTGTTCATCTATGGCGCGGGCGCTCTGGCCAGCGCGCTGTTTTCGGTCGGCTGGCCGGCGCTGGCAAACTTCGTCCATGCCGGGCTTTCGCAGCAGCAGGTGCCGGGTCTGCCCGAAGGCTCGGGCCGGTTCTTTCTGGCCAGCGTGGACTACTTCCGCAACGGCACGAGCGCGGTGTTCGATGCCGCGCGGTTGAGCGGGGTGGTGACGTTCCCGTCCTTCCACGCGGTCATGGCGCTGGCGGTGGCACATGCCGCGTGGCCCTATCGCCACCTGCGCCTTGCCGCGAGCGTCTGGGCCGCGCTGGTGCTGGTTTCGACCATCCCCATCGGCGGGCACTATCTGGTCGACGTGGCGGGCGGCGCTGGGCTGTTCCTCGTCCTGGCGTGGTTGACGCGCAGCGAACACGTACCGTTCCACACAGGAACGGCACGCTTCGGCCTTGTACAGCAGTCGCCCCTGGCCTGACGGTACGCCCGGCAAAACCTTCTTGGCGTCAGAGGTTTGCCTTGAACAGCGCCAGCATCCGGCCCCACGCCTTCTCGGCCTGCGCCTTGTCATAGACCGGCGCATCGATCGTGCACCAGCCGTGCTGCGCCGGATAGACCTCGATCTCGGCCGGGCGCCCTGCCGCATCGGCGGCCGCGCGGAACTTCACCTTGTCGTCAGGCGCGCGTTCGTCATCGTTCTGGGCAATGGCGATGAGGTAGGCGGCCTTCGTCCTGGGCAGCAGGCTGCTCGGGCTTTCGGGCGCATCGCCGACTAGGCCCGCACCGTGGAACGATGCCGCCGCCCCTACGCGCGCCGGGTTGGCAAAGGCCGTGCGCACGGTGAACGGGCCACCCATGCAATAGCCGCATGAACCGATCTTCTTTTTCGTATCGACTTCGGCCTGCCGGTCGAGCCACGTCACGAAGGCGCCAGCATCCGCAACCGTGCCCGCCGGCGTGATCGCGGCAATCATCGGCTTCAGTTTTTCCTGCCCCGGCGGCGTGCGCCATTCCATCAGCGAATTCAGGATCGGGGCCGGGCTCGAACGATAGTACTGGTTGACCACCAGCACGGCGTAACCGGCCTCGGCCAGCCGCGTGCCCATCGTCTTGTAGGCATCGCGCAGGCCGGCAATGTCGGGCCACATGATCACGGCAGCATGCTTGCCCTTGGCAGGATAGACGAAGAACGCATCGGCCTTGCCATCGGGCGTGTCGATGGAAACGGTGCGGTTCTTCGTTTTGCCAGCCGCCGCCGTGGCGCATCCGGGAAGAGCGATCAATGCCGCCGCGCCTGCGCCCACGCTGGCGAACTGGCGCCGATCAAGCGCGCCCTGTCCAAGCCACAAGGCGTTTTCCTGTTCGGTGATTTCATCGCACATTGGGCACTCTCCGCATTGACCGTCCGCGCGCCACGATAACCGGGTGACGAGCGGCTGCAAGCGTCTTGGCAGGCTCGGCACCAAGGCGCGTCCCCGCGAAGGCGGGGACCTCGGGGTTGTTACGGGAACGTAGTTCAGCCTGAGGCCCCCGCTTTCGCGGGGGAGCAGGGCAGGTCAAGGATCAGGTCAGATCATCAAGCCGGATGATCTGACCGGCCTGCGCCGCCTTCATCGCCTCACGCCGCAGCCGTTCGATGTGCAGCCGCTCGGGCGGCGCCTGCTCTTGCGGCAGGGCGGCAAGCGAAGCTTCGTAGATCTCGCGGAAATCGTCGGCAAACTCCGGATGCGTCAGGATCAGGCCATCGTTGCGCGCCATGCCGCGGAACACCTTCTGCCCTACCTCGTAAGGGTCCATTCCGGCTTCGAACGCGCCGCCGAACTGCTCCAGCTCGGCCCGGTCGGCCGGCGCGAACCCGCTGTCGGCAAAGGCCTCGGGCCGCTTCAGCGCCGATCCCCACGCGTTGGTCCGCGTCAGCGCCGGGCAGCACAGCGAACAGCCGATGTCGTGCGGGGCAAGGTTGTAGCGCAGCGATTCGGTCAGCCCGCGCACGGCAAACTTGCTGGCGGTGTAGATCCCCGCCTGTGGACCCGGCAGAAACGCAGCCATCGACGCAATGTTCACCACGTGGCGCAATCCGCCCGCAGCCTTGATTCGCGGCAGGAAGCTGACCAGGCCATTGACCACGCCGCCAAAATTCACGCCCATGATCCAGTCGTAGTCGGCATAGCTGGCCTCGTCGCTTGGCCCGAACACGCTGACGCCCGCGTTGTTCACCAGCACGTGCACCGCGCCGAAATGTGCCTCCACCTGGGCCGCTGCATCGGCAAAGGCGGCGCGGTCGGTCACGTCCAGCTTCACGAACAGCGGGGCCTCCCGCCCGCGCGTGGCGAACCATTGCGCGGTCTGCGCACGGTGGTCCTCGTTGCGATAGCTCAGCGCCAGCCGCAGACCCGCATCGCTCAATGCCTGTGCCACGCCCAGGCCAATGCCCGTCACGCCACCGGTGACAAAGGCCACCTGTCCTGCCCAACCGCTCATGATTTTTCCTCTCGCAATCGCTCTCCAGATTGTTAGTATTACATACAAATATAGCGATTGGGAGAGTCGATATGAGCAGCCCTGAAGCCACCACCGAATCCCGTCTCGCCGCGCTCGAGGCGCGCGTGACCGAACTGGAGGATCTCAACGCGATTCGCCGCCTGCAGTGGGCCTATGGCTACTACATCGATTACAATCGGCCCGAGGAAGTGGCGGGCCTGTTCGCGCGCGATGGCGCGGTCGTGTTCCTTTCGGGCGAATATGTCGGCTATGCCGGCGTGATGCGGCTTTACGGCACGTGGTTCCAGAACCTGTTCACCGGCGGTCGGCGCGGGCCGGTGCATGGGCTGCTGCTCGATCATTTCCAGTTGCAGGACGTCATCACCATCGCGCCTGATGGCCAGAGCGCCAAGGGCCGTTTCCGCGGCATCCTGGCCGGTGGCTGGCACGACGATATCCTGAAGGACAAGCCCGATGGCATGCCCCAGCAGTTCTGGGAAAGCGGCATCTACGAAAACGACTACGTGAAGGAAGATGGCGTCTGGAAGATCCAGCGGCTGGACTACATGATGCAGTGGCAAGCCGATTATGAAACCGGCTGGTCAAAGACCGTCGCCCATCTCCAGCCTGCCGCCGTGTGCTTCCCCGAAAACCCGATCGGCCCGGACCGGCTGCTTCCCGAAACCGAAGTGCGCCAGACCTGGCCGCACCGCGCCGAAGTGCCGATGAGCTTTGCCCACCCGGTGCTGGCCAAGGCCTTTGCCGTGGGCGAATTCACCGCGCTGCAATCGAAGTGGCCCTGAACGGCGCAGACCCGTGGCGTCAGCCGCCCCAGCGCCCGATCCGGCTAAGCACCGTTGCGGCCACGCGGCGGAAGGCATCGCGATCGCGCTGGGGCACGCCCTTGAACAGGTTTGCGCCCACCCGCTCCATCGCCGGCACGGTCTGCGCGAACAGCGCTTCTCCGGCAGGCGTCAGCCGCACCGGCTTGCGCCTGCGGTTCGATCGGTTGCGGCCCGGCTCCACCAGCCCGCGTTCGGACAGGGCCGCGATCGCCCGGCTCACGTTCATCGGGGGTACGCCCATGATTTCCGAAAGGTCATGCCCGGCCAGTTCGCCTTCGCCGCCAAGCGCCAGAACGATGCGCAAGTCTGTGTGGGTCAGTCCCACTGGCTCGGCCACGCCGTCGCGCATTGGCGTGCCAATGAAGGTGCCAAGCTTCAGCAGATCGACCAGCAGCGCCACTTCGCCTTCGAAGGCAACGGGATCTGCGGCCACATGGTCAGGAGTTGCGGGATCGTCGCTCATGCGCAGCAGTCTATCGCCGCGTTCTTGCGCCGGGGCAAGTGACGAAGTGTGCCCGATCTGCATCACTTTGCCACCCGCGCAACACGTGCAAATGTTAGGCTTGCCAAGCGCGAATTAGTATGTCTTACTAACAAACATCAGCGGTTCCCGAAGAGGAACAACTAGGAGAGGGGCTATGGCCAAAACACACCGTACCACATCACACGTGCGTCTTCTTGCAGCTGCCAGCTTTACCGCGCTGACGCTCGGCATGGCAATGCCTGCGTTGGCGCAGGATGCCCAGGCCCAGACGTCTGAAGCCAACACCCCCGAATCCTCGCGCGAAATCGTCGTCACCGCGCAG